>DATGIA010000070.1:0-9928 GCA_035307465.1 Steroidobacteraceae bacterium
CGAGTCGCTCGCGCTCGATCAGCCGAAGACCAAGCTCCTCATTGCGCGCCTCGCCGAGCTCGGCGCGAGCCGCGCGCTGATCCTGGTCGAGGCATTCGAGGAGAAGCTGTTCCTCGCCGCGCGCAACATTCCGCATGTCGAGGTGCTCGCAGTGAGCGCGCTCGACCCGGTGAGCCTCGTCAAGCACGACAAGGTCATCGCGACGGTCGGGGCCTTGAAGATGCTCGATCAGCGCCTCGGCGCGGAACCTGCCGCGCAAGCGGCAGCGCAGACAGGGGCGGCGGCATGAACAAGGAACGCTTGATGAACGTGCTGCTGCAGCCGCATGTGTCGGAGAAGGCGGCGACGCTCACCGAGAAGGCGAACAGCTACGTGTTTCGCGTGCGCGACGATGCCTCGAAGAGCGAGGTGCGCCAGGCGGTCGAGCTCATGTTCGAGGTGAAGGTGGAGGGCGTGAACCTGCTCAACCGGCCGAGCAAAGCGCGCCGCTTCAAGAACATTGCGGGTCGGCGCAGCGGCTACAAGAAGGCGTACGTGCGGCTCAAGGACGGCCAGTCGATCGACTTCACCGGCGGCGCGAAGTAAGGAGCGCGCAAGATGGCACTGATCAAGATGAGACCGACGTCCCCCGGGACCCGCTTCGTGGTCAAGGTCGACCGCTCGCACCTGCACAAGGGCGGGCCCGTCGCCTCGCTGACGACCAAGAAGAATCGCTCAGGCGCGCGCAACCATTCCGGCCGCCAGACCACCCGCCACATCGGCGGCGGTCACAAGCAGCGCTACCGCATCATCGACTTCAAGCGCGACAAGGACGGCATTGCGGGCGTGGTCGAGCGCCTCGAATACGATCCGAACCGCACCTCGCATCTGGCGCTCGTGCTCTACAAGGACGGCGAGCGGCGCTACATCCTCGCGCCGAAGGGCGTGAAGGAAGGCGATGAGATCCGCTCGGGCGCCGATGCCCCGATCAAGCCGGGCAATGCGTTGCCGCTGCGGCACATCCCGATCGGCTCGACGGTGCACAACGTCGAGCTGAAGGTGGGCAAGGGCGGCCAGCTGGTGCGCAGCGCCGGCGGCTCGGCGCAGTTCGCGGCGCGTGAAGGCCTCTACGCGAGCGTGCGCCTGAAGTCGGGCGAGATCCGCAAGATCCACGTCGACTGCCGGGCCACCATCGGCGAGCTCGGCAACGAGGAGCACAATCTGCGCGTGTTCGGCAAGGCCGGCGCGGTGCGCTGGCTCGGCGTGCGACCCACCGTGCGCGGCGTCGTCATGAATCCGGTCGACCATCCGCACGGCGGCGGCGAGGGCAAGTCCGGACAGGGCAACCCGCATCCGGTGAGCCCGTGGGGCCTGCAGACCAAGGGAAAGAAGACCCGTCACAACAAGCGCACGGACAGCATGATCGTGCAGCGCCGCAAGAACAAGCGCATCTGACCTCCGGAGATCTCTCGTGCCACGTTCCCTAAAGAAAGGCCCGTTCGTAGATCTGCACCTCGCCAAGAAGGTGCAGACGGCGAGCCAGAAAAACGACCGGCGTCCGATCAAGACCTGGTCGCGCCGCTCGATGATCGTGCCCGACATGGTCGGGCTCACCATCGCCGTGCACAACGGACGGCTGCATGTGCCGGTGCTCATTTCCGAGAACATGGTCGGCCACAAGCTCGGCGAGTTCGCGCCGACGCGCACCTTCAAGGCGCATTCGGGCGACAAGAAAGTGGCGGCCGCGGAGTAACCATGCAAACCACCGCCAAGCTGCGCCACGCGCGCATCTCCCCGCAGAAGTGCCGGCTGGTCGTCGACACCATCCGCGGCAAGTCCGCGACGCTCGCGGTCAACACGCTCAAGTTCATGCCGAAGAAGGGCGCGCGCATCGTGCTCAAGGTGCTCGACTCGGCGATTGCCAACGCCTACAACAATTTCAACGCCGACGTCGATGATCTCAAGGTGACGCGGGTCGAGGTCGATGCGGCGCCGATGCTCAAGCGCTTCCACGCGCGCGCCAAGGGGCGCGGCGTGCGCATTGCCAAGCGCAACAGCCACATCCTCGTGCAAGTTTCCGACGGCAAGCGAGAATCCTGATGGGTCAGAAAGTCAATCCGATCGGCATTCGTCTCGGCATCACCCGTGACTGGACCTCCAAGTGGTATGCGGGCACCAAGACCTTCGCCTCGAACATTCACACCGATCATCTGGTGCGGGAGTTCCTGCAGAAGAAGCTCGCCGACGCCTCGGTCAGCCGCATCCACATCGAGCGCGCCGCCCGGCGCGCCAACATCACGATTCATACGGCACGTCCCGGCATCGTGATCGGCAAGAAGGGCGAGGACATCGAGAAGTTGCGCGGCCAGGTCGCGAAGATCCTCGGCATGACGGTGCAGGACGTGCGCCTGAATATCGCCGAGATCCGCAAGCCCGAGCTCGACGCGAAGCTCGTCGCGGAGGGCATCGCGCAGCAGCTCGAGAAGCGCGTCATGTTTCGACGGGCGATGAAGCGCGCGGTCACCAACACCATGCGCTCGGGTGCGCTCGGCATCAAGGTGCGCATCTCGGGCCGCCTGAACGGCTCGGAGATCGCACGCACCGAGAGCAACCGCGAGGGGCGCGTGCCGCTGCACACCTTCCGCGCCGACATCGACTATGGGCTCGCCGAGGCGAAGACGACCTATGGCGTGATCGGCATCAAGGTGTGGATATTCAAGGGCGAGGTGTTCGACAAGCCCGAGGCCGAAGTGCCGGAGGCGGAAGCCGAGGCTGCTGCCGCGAAGCCGGCCGAGACGGCACCCGCGCCGGTCGCGACTTGAGATAAGGGTCAAGGCAATGATGCAGCCGAAGCGGACCAAGTTCCGCAAACAGTTCAAGGGCCGGATCGCCGGCAGCGCGCAGCGCGGCAACACGGTCGCGTTTGGCGAGTACGGGCTCAAGGCCACCGACCGCGCCCGCATGACGGCGCGCGAGATCGAGGCGGCGCGGCGCGCCATCTCGCGCTACGTCAAGCGCGGTGGACGCATCTGGATCCGCGTCTTTCCGGACGTGCCGATCACGCAGAAGCCGCTCGAGGTGCGCATGGGCTCGGGCAAGGGCAACGTCGAGTACTGGGTGGCACGCGTGCTTCCGGGCAAGGTGCTGTTCGAGATCGAGGGCATGAGCGAGGAGATCGCGCGCGAGGCGTTCCGTCTCGCCGCAGCGAAGCTCTCGGTGTCCACGGCGTTCGTCAAGCGCCAGGTCAGGGCATAAGGGGCGTTGAGATGAAGGCGAAAGATTTGCGGAGCAAGGCGCGCGCGGGCTTGAGCGAGGAGCTGCTGAAGCTGCGTCGCGAGCAGTTCAATCTGCGCATGGCGCGTGCGACCGGCCAGGCGGCGAAACCCGACCAGTTCGCCAAGGTGCGCCGAAACATCGCCCGGGTGAAGACGGTGCTCGCTGAAAGCGCGCGCGGAGGTAAGGTCTGATGTCGAGCACAGCGAACGAGGCGGCCCCTGCGGCCCCCGAGGCGGCCGCCGCAACCGGCCAGCGACTCCTCACCGGCAAGGTGGTGAGCAACAAGATGGACAAGACCATTGCCGTGTCGGTCGAGCGGCTGGTCAAGCACCCGACGTACGGCAAGTACATCCGCCGCACCACCAAGGTGCTGGCGCATGACGAGAACAACGAGTGCAAGGAGGGCGACCTCGTCTCGATCAAGCCGTGCCGGCCGATGTCGCGCCGCAAATCGTGGATGCTGGTGCGCGTCGTCGAACGCGCCCGCCCGCAATAGGACGCAAGCCCCATGATCCAGCTCAGAACCATGCTCAACGTCGCCGACAACTCGGGCGCGAAGCGGCTGATGTGCATCAAGGTGCTCGGCGGCTCGAAGCGCCGCTACGCCGCCGTGGGCGACGTCATCAAGGTGAGCGTCAAGGATGCGATCCCGCGCGGCAAGGTGAAGAAGGGCGAGGTGTACGACGCGGTCGTCGTGCGCACCCGCAGCGGCGTGCGCCGCGCCGACGGCTCGCTGATCCGCTTCGACACCAACGCCGCGGTGCTCCTCACGAACAAGCTCGAGCCGATCGGCACGCGCATCTTCGGACCGGTCACGCGCGAGCTGCGCAACGTGCAGTTCATGAAGATCATCTCCCTCGCCCCGGAGGTGCTGTGATGAAGAAGATTCGCAAGGGCGATCTCGTGGTGCTGATCGCGGGTCGCGACAAGGGACGCAAGGGGACGGTCATCGAGGTGCTCGATCACGATCGGGTGCGCATCGAGGGCGTGAACATGGCGAAGAAGCACCAGCGCCCGAACCCGCAGGCGGGCGTGCAGGGCGGCATCATCGAGCGTGAGGCGCCGCTGCACGTTTCGAACGTGATGATCTTGAATCCGACGACACAGAAGGGCGACCGGATCGGGTTTCGAACGCTCGAGAACGGCCGCAAGGTGCGCGTGTTCAAGTCGAACAAAGAAATGGTCGACTCCTGAGTAGCGAGTGAACGATATGGCGAGATTGCAGCAGGTTTATCGCGAGAAGATCGTGCCCGAGCTCAAGCAGAGCCTGGGGCTGAAGAACACGATGCAGGTTCCGCGCATCCTCAAGATCACGGTCAACATGGGCGTGGGCGAGGCCGTGGCCGACAAGAAGGTCATGGATGCGGCGACCGCGGATCTTGCGAAGATCACCGGGCAGAAGCCCGCGGTCACCAAGGCGAAGAAGTCGGTTGCGACCTTCAAGGTGCGCGACGGGCAGGCGATCGGCTGCAAGGTCACGTTGCGCGGCGCGCGCATGTACGAGTTCCTCGACCGGCTGGTCAACATCGCCATTCCGCGCATCCGCGACTTCCGCGGCATCAGCACGCGCTCCTTCGACGGGCGCGGCAACTACAGCCTCGGCGTCAAGGAGCAGATCATCTTCCCCGAGATCCAGTACGACCAGATCGACCAGATCCGGGGCATGGACATCACCATCTCCACCTCGGCCGGCGACGACAAGCATGGCCGGGCACTGCTCGAAGCGTTCAACTTTCCGTTCCGTAAATAGGTAACTCGATGGCCAAGACGAACATGCTCATGCGCGAGAAGCGGCGTCTGAAGATCGCGAAGAAATACGCGGCACGGCGCGCCGAGCTCAAGGAGCTGATCCGCGATCCGAAGACCTCCGCGGAGGAGCGCGAGAAGGCCCAGATCGCGCTGCAGCGCCAGCCGCGCGATGCGTCGGCCAGCCGGCAGCGCAATCGCTGCTCGATCACGGGGCGCTCGCGCGGGGTGTACCGCAAGTTCGGGCTCGCGCGCACGAAGCTGCGCGAGGCGGCCAGCCGCGGCGAGATTCCCGGTCTGTCGAAGGCCAGCTGGTGAGGAGCGCCGCATGAGCATGACCGATCCCATTGCCGATCTTCTCACCCGCATCCGCAACGCCCAGGCCGCGGCCAAGCCGACGGTCGCCGTCGCCGCCTCGCGCCTGAAGCTCGCCATCCTCAAGGTGCTGAAGGAGGAGGGTTACATCGGCAACTTCCTCGTCGAGAAGGACGGGGCCAAGAGCACGCTGACGATCGAGCTCAAGTATCACGACGGACGACCGGTGATCGATCGCATCGAGCGCATCAGCCGCCCGGGGCTGCGCATCTACCGGGGCAAGGACGAGCTGCCGAAGGTGCTGGGCGGCCTGGGCGTGGCCGTGGTCTCGACGCCCAAGGGCATCATGTCGGACGCGAAGGCGCGCGCCGAGGGCACGGGCGGCGAAGTGCTGTTCGTGGTGCAGTAAGGAAGAGAACATGTCGAGAGTAGCCAAAAAGCCGGTCGACCTCCCCAAGGGGGTGAGCGCCACCATCGCCGCCGACCTCGTCACGGTCAAAGGCGCCAAGGGTGCGCTCACGCTGCCGCTCAAGAGCGGCATCAAGGTGGTGCAGAACGAGCAGCGCCTCTTGGTCGAGGCGAGCTCGGATGCCGAGGGCCTGAATGCAATCGCCGGGGCGACCCGCGCGCATCTCGCGAACATGGTGCTGGGCGTCACTCGGGGCTACGAGAAGAAGCTCGAGCTCGTCGGCGTCGGCTATCGAGCCGCGGTGCAGGGCAAGGCCCTGAGCCTGACGCTCGGCTTCTCGCATCTCATCAACTATGCGATTCCCGAGGGCATCACCATCGAGACGCCGAGCCAGACGGAGATCCTCGTCAAGGGGGTCGACCGCCAGCGCGTCGGTCAGACCGCGGCGGAGATCCGCGGCTTTCGGCCGCCGGAACCCTACAAGGGCAAGGGCGTGAAGTATTCGGACGAGAAGATTTCGCTGAAAGAGGCGAAGAAGAAGTAACCATGAAGCTCACGAAGAGAGATGTGCGGTTGCGGCGCGCGTTGCGCAGCCGCTCGAAGATCAAGGAGCTGGCGGTGGTGCGCCTGTCGGTGCATCGCACCCCGCAGCACATCTATGCGCAGATTTTCGACCCGCAGGGCGACAAGGTGCTCGTGGCCGCCTCGACCGTGCAAAAGGACGTGCGCGGCGAGCTCAAGACGACCGGCAACATCGAGGCGGCCAAGGCCGTCGGTCGGGCGATCGCCGAGCGCGCGAAGGCCAAGGGCATCGCCAAGGTGGCCTTCGACCGTTCCGGCTTCATGTACCACGGGCGCGTCCGGGCGCTGGCCGAGGCCGCGCGCGAAGCGGGACTCGAGTTCTAACTTAAGGTTCCGAGGAAGGCATGGCGAGAGTAGAAAAACCCGTTTCCGGTGACGACCTGCTCGAGAAGCTGGTCGCGGTGAACCGTGTGGCCAAGGTCGTGAAGGGCGGCAAGCAGTTCGGCTTCACCGCGCTCACGGTGGTCGGCGACGGCGCCGGACGCGTGGGATTCGGCTACGGCAAGGCCCGTGAGGTCCCCGTGGCGATCTCCAAGGCGATGATGCAGGCACGCAAGAGCCTGGTATCGGTCGCGCTCAAGAACGATACGCTCTACTACGCTGTCAAAGGACGGCATGGAACGACGCGCGTGTACATGCAGCCCGCCGCGGACGGCACCGGGGTGATCGCCGGCGGCGGCATGCGCGCGGTGTTCGAGTGCGCGGGCGTGCGCAACGTGCTCGCCAAGAGCTATGGCTCGCGCAACCCCATCAACGTGGTGCGCGCGACGATGGATGCGCTCGGCAAGCTGCGAACACCCGATGACATCGCGGCGAAGCGCGGCAAGACGGTCGAGGAGCTGCAGGGGACGCCATGAGCGAATCGAAGGTCAAGGTCACGCTCACCAGGAGCCTGGCCGGGCAGCTCGCCGCCATTCGCAACTCGGCGCGCGGCCTGGGCTTGAAGCGCATCGGCCAGAGCGTCGTCGTGGCCGACACCCCCTCGAACCGGGGAATGATGAACGCCGCGCGGCACATGCTGACGGTGGAGACCGTGGACGGCGCGGGCAAGAGCCCGGCTCGTACGCCGCGCAACGGAGGATGACATGCGACTGAATTCGATCAAGCCGGCCGCGGGGGCGAAACGCCCGCACCTTCGGGTCGGGCGCGGTGCCTCGGCGGGGCAGGGCAAGACCTGCGGCCGCGGCGTCAAGGGCCAGCGTGCCCGCAAGGGCGGCTACCACAAGGTCGGCTTCGAGGGCGGCCAGATGCCCCTGCAGCGGCGCCTGCCGAAGACCGGCTTTCGCTCCGCGATCAAGGCCTCGCGCGCCGAGCTCACGCTCGATGATCTGTCGCGGCTCGCCGGCGAGACGGTGACCCTCGCCGCGCTGATCGCCGCCGACCTCGTCCCCGAGCAGACCGAGCGGGTGAAGATCATCCTCTCCGGCAAGGTGTCGCGCGGATTCCACATCAGTGATGCGGCCGTCACCGCGACCAAGGGCGCCCGCGCCGCCGTCGAGTCCGCGGGCGGCCGCTTCGGCTAAAGAGTCATGGCCTCAAGCAGCACCAGCGCCGCCGCCGCCCTCGGAGACCTGACGCGCTTTGCCGAGATGCGCAAGCGTCTGTGGTTCCTGCTGGGCGCTCTCGTCGTCTATCGGATCGGCACCTTCATTCCGGTGCCCGGCATCGATGCGGCGCGCTTTGCCGCGTTCTTCGCGAAGCAGGAAGGCACCTTCTTCGGGATGTTCAACATGTTCTCGGGCGGGGCGCTGCAGCGCTTCAGCATCCTCGCCCTGAACGTGATGCCCTACATCACCGCCTCGATCATCGTGCAGATGGCCTCGATGGTGTACCCGCCGTGGAACCAGATCCGCAAGGACGGCGAGTCGGGGCGGCGCAAGCTCATGCAGTACACGCGCTACGGCACGGTGTTCCTCGCCGCCTTCCAGGGCTTCGGGGCGGCGCTCGCGATCCAGAACTCGGGCAGCGGCCTGGTGCCGCATCCGGGACTGCAGTTCCTGTTCATCGCGACGGTCTCGATCACCACCGGGACGATGTTCGTGATGTGGCTCGGCGAGCAGATCACCGAGCGCGGCATCGGTAACGGCATCACCATGATCATCGTGGCCGGCATCGTCGCGCAGCTGCCGCGGGCGATCGGCAACACGCTCGAGATGGTGAAGTCGGGCGAGATGAATCCCTTCATCGTCGTGATGATCATCGCGGTCGTGATCGCGGTGACCTTCTTCTGCGTGTTCGTCGAGCGGGCTCAGCGCAAGATCCAGGTGAACTACGCCAAGCGCCAGGTGGGCCGGCGCATGATGCAGGGCCAGAGCACGCATCTGCCCTTCAAGCTCAACATGGCCGGCGTCATTCCGCCGATCTTTGCCTCGAGCTTGCTGGTCTTCCCCGCAACCCTCGCCCAGTTCTTCGGCAACAGCCCGAACCCGAACCCGTTGCAGCGCGGCCTGCAGCGCGTCGCGGCCATCCTCAACTACGGTCAGCCGCTGCACGTGCTGCTGTTCGCGCTGCTCATCCTGGGGTTTGCGTTCTTCTACGTCGCGCTGGTCTACGATGCGCGCGATACGGCCGAGAATCTCAAGAAGGCGGGCGCCTTCATCCCGGGGATCCGCCCGGGCCAGCAGACCGCCGAGTATCTCGACAAGGTGCTCACGCGCCTCACGCTCTGGGGGGGCCTGTACATCATGGCGGTGTGCCTGCTGCCCGAGATCATGCGCATGGTGAATCCGAGCATTCCGTTTCAGTTCGGGGGCACCTCGCTCCTCATCATCGTGGTCGGTGTCATGGATTTCGTCGCCCAGCTGCACTCGCACGTGGTGTCGCACCAGTACGAGGGGCTGATGAAGAAGGCGAGCCTTCGGGGAATTGGAGCCAGAAAATGAAAGTGCGTCCTTCGGTGAAGAAAATCTGCAAGAACTGCAAGATCGTG
Organism: Steroidobacteraceae bacterium; assembly: GCA_035307465.1. Taxonomy (GTDB): domain Bacteria; phylum Pseudomonadota; class Gammaproteobacteria; order Steroidobacterales; family Steroidobacteraceae; genus Bog-1198. The sequence continues at coordinate 9,237 of DATGIA010000070.1, forward strand.
CGGCGGCGCGGCATCGTGTACGTCATCTGCTCCTCGGACCCCCGGCACAAGCAGCGCCAGGGGTAGGGCCGGGCCCTGCGCAATTGGCATGAAAATTGATAGGGAGCGCCCGGTGCGCTACAATTCGAATCTTTTTCGCGAGCGCCTGAGCAGCACCGCTGCCAGGACACCTTCGGAGAGCTGAGCAATGGCACGTATCGCCGGAATCAACATTCCGATGAGCAAGCACGTGGTGATCGGCCTGACGCACATCTACGGCGTCGGGCGCAGCCGCGCGCAGCGCATCCTCGAGGCCGCAGGCGTCGCGCCGCACGTCAAGGTCAAGGACCTCACCGATGCCGAGGTCGCCGCGCTGCGCTCGCAGGTGGCGAAGTTCGTGGTCGAGGGGGATCTGCGGCGCGAAGTGTCGATGAACATCAAGCGGCTGATGGATCTCGGCTGCTATCGCGGCATCCGCCACCGCAAGGGACTGCCGCTGCGCGGCCAGCGCACCCGTACCAATGCCCGCACGCGCAAGGGGCCGCGCAAGCAGGCGGTCAAGATGAACGCGCCGCCGGGCAAGATCTAAGAGGAACTCATGGCCGATCAGAAGCAAGGGGGCGCCGCACCGTCGGGCGCCGCGCAGCAGGGCGCGAAGCCGGCACGCAAGAAGGTGCGCAAGAACGTGCTCGATGCGATCGCGCACGTGCACG
>DATGIA010000071.1:0-6179 GCA_035307465.1 Steroidobacteraceae bacterium
GCCCTTTTGCAGATCATGTCCCAATAAAGGGCACGATCGGCAACGGCAAGAAAACCTCTTATGCGGTATCCAATCCATCGAATTTGCACCCCGCACCCTCCTTCGAGGAGTGCAGAATGTTTCTGGCCCTAGTCAGCTTCGGCATTTGCCGCAGATCCACCCGCCGTATTAGTGTACCGGCCCGTCGATTTGGAACACGAGCTTCGATTCCATGCCTGAGCCCACTGCTGCAGCGGGCGCGCCCGCGCGCCGCATCGTTTTCCTTGACCGCGATGGCACGCTGGTCGAAGAGCCACCGGACGAGAAAGTCGATCGCCTCGACAAGATCCGCTTGATGCCCGGCGTGGTGCCGGCCCTGCTCGAGCTGGTGCGCGCCGGTTTCGGGCTCGTGATGGTCAGCAACCAGGATGGTCTCGGCACCGCGGCGCTGCCCTATGAGGCCTTCGAGCAGGCGCACCGGTTCATTCTCGAGATCTTCGCCTCGCAGGGCATCGGTTTCGAGGCGGTGCTCATCTGCCCGCACTACGAGCATGAGCGCTGCGGCTGCCGCAAGCCGAGCATCGGCCTCCTTGAATCATTCCTCTCGAGGCACGTGCTGGATCGCGCAGCGAGCTTCATGGTCGGCGACCGGGCCACCGATCTCGAGTTCGCCCGGCGGCTCGGCATCACCGGACTGAAGATCGCGCTCGCCGGTGACGCGGAGGCCACCTGGCCGCGCATCGTCGATCGCATTCTCGGCCACCGGGCCGGGGCCGCGTGAGCCAACGCTCGATCCTGATCCGCAAGGGAGCGCGCCGACTCTTCATCTACGATGCCGGCCATCTGGAGCGGGAATACCCGGTGGCGCTCGGGCGCAATGGGTCCTGCGACAAGCGCATCGAGGGCGATGAGGCCACTCCGCTCGGGGAGTTCTATGTCTGCGCGAAGAACCCGCTGAGCAAGTTCCATCGCTCCGTCTGTCTCTCCTATCCCAACCTCGAAGACGCCGAGCGGGGCCTGGCCGACCACCTCATCAGCCCGCAGGAACATGCGGCCATCCTGGCCGCACTCCGCGAGCGGCGCATGCCGCCGCAGCACACGCGTCTCGGAGGCGAGATCTACATCCATGGTCAGCCGCTCGAGCCCGACGGGCGCGCCGTCACGATGAAGGACTGGACGCGCGGCTGCATCGCGCTCGACAACGCCGATATGCAGGAGCTGTACGACCGTGTCGATCTCGGCACGCCGGTGCGGATCGTGGAGTGAGGGCGGCTCTCAAGGACCTGGGTCAATCCCGTGCGCTCGGGCGAGCGCTGCGAGGTGCGGGACGTGCGCGCGCATCACGCGCACATAGCGCTCGGTGAAGCGCGGCACCTCGGCGCGCGACAGGTGTGAATATTCGGGCAGCTCCAGGCCCTGCATCTCCGAATAGTCCTCGAAATGCACTCCGAAGCATCCAGTCTCGCGCAGCAGCCGGTCCCACGTGAGCGCGCGCGGCGCGCGCTTCTGCTCGTTTGAGCGCAGCGGATCACGCGACGGAGGCCGCAGAAAGACCACCTCCCCACCGCGTGCGCGGATGCGCTCGACGTCGGCCTGGGTGGTGGCCACCACCTTCGCGACCATCTCGGGGGCGACCGGCTTGCCCTGAAAGCCGTTCCAGGCGAGCCGCGCATGAGTTTGCAGGAAACCCGGCTCCTCGATCCGATACCACATCGCCGTCTGACGGTCATCGAAGGTCTCGCTGAGCTTCCACGGGTCGTAGTAGGGAGCATCCTTGGGATCGATCCGCTCCGGCCAGCGCTCCCGCTCGAGGAGCGTCAAGGGCGTGTAGTTCGGCTCGAGAAAGGCCAGATACCGCGACAGCGACGCGTACAGGCGGTACCCGAGGCGCTGGGAAGGGGACTCGTTCTTGAAATAGTCGAGCAGATGCTCGTTGAGGCCCACCCGGTCGCGAAAGAAAATCGTCTCGCTGATGTCGACGACCAGCAGTCCCGCGAAATGCTCATCCTGAGCGATGTCGTGCAGAAAGGGACGCGGATTGGTGCCCGCGAGCGCGAGCTGAATCGGACGCTGACCGACGAGCCGCTCCCACACCGAGAGGTCCGTGTCGAAAAGCAAACGCGAATCACCCACGAGCACGATCGAGTCGCGTGGACCGGAGTCGACCTTGCGCCGCTCGACGCTCCACCCCGCCGGCTCATCGCCGAGATCACCCGCGTGCAAGCCGACCGCGCGCATCTTGATCTCCCAGGCGGCGACGGTCAGCGTCGCGGTCAGGGCGACGATGCCGAGTATCCGCATCCAGGGCACCCGGGGAACGGGGCGCTCGAGGCCGCGCGGCGTGTGTCGCGCCATCGTTCCGCGTAGCCAGTCCTCATCCGCCATGGCGTCTCCCGGACGTCCTAGAACTGAAAATAAATGAAAGAGCTGCCGTTACCCTGGGTGAGCACGATGGCAACGACCATGAATGTCCAGACCGCGGCGATTACCGGGAGCGGCGCACGCGCCACCACCCCCTCGAGCGAGCGCTCGCGCATCAGCCATTGAGTGCTCAGCATCCCGCCCAGGGCGATGATCACCTCGGCGACGCGGATGGTGGGCAGGAGCGGTGCCGCCGCGGGATGCAGGCCGAACATGGCTCCGAGCATGTCGCCCGCGGAGGCGAAGTCCTTGGCGCGGAAGAACACCCAGGTGATGTCGATGAGCGTATAGGTGAGGAACACCAGCAGGAGCTTGAAGGCGATCCCGCTCGGCCAATGCCAGTGCGCTGTGCGCGCCTTGACGAAACGCTCGCCAGCCAGATACGTCCCGTGCAGCGTGCCCCACGCGACGAAGGTCCAGTTGGCGCCGTGCCACAATCCACCGATGACCATGGTCGCCATCAGGTTCACGTACGTGCGGCCATTGCCGCGGCGATTGCCTCCCAGAGGAATGTAGAGGTAGTCGCGCAGCCAGGTCGAGAGCGAGATGTGCCAGCGGCGCCAGAAATCGGAAAAGCCCAGCGCCGCATAGGGCACACGGAAGTTGTTCGGAATGTCGAACCCCAGGCAAAGCGCGGCGCCGACCGCGGTGGTCGAATAGCCTGCAAAATCGCAGAAGATCTGCCCCGAAAAGGCGAGCGTCCCGAGCCAGCCGTCAACAGCCCCGAGTGCATCCTTCGCGCCATACACCGCATCGGCCGCGGGCGCGAAGATGCCATCGGCCAGCACCACCTTTTCGAACAGCCCGAGCGTCATCAACGCGAGGCCCCACCCCAGTTGCGAGGCGTTCGCGCGGCGCGGGCGCATGAACTGCGGCACGAGATCGGCCGTGCGCAGAATGGGGCCCGCGACGAGCTGGGTGAAGAATGCAACGAACAGCGCAAAGTCGAACAGCTTTGGAATGGGCTCGACGCGCCGCCAGTAGATGTCGAGCGTATAGGACATCGAGTGAAACGTATAGAAGGAGATGCCGACCGGCAGCAGAATGTTCCAGTCCGGAGGCTGGTACTCGACGCCGATCGCATGCATGAGCGCCTGCCAGTTCGAGAGCACGAACTTGCCGTACTTGAAGAACCCGAGAAAACCCAGATTGACCGCGAGCGACACGATGAGCCAGGCCTTGCGGCGCCGCTCGGTCGGCTGCAGATTGATCTGGCGGGCCACCAGCCAGTCGACCACCGTCGAGGCCCACAGCAGCAAAATGAACGGCGGGTTCCACGCCGCGTAGAACAGATAGCTCGCAATGAGGAGGTTGAGCTTCTTGACCGACCAGGGCAGCGGCAGGTTGTGCAGCACGAGCACGACGGCAAAAAACAGCACGAAGGTGAGCGAGTTGAAGACCATCGGTTGGATGCGCCCCGCATGTTGTTATGGATGAGACCCGTGCGCCGCGGGGATCTCGAGTCGAAGAATACCACGGGAGCTTCTGCGCGATGCCGCCGCCTCGAGCCGCGAGCGCGTGAGTCCAAAACGTGAGTTCGCTAGTATCTGCAATCCACCGGTCGATGAGAGAAACGCCATGCCCAAGATTGATCTGAGCACAGTCCCCGAAAGGCGCGGTTCCGGCTATCCGCCGCCCTATGATGAGCCGTGCCGGGGGCGCATCCGCCGCCGCCTCGCCGATGCAGCGCACTTGAGCGACTTCGGCGTCAATTTGCTGGTCCTGGCGCCCGGCGTCTGGTCGAGCCAGCGCCATTGGCATGCGGCGGAGGATGAGTTCGTGTACGTGCTCCAGGGCGAGGTCGTCCTGGTCACGAACGCCGGCGAGGAGGTGCTGAGGAGCGGCGACTGCGCGGGTTTCAAGGCCGGAGTTGCGGATGGCCACCACCTGCAGAACCGCTCAAACGTCGATGCGCTCGTGCTCGAGGTCGGCGCGCGCAAGGGCGCCGAGGAAGAAGTCGATTACCCGGACATCGACCTGCACTTCCCCAAAGGCCGCGACACCTTTCAGCACAAGGATGGGCGGCCTTATCCGCGGCGCTGAGCGCCGCACGAGCCGATCAGGTGCGCCGTGCGCGCGCGTTTCGCCGCAAGGCGATGATCGCGATCGCGAGCCAGATCACGTTCAGCCCGAAGGAGGGCCAGGCACCGTGATAGCCGCCGTTGACCATGAAACCCGCGGCCCCCACCACGTTCATCCACTGATAGAGTGCGGAATTCGCCGCGAGCTTGGCCGATGAAATAAGCGCGTAGGCGCCGAGGATGAGCGAGGCGCCGAGCCAGCCCAGGATCTCGATGAAGGTGTGGAGCTGCATGCGCTACCTGGGTTCAAGGACCGGTCTGACTGTCGAGCAGCCCATGGCGATGCTCATGAGGCCGCGCGCCCGAGGACAGCCGCGGCATGCGCGCGCTGCTCGAGCCCGCTCCAATCACCCGTGCGCACCTCTTTGGGCGGCGCAATCCATTCGCCCGCGACGCACGGCACGTTCGCGAGCGCGAGGTATTCGCTCGCGCGCGCGGCGTCGAGGCTGCCATGCGGACAAAGCGCAACGTCTGGAAAGGCGCGGCCGAGCGCATGCGCAAGAGCCACTCCGCCAGCCGCCTCGGCCGGGAACAAGGCGAGCATCGCGAAGCCGGCCTGGCGCGCGGCAATCACCTCACTCGGGGTCATGACGCCCGGCATCACCGGAAAGCGGGCCCCGCGAGCGGCCGCCGCGAGCTCGCTCGTGAGCCCCGCCGTCACGCCAAAATGAGCGCCCGCGCGCCCCGCTGCAGCGAAATCAACCGCGCGAATCAGGGGGCCCACTCCGATGCACACCTGCGGCAGCTCCCGGCGCAGCGACTCGAGCACGAGGAGCGTGACCGCCGAGCGCAGCGACAACTCGAGGACGCTGAGACCGCCGGCGTGCAGGGCCCGCGCGAGCGGCACGGCCTCCTCCGCAGCCTCGAGCTCGAGCACGGGAATGACCGGGGTGCGCCCGATGAGCTCGCTCAGGCTCGGCGTGACCATTGCAAATTCCCGGCATGCGCCAAGAGCGCGCACGCGCGCGGAGTGAACGCGCAATCAAAGGGCATGGGGCATTGTGCCACAGGCACGCGCGCGCCGCGTTTCGCGCAGCGACCCGCCGCTCTCGAAGCTGCGGCAAAGATGCTACGCTTCGCTCAAGGCATCAGGAGGACCCACATTGGCCGCATTACCGACCTTCGACATGATGCTGTTCGGCGGAACCGGCGATCTGGTCACCCGCAAGCTCCTGCCTGCGCTCTACCGGCGCCACGTTGCGGGCCAGGTGTCGGAGGAGTCGCGCATCTACGGCCTCGCGCGCAGCGCGCTGGGCCGCACCGAATATCTGTCCCACGTGGAGACCACCTGCCGCGAGCATCTCGGCAAGGAGTTCGAGCCGGCGCGCTGGGAGGCCTTCAGCCGCCTGCTAGGCTACGTGCGCATCGATGCCGGCAACCCGCTCGACTTCGATCAGCTGGTCCCGCTGTTCAGCGAACGCGAACAGTTTGCGAGGGTGTTCTTCTTTTCCACCGCCTCGGCTCTGTTCGAGGTTCTGTGCCGCAACCTGGCGCGCGCCGGGGTGGTCACGCCTCTCGCGCGTGTCGTGCTCGAGAAGCCCCTCGGGTACGACACCGACTCTGCCGAGCGCATCAATGCCCAGGTGGGCGAGGTGTTCTCCGAGCGCCAGATCTATCGTATCGACCATTATCTCGGCAAGGAAGCCGTGCAAAACCTCATGGCGCTGCGCTTCGGCAACACGCTGTTCGAGCCGCTGT
>DATGIA010000072.1:0-50093 GCA_035307465.1 Steroidobacteraceae bacterium
TCTCCGCCGGCAGCAGCTCGAGGAACGATTCGAGCAGAGCCAGATCGAGCTTCATCGCCGGCGGCAGCTGGAAGAGAATCACGCCCAGCTTGGGGCCGAGCGTGCGCGCGGTCTTGAGGAAGTACTCGAGCGGCTGCGCACAGTCCCTGAGGCGCGCGATGTGCGTGATGCGCTTCGGTGCCTTGAGCGTGAATCGGAAGTGCGGCGGGGTGACCTGGCTCCAGGCCGCGAGGACCGACGGGGTGGGCGTGCGATAGAAGGTGTAGTTGATCTCGACCGTGCTGAAGCGGGCCGCGTAGTAGGGCAACATGGCCTTCACCGGCATCTTCTCCGGATAGAAGCTGCCGCGCCATTCGGGATAGTTGTATCCCGAGGTGCCGACCCACAGGCTCATGCGCGCACGCTCGATGCCCCGAGGGCGCGCTTCAGTGAGACTTGGCCGCGATCACCTCGACCTCGAGCAGGGCGCCCGGCACGACGAGCGCTGCGACCTGCACTGCGCTGCGCGCAGGCTTGTTGGGCTGCTCCTTGGTGCCGAAGTACTGACTGTAGCCGGCCATCAGGCCGGGGAAATTGAGCTTGTTGTCGAAGGCGGGGTCCGCGACCATGAACACCGTCATCTTGACCACATCGCCCATGCCGAGGCCGAGCCGCGCAAGCGTATCCTTGATCTTGCCGAGCACACTCAGCGTTTGCGCCTGCATATCGCCATAGATCGGCGCTGTGCCCTTGGGCGCATCCTTGTTGATCGGGTTCGGTAGCATGCCGCTCACGTAGACCGTATCGGTGCCGGCACGCACGGTCACCGCCGCCGAGATCGGAAAGGGATCGTTGTTTGGCAGCGGCGTGCGCACGACCTCCTGCCCCCGAGCGAGTGTTGCAGCGAGTATCGCCGCGCCGGCGAATAGGCTGATGATGGGCCGGCGTAGGAGCTCTTTTCGCATCGGTTTTCCCCTCGGTGGTTGCAACGCAGGGCGAGCATCGCAAGCCGCTCGTCCTTCTGTAAAGACCCGACGTTGCACGCGGCGCAGCGACTCGTGCTCGCTCAGTCGGCTGCGGGCTGCGTGGGGTGCGGCAGTGCCTTGATCTGATCGGCGCGCACCCGGTCGCTGAAGCGGTTGCCGAAATGGCTGCGCACATAGTTGACGACCTCCGCCACCTGCGCATCGCTCAGGCGCACGCTGAGGCGCAGCGGCCCCATCTGCGCCCAGCTGCCGAAGGGCGGCATGCCGTGCCGTCCGTTGAGCACCGTGACGCCGACATACTCCCAGGAGCGCAGCGCCGGGTTGCCCGCGAGCTTGGGAAAGTGACCCGCGCCGACGGCCCCCTCGCCCTGCGCCATGTGGCAGCTCTGACAGAGGTGCGCGTAGATGTCCGCACCGGTCGTGAGATTCCTCGGCTCCGGAGCGAGCGCGGGGGCTGCCGCATCGACGGCGACCGCCTTGGGCCCCGGGGCGAGCGCCAGGACGAGCGCGAGGGCGAGCGCCAGCGTCGCGCCCCCGCACCCTCCGCGCCGGCATGTGGCCGCCGGACGCCCAGGGCCCTGCCGCAGGCGCCTCATGAGACCGCTCGCTGCGCGAGCGCGCGCTGGTGGAGTCGCTCGATGGCATCGAGCGCGGACGTGACCGCGCCCTCCTGCCAGCCGTTGATGAAGGAGGCGTGCTCGCCGGCGAGTGCGATGCGTCCGTCGATCGCACAGAGATCGTCGTAGTGGCTTGCACGCGCCTCGTCGCTCCAGATCCCGAAGCAGCCCATCGTGTACGGCACCCGGCTCCAGGCGACCGCCACCCCGTTGTCGAATTCGCGGGGGTACTGCGGATGGATCTGTGCGCCGTAGGCGAGCGCCGCCTGCACCCGCTCCGCGGGGCTCATCGAGGTGAACTCCATCCCATCGCCTCCCCAGATATAGGCGCCGAGCAGCACACCCTTGCCGCCGCTGTGCTGGCCGTGACTCGGATAGCCGATGTTGTTGATGGGCAGGTCGGTGTAGGTGATGCCTCCATAGATGTCTTCGTCCTCTTCCCAGAAGCGACGCTTGAACTGCAGCCCCACCTTGATCGCCGGAGCATAGGGCACCGCCGCGATGGCGGAGGCCAGGGAGGAGCCGACGTTCATCGGAATCTGCGCGAGCACGCTGAGCGGGAGGGTGCACAGGCACCAGTCGGCGCGCGCCGTGACGCGAGGGCCGGGCGCGGCGAGGTCCTCGAACGCGACGCTCACGCCCCGCTCATCCTGGTGAATCTCGACGACCCGCGCGTTGTAGCGAATGAGCGGTCCGAGCTCGCGCCCGAACGCCTCGCCGATGCGCCCCATGCCGCCGACGGGCTGAAAGAGCGCCTGCTGCATGTCGAAGTAATCCCCGTCCGGGATGTGCTCCCAGAGCCGCGAGTCGAGCACCTGCGAGAGGCCGACCGGCTTCGATGCGACGGGTCGGGCGCTCAAGCCGCCGCCGGGCGCCTTGTCGAAGCCGCGCCGCAGGCTGCTCGCTTCGCTCTGGACGTAGGAGAATTGCTTGTCGAGCGCGCCCCACGTGCGCAGCGACTCGAGCAGCCTCTCCTGGTCCTCGGCGCTCACGAACGCATCGAGCGCCCGCTGCGAGGTCGCCTTCGCGAGCAGCTCCGCGACGTGCCCCTGATAGTCGGCCTTGATCTCCCGATAGCGGCGCGGCTTGCCACCGAAGGCACGGCTCGAATGCAGGTAAGCGTTGTAATTGACCTGGATGAAGGGCTCGAGCGGCACCTTGAGGAGCTTGCAGTAATTCAGCATGCCTCGATGGTGATACGGAATGCGCCACGGTCCGGGATTGATGTAAAGGTCGGAATCGAACCGGCATTCCTGCGTGGCACCGCCCAGCTCGGTGTAGCGATCGCCGCCCCGCAGGCTCCAGTTTCGCCCGCCGGGCCGATGGTTGTATTCGAGGACCTGAACCTTGTAGCCGGCCTTGCGCAGCTCGTAAGCAGCGCTCATCCCCGCCATGCCCGCGCCGAGGATGAGCACCGAGGCTCCCGGGGGCGTGCCTTGCAGATCGACGGGTCCGCGATAGGGCGACTCGGCTGCGAGCCCGAGGCTCGTCATCGCTTGATAGAGCGCGGTCGAGCCGGCGCTCAGCCCGATCATGCGAAGCAGCTCGCGCCGCGTGGGTGACACTCGCTCTGGCCCTTTGTTCATCGAGACCCTCGGTTCGCTCACATCCCGGGTGCGCGGCAGAGGATACCGCAATGCGCGGCGCGAGCGCAGCGAAGCGCAAAATCCCGGCGCCGCGGCCGCGCTCGTTTCGAGCGGCGCCTGCGCTATGATGCGCCTCCGGCCTCAAACGGGTGTTCAACAGGCGCGTGCCGGTCGCTCATGAGGGAATGTGTATGACGTGTGGGGAGCGGCTGGTTCAATTGCTCGAGGGGCACGGGGTGGAGCTCGTGTTCGGGATACCCGGTGTGCACACGGTCGAGCTGTATCGCGGCTTGCCCGCGACACGCATTCGCCACATCACGCCGCGCCATGAACAGGGGGCGGGTTTCATGGCCGACGGCTATGCGCGCGTGAGCGGCAAACCCGGCGTGTGCTTCATCATCACCGGCCCCGGCATGACCAACATCATGACCGCTCTTGCGCAGGCCGCGGGCGACTCGATCCCGATGCTGGTGATCTCGAGCGTCAACCGCACCGAGCAGCTCGGTCTCGGCGGCGGGCGGCTGCACGAGCTGCCCTCGCAGCGTGCGCTCACGGCCGAGGTCACCGCCTTCAGCCATACGCTGCTGCGGCCCGACGAGCTGCCGGCGGTCCTGGCACGCGCTTTCGCCGTGTTCAGCGGCGCGCGCCCACGACCCGTGCACATCGAGATTCCGATCGACGTGATCACGGCGAACGCGGATCACCTCCTCGCCGCGCGCGGCACACCCCCGCATCGGCCGGGACCGAATCCCCTCGATCTCGAGCGCGCCGCGGCGGCGCTGGGAGCGGCCCGCCGGCCGGTACTGCTGCTCGGGGGAGGCTGTATCGATGCGGGTGCGGAGGCAACCGCGCTCGCCGAGCGGCTCGATGCGCCGGCTGCGTGCACCATCAACGCCAAAGGGGTGTTGCCGAAGGGCCACCCGCTGTCGCTCGGCTCGAACGCCACCTTTCCGGCCGTGCGTGAGCTCATCGCCCAGGCCGACGTCGTGCTCGCCGTGGGAACCGAGCTCGGTGAGACCGATTACGACCTGTTCAACGACAACGGACTCAAGTTTTCCGGCCGGCTGATCCGCATCGACATCGATCCAGAGCAGCTCGAACGAAACTTCCCGGCCGATATTGCGATCGTGAGCGATGCGCGGCTCGCACTGAGCGCGCTGCTCAACGCCTTGGGCAAGGCGCCGTCGCGCGCGGGCGCGGGCGAGGGGGCGGGCCTCGCGGAGCGCGCCCGCACGCAGCTCCGCAAGGAATGGCCGAGCGCGTGGCGCCCGCAGCTGCGTGCGCTCGAGGTGGTGCAGAACACGCTCCCCGAGGTGATCATCGTCGGCGACTCGACGCAGCCGGTCTACTCCGGCAACCATGGTTACGAGGCGCGCCGGGCCCGCTCCTGGTTCAACTCGGCCACCGGCTACGGCACGCTGGGCTACGGCTTGCCGGCGGCGATCGGCGCGAAACTCGCCGCGCCGGAGCGGCCGGTCGTCGCGCTGATCGGCGATGGGGGGCTGCAATTCACGCTGGCAGAGCTCGGCTCGGCGGTGGAGGCGAAAGCGCCGATCATCGTCCTGCTGTGGAACAACCAGGGGTACGGCGAGATCAAGCGCTACATGCAGGGGCGCGGCATTCCGACGATCGGCGTCGATATCCATACCCCGGATTTCCTCGCGCTGGCGCGCGCCTTCGGTTGCCGTGCGCAGCGCGCCCGCAGCTTCGAGGAGCTGCACACGCATCTGCGCAGCGCCGAGCGCCTCGATTCGCCGATGCTCATCGAGGTGCTCGAGGAAGGCGAGTTCCTGGGATGAGGCTGAGCCCCGCGCCGGCGCCCGATTACCTGCATCCGGACCTGCCGCCGGGCCTTCGCATCGTGCCGATGCCCGTGGTCGAGGCGACGGTCGAATCGCTCGCAGGCTACGGACACCTGGTCGAGGACCCGCACTCCTGCTCGATCGAGATCGTGCGCTGGCCGGCGCTCGGCTCCCGGCCGGTCGATGCCGACAGCGGCGATGAGGGGGGTACGAAGCAGGGTGTGTTCGTATCGGAGTGGCGCGGTGATGTGCTCTACGGGCGTAACGAGGCCGTCGGCGGGCATTACGTCCTCGCCTACGCGGAGCCGCCGGAGCACGCGTGTGCCGCGCACCACCGCGCTCCGCGCCGCATGCTCCTGTGGCATGCGAACTATCATCCGGATGGCGGACAGCTGTTTTTTCCGCTGGATCCGCGGCCCTTTTTTGTGCCGCTGGCGTTGCCGGGCGACGATGTGACGCCGGAGCGCTTCGTGTGCTTCCGCTTCGACGGCACGCTCGGGCTCTACATCCATCCCAACATCTGGCACGAGGGTGTCTTCGGGCTTGCGGGCACGCAGCGCTTCTTCGATCGGCAGGGGGCCGTGCACGCCCGGATCTCGGTGGATTTCGCGCGTGAGTTCGGCTGCCTGCTCGAGGCGGCCGTCCCCTCTAGGGAACCTTCTCGAGAAAACTGCGCTCCTCGCGCAGGATGAAGCGCAGCTCCTGCGCGCGGGCGAAATTCGCCCGTGCTTCGGCGTCCTGCCGCAGTCGCGCGCGATAGGCCTCATAGGCGGCGAGCGAGTCGAAGGCGATGAGCGCCCAGGCGATGTCGTTGCTGCCCTCGTACGGCAGAAAGTAGCCGAGCAGCTGACCGCCGCAGCGGGGAATGATGCCCCCCCAGGCCTGCGCATAGCTGCGGAAGGCCTCGCGCTGGAAGGGATCGATCTGATAGCGAATCAGGCAGACGATGCTCATCGGGGGCCTCCGGTCGTCGATGAGGCGAGCGTGCGCGTTGTCGCGGCAGCATGCTTCGTCTACCATCGAAATATGGTCGCGACCGGCGAAGCATCGGACGAGGCGCTCGCGCGCATCGCGGCGGCGATCGGCGAGCCGGCGCGTGCGCGCATGCTGTGCTGCCTCATGGACGGGCATGCGCGCACCAGCACCGAGCTTGCGGGCGTCGCACAGGTGACGGCGCCGACTGCGAGCGCGCATCTCAAGCGCCTGCACGCCGAGAGCCTCGTGAGAGTCCTCAAGCAGGGGCGCCACCGCTACTACAGCCTGCGAAGCCCGCGCGTGGCGCGAGCCCTCGAGGGATTGAGCGTGCTCAGCGCGGGAGCGGGCGCCGCGTTCCGGCCCTCGACTCCGAGTCGCCTGCGCGCCGCCCGAAGCTGCTACGACCACATGGCCGGCTCGCTCGCCGTGTCGCTTCACGACCGCCTGCGTGCCCTCGGCTGGATTCGGCCGCGGCGCGGTGATGCGATGAGCTACGAGGTGACGGCCGACGGAGCGAGCGGGTTCGCGGCACTCGGTCTCGATGTGGCCGAGCTTCGCGCGCGCCGCCGGCGCTGGGCATTCGGCTGCCTCGACTGGAGCGAGCGGCGGCCGCATCTCGCGGGCACGCTCGGCGCGGCGCTGCTCGAGCTCGCCCTGCGCCGCAAGTGGGTGCTGCGGGCCCTCGACAGCCGCGAGCTCATCGTGAGCGCACGGGGACGACGCGAGCTGCGCGCGTTTCTCGGGGTGGAGGTCGGCTGAGGCGCGAGGTTGCTTGCCCAGCGCCGAAGAACAGCTCAAGGGCCAGCTCGAGCGCCGGCTGCAGGCCGGCTTAGGGGCCGGCTTAGGGGCCTGCTCAGGGGCTGGCCGCGCGCGCGCCGCTCTCGGCTCGATGCCCGAGGGTGAGCGCGCTGAATACGATGGTGAGCAGGCAGCACGCGATCATGCTGACGAACACGCCGCCCCAGCCGAAGTGATCGGCGATCCAGCCGACGCCGCTTCCCGCAATCGCCGCACCGAAGACGTAGCCGAAGAAGCCGGTGAACCCGGCTGCGGTGCCGGCCGCCTTCTTCGAGACCAGATCGAGCGAGTGCAGTCCGATGATCATGATCGGTCCGTAAATCAAAAAGCCGATGGCGAACAAGGTCACGTAATCGACCCACAGCGGGCCGTGCAGGTTGAGCCAGTACGCGATGACGGCGAGCAGCGTGAGCGTCATGAAGAGGATGGTCGCGGGCGCGCGCCGCGCCTTGAACCAGGTGTCGGACATCCAGCCACAGGCGATCGTCCCGGGGATCGCGGCGAGCTCGTACAGCCACCATCCCGTGCTCGATTGATTGAACGAGAACCCCTTGGCGGTTTGCAGATAGGTCGGAATCCAGTTCTCGACCCCGTAGCGCACGAAGTAGCAAAAGGCGTTCGCCACGGCGATCGCCCACAGATAGCGGTTCACCAGCACCTGCTGGAAGAAGATCTCGCGAAAACCGAGCACGCGCTCGCTCGCGTCGTAGCCCGGCGGGTAATCGTTGCGATATTCCTCGATCGGCGGCAGACCGCGTGACTGCGGCGTGTCCTCGATGAGGAAGTAGGCGCAGAACGCCACCGCAGCCGCGGTGATCGCGTTGAAATAGAACTTGGCGTGCCAGTCATGGAACAGATAGACGCCGAGCTGGGCGAGCATCGCCACGAGCGCGCCGCCGACGTTGTGAGCGGTATTCCACAGCGACACGGCCCGGCCGCGCTCGCGCGTGCTGAACCAGTGCACCATGGTCTTGCCGCACGGCGGCCAACCCATGCCTTGCACCCAGCCGTTCGCGGCCTGTAGCACCATGATGGTGAGGAGCGAGGCGTAGATCACCGGGACGAAGCCGAAGATCAGCATGACGGCGCTCGAGAGCAGCAGTCCGAGCGGCAGGAAATACTTGGGGTTGCTGCGGTCGGAGACCGAGCCCATCAGGAACTTCGAGAGGCCGTAGGCGATCGAAAGGATCGTCATCGCGCTCCCGAGCTGCGCCTTGGTGTAGTCGGGGTGCTCGGCAAGAATGTCCGGGATCGCGAGCGCCAGGTTGTTGCGCACGAGATAGAAGCCCGCGTAGCCCACGAAAATGCCGAGGAATACGCGTCGTCGAAGCACCGGATAAGCGGCCTCGACGCGGGCCGCAGGCAACCGGGCGGGAAGCGCCGCGGGCTTGAGCAGTCCGATCACGGCGCCGGCTGCGCGCCCATCCGCAGGGCTGCAGGCGGCTTCATGGTTGGGCAGTGGGCGCGCATGCGAGCTACGATGGCACACGGCGTATCGAGTGTCACCCTGCGGGTCGCCGAGTACCGAGCGGGGCGGCGCCGAGTACCGAGCTGGGCGGCGCCGAGTACCGAGCGGGGCTGCGCCGAGTCTCGAGCAGTCCCCGGCGGCGCAGGCTATGATCGGAGCGTCGATGAGTCGAAGGGGAGAGCTTCGGTGAGCAGCACCGTGTTGAACGCCTCATCCGGCATCGAGCGCTCGTTGCGCCGGGTGGTGGTCGCCGCAGCGCTCGGCAGCGTCTTCGAGTGGTACGACTTCTTTTTGTACGGCTCGCTCGCCGCGATTCTCGCGAACCAGTTCTTTTCCGCGGTGAATCCGACGACCGGCTTCATTTTCGCGCTGCTCGCCTTTGCCGCGGGCTTTGCGGTTCGCCCGCTCGGCGCGCTGATCTTCGGTCGGCTCGGGGATCTCGCCGGCCGCAAGGTCACCTTCCTCATCACCATCATCGTCATGGGTTCATCGACGGCGCTGGTCGGCGTGTTGCCCGGTTACGCGCGTTGGGGTCTCGCCGCACCGGTGCTGCTCATTGCCCTGCGCATTGCGCAGGGTCTCGCGCTCGGCGGTGAGTACGGAGGAGCCGCGGTCTATGTGGCCGAGCACGTCCCCGAGCGATCCCGGGGCTACTACACCGGCTGGATCAACGGCACGGCGACGCTCGGGTTCCTGCTGAGCCTTGCGGTGATCCTCACCTGCCGCGCCGCCTTCGGCTCGGCCTTCGAGTCGTGGGGCTGGCGAATCCCCTTCATCGGCTCACTGCTGCTGCTCGCCATCTCTGTCTACGTGAGGCTCAAACTCACCGAATCTCCGGTCTTCGAGCAGCTGCGCGCCACCCACACGCAATCACGGGCGCCGGTGCGCGATTCGCTCGCCCGCTGGAGCAACCTGCGCGTGGTGCTCGCGGCGCTTTTCGGCCAGTGCGCGGGACTTACCGTCGTCTTCTAAACGGCGCATTTCTACGCGCTCTTCTTTCTCACCCAGGTTCTCAAGGTCGGGGCCCGCAGCGGCGAGATTCTCATGGTCGGCGCCCTTCTTCTGGCGGTGCCGCTGTACGCCTTCATGGGAGCGATCTCCGATCGGGTGGGCCGCAAACCGCTCATCGTCGCCGGTTGCCTGCTGTCGGCCCTGACGTTGCTGCCGATTTTCCATGGCCTCACCCGCGCTGCGAATCCGGCGCTCGAGGCGGCGATGGCCCGTAATCCCGTGAGTGTCATCGTCGATCCCGCGCGCTGTGCTCTGCAGTTCGATCCCATCGGCAAGGCGACCTACCGCTCCTCGTGCGACATCGTGAAGGCGGCGCTCACGCGGCGCGGTATTCCCTACACGACCGTTGCTGAGAGCGGCGCGACGGCGCAGGTCAGGATCGGCACGACGCCGCTCGCGGCCTTCGACGGCGAGTCGCTCCCGGCTCCCGAGCTCAAGGCGCGCCGCGCGGAGTTCGAAAGGACGCTCGACGCCGCGCTGGCCGGCGCCCATTATCCCAAGGAGGCCGATCCGAGCCAGGTCCATTTCCTGCCGGTCCTCGGGCTCCTGTTCTCGCTCCTGGTGCTCGCGGCCCTGACCTACGGTCCCTCCGCCGCCTGGCTCACCGAGCTCTTCCCGGCGCAGATCCGCTACACCTCGCTCTCGGTGCCCTACCATGCCGCGGTCGGGTGGTTCGGCGGCTTCTTGCCGGCCATTGCGTTCACGCTGGTGGCGGCGAGCGGCGACATCTATCGAGGTCTGTGGTATCCCATCGGCGTGTGTCTGATGGCCGCGGTCGTGAGCGCGTTCCTGCTGCCCGAGACGCGCCGGCCCGTACTTCAGTCCAAGTCCGCCTGACTCGTCAGGTAGAGCGCGAGCGTCCCGAGCCAGCGACCGCCCTCGTAGTTCAGATGCCAAGTCCTCCGGTCACGCGGATCACCTCACCGGTCATGTAAGCAGCGCCTGCGCAAAGATAGACGATGACCTCCGCGTACTGCGCGGGTTGACCCACCCGGGCGAGCGGCACCGTGTCTCGTGCGGTGGCCTCCAGATCGCCGAAGGTGCACTCCCAGCTCGAGTTCACGAACCCGGGCGCAATTCCATTGACCCGCACCTCGGGCGCGAGACCTCGGGCGAGCTCCCGCGTGAGGCCCGCGAGTGCCGCCTTGGCCGTTGCGTAGGCGCTGCTGCTGCCTCCACCCCCGAAGGCTGCGATGGAGACCGTATTCACCACGGCGCCGCGGGCGTCTCTGAGGGTGCGGGCCAGAGCTTGCGTCATCCAGAAGGCGCTCATGAGATTCACGCGCAGGATGCGATCCCAGAAATCGTCGGTCAGCGCATCGAGGTTCTGCGGCGCGATCGGCGCGCGTGTGAAGGGAGCCCCCGCATTGTTGACGAGGTAGTCCATGCCGCCGAGCCAGCGTACCGAGCGCTCGGCGACCTCGCGCGCCTGCGCCGCAACCCCCAGGTCGCCCGCCACCGGCTCGACGTCGAGGCCCTCGCACCGCAGCCGCTCGACCTGCCGTTGCAGCGCCTCGCTCGACAGATCGTTCATGGCCACACGGGCCCCGCTGCGAGCGAGTCGCTCGGCGGTGGCAAGACCGATTCCGGCGGCGCTGCCCGTGACGAGCGCACGGCGTCCGCTCAGCTTGAATTCGATCGAAGACATGCGGTTGAGGTGAAAGCGAGGCCTTGCAGCGTGGGAGCGTTCCCGTTCGATGACTCGAGCGCTGCGGCCGCGCCGGTGCTCGAGCCGGCCTCAGCGGTGGCGGATCGAGCCGCTATCCACCTCTCGCTCCGCCTTCAGCCAGTCCTCCGCTGCCGGGCCCGACGGCCTGCCGCAGTGCTCGGCCAGATAGTGGGCAGCCTTGGTGATGAGCCGATGGCGCTCGCTGGCCAGGCAGGTGGTTTCCATGATCGATCGGGCGGTCGAGGCGGGCTGCCAGGGCGCATACGCATTCCTGGCACCGGATTCGAGCATCTCAGTGGGGCTGCGCGTCACGCTGGCTTCTCCGCAGGGTCGCCTGAGGGCCGATCATCCATCCTGGCGGGGACCTCGAACATTAAATCCGCTTCATCCGGGTTCAAGGCGCCCGCCCGGCAGCGGCCCGCTTCGCGGCGCTTCGGGGGTGACGACCCGCTGCATCGCAACGACACCCGCCGCCCGGCCCGCCAATCGGTGCGTTGCAGGCTCGCAGCGCTATTTTAAGGGTAAGTCCGAGTGGTCGAGCCCGCTCGCCGGCGCGATAGTGCTCGTGGCCGGAATGGCCGGCCACCAAACCTGAGGAGAGATTTATGAGCCTCGTCCGATGGGAACCACTGCGGGAAATGGAAGATTTCTTTCGAGATTATGCCTCCTTCTTCGCACCGAGCCGGAGGCGGGTCGGAGGATCTGCCGGGGAGGCGGCTTGGGCGCCGACGGCGAACATCGTCGAGACCGACAAGGAGTATCTGATCAAGGCGGAGCTGCCCGAGGTGAAGAAGGAAGACGTGAAAATCACGCTGGCCGACGGTGTTCTCACGCTCAGCGGCGAGCGTAAGCTCGAGCGCGAGGACAAGAATGCCAACGACATACGCATCGAGAGCTTCTACGGCAGCTTCTCACGCAGCTTTGCGTTGCCAAGCAATGTGAATGCGCAAGCGGTGACGGCAGAGGCAAAGGACGGGGTGCTGACGATTCACGTGCCCAAGACCGAGACCAGCAAGCCGAAGAGCATTACGATCGAAGTCAAGTGACTCGAGTCCAAGATTAAAGGCTGGCAGAGGTGCGCACTGCCGGCCTTTTTATTGGCCAGGCGCAGCGTCGCCTCACCCGCGCTCAACCGATCATCTACGCGGTTCTGCTTATGGTGGCGTCGAATCGCCGGTGGGAGGATAGGCGCATGCGTCGCTCATCCGCCGACCTGTCGGGCGCCGAAATGCCGCCCATGCTGAGCCGGCTCATGGACATCGTGCGAATCTCCGCGCTGGCGGAGCTCGCGAGCGGTGTTGCACACGAGATCAACCAGCCGCTCGCGGCCATTGCGGCGTTCTCTCAGGCCGGCATCCGCTTGCTCGATCGCGATCCCCCCGCGGTTCTCCCCGCCATCGAGGTGCTGCGCCAGATCAGCGACGAGGCGCTGCGGGCGGGGGAGGGGATTCGCAGCGTCCGGCGTCTGTTCGATCCCGCCTCCAGCGAGCGCTCGCTCTGTCAGCTCCCCGATCTGGTGAGGGAGCTGCGCCCGGTGCTCGAGCTGCTCACGGGAGCGATTGGGGGAGAATTGCACATCGAGCATGCCGCCGATCTTCCGCCGGTGTACATCGATCGGCTGCGGATCCAGCATGTGCTGTTCGCCTTGGTGCAAAATGCCTGCGATGCGTGCGCGGGGCTGGAAGCGCCCAAGGTGGTCATTTCCTGGGCATGTGACCGATATACGCTGGAGACCCGCGTGAGCGACGCGGGCCCCCCGGTGCCGCCCGAGCTCCAGGCGCAGCTGTTCCGGCCGTTCTTTACGACCAAGGCTCATGGCACGGGTCTGGGTCTTGCCTCGAGCCGGGCCGCCCTCGAGGCGCACGGGGGCGCCATCGGTTTCGTCCAGGCACCGCACGGCGGCAAGCGTGTCTGGTTTCGACTGCCGCTAGGGAGAGACGAGGATGAGCAAGCCTGAGACCCCGCGGCCCGCCGAGTCGATGGTCTACGTCGTCGACGACGATGACGGGATGCGTCGGGCGCTCGGCGCGCTGCTCGGGAGCGTGGGTTACAAGACCGAGCTGTTTGCGCGCCCCGGCGAATTTCTCGCCCAATTCCAATCCGACACCCCGGGCTGTCTGGTGCTCGACATCCGCATGCCCGAGATGAGCGGGCTCGAGCTGCAGCAGCGGCTCAATCGTGCGGGCGCCATGCTGCCGGTCATCTTCATCACCGGTCATGGCGACGTGCCGATGGCCGTGCAGGCGATGAAGGAGGGAGCCTTTCAGTTTCTGCAGAAGCCTTTTCGCGATCAGGAGCTGCTCGATCACATCAACCATGCCTTGAAGTTCGATCTGGAGAATCGCAAGAGCCTCGCGCGCAAGACCGAGCTCAACCGACGCATGGAGACGCTGACCCCCCGCGAGCGGCAGGTGCTCGACCTGATCGTCGAGGGAGAGGCCAACAAGGTCATGGCCATCGACCTGGGCCTGAGCGAGCGTACCGTCGAGATCCATCGCGCGAAAGTGATGGAGAAAATGGGTGCACGCTCCGTGGCGCATCTCGTCAAGATGCACCTCATCATCAATGGGCCGCCGGGCTGAGTCCCTAGAAGGGCAGGGCTTCGCCGGGATCCAGCGGCTTGATGAGCAGGACATCGCACGGCAGGCGCTCGAGCACCCGCTCGGCGGTGCTGCCGATCACCGCCTGCTTGAGATGACTGCGCGACTGCGCGCCCATCACGAAGAGGTC
The DNA here is from genome assembly GCA_035307465.1 of Steroidobacteraceae bacterium. Lineage (GTDB taxonomy): Bacteria > Pseudomonadota > Gammaproteobacteria > Steroidobacterales > Steroidobacteraceae > Bog-1198. The sequence goes on from DATGIA010000072.1 coordinate 13,622, forward strand.
GATCGAACTCTCCTCCGCGAAGCGCGGCAAATACTCGACCGGGGCGCCCAGCTCGACATGCTGCTCGAGCCCGCCCAGGCCGAATCGATCGAGCAGCATCCGGATTCTTCCACGCTGCATGGCTTGCTCGGCGGCGAGCACCTCGGGCGACGGTGCGACGGCCGCGGCCGCCCCGCCGACGGTGGCGGGCAGCATCGCGGGCACATATGAATGCACGATGCGCACATCCCCCTTGAGGGCGGCGGCGAGCAGCAGTGCACACTCGAGAATACGATGCTCGATCGGCGCATCCTCATCCTCCTCGCGCGGATCGAGCGCGGCCGCGAGCCTCGGACGCTCACTCCAGGCGATGGCTTTCGTGAGGAGCAGCGGCACCCGGCAGGCGCGGATCAGGTGCCAGTCAGTGTTGCCGAGAAAGGTGCGTTGCGCGAGCGTGTGATGATGCGTGTCCTTGACGATGAGGTCGGCGGGCGACTTCCCGATCCACTGCAGCAGTTGCTCGTGCAACGGATCACCGCTGATCACCGCCGTCGACAGATCGAGATTGTGCGCCTCGAGCGTCGGGCGCACGGTGCGCGCCAGACGTCGAAGCCACTCTTCCAGTGAAGCGGGCGCCCCCTGGGGCGATCCCAGGCCCTGCGCGCGGCGCAGCTCGGCCGTGGCACGGGTGTCGCAGGCGAGCAATTCGAGGTGGGCGCCGAGCGCGATGGCCAGGAGCGCGGCTTTGCGGACCGCGACCTGTTCCTTCGCCGTCGGATCGACGATTGCGAGGATCGAGCGGATGGCATTCATGGTGAGGAGCTCCGGGCAGGACTAATCGACGACGGTGCCGTCGGCGCGCATGCTTTCAACGCGCGTGCCGCGACCCTCGAGCCGGGACAGGTAATCGGCGACGGCGTCGATCTCCGCCTCGTCGAAGCTGCGCAGGAATCGCGCGAGGTTCTCATCGACCGTGTGGCGGTCGCCATGACCGATGCGGTGCAGCTGCGTAACAAGATAGCCGTGATGCTGATGGCGCAGCGAGGGCACGAAGCCTTCCCGGTCGCCCTGCGCCTCGCTCTGATGACACGAGGCGCACTGCTCGCGAAATATGGCTCCGCCCAGCGACACCTGCCGCCCACCGCCCCGCTCGACGGCGAATGAGACGGGGGCGCGGTTCAGATAGCCAGCGATATCGACCCAGGTCTGGGGAGAGCGCAAGCCGGGGCTCCTCAGCACGGCATGCATGGTCGCACTCTCGCGCTGCTCCCCGGCGAAATCGATCAGCTGGCGCACCAGATAGGCGAAGCGCTGGCCGGCGAGGGCCGGCACCGCCCGCATCGCGTCGCCTGTCGCACCTCCGCCATGGCAGCGCGCACAGTGCTCGCGAAACTCTGCGCGGCCCTGCGCGCGGTGCACATCGAGGGCAAGGGCTTGTCGGGTCCTCTGATCGACACTCTCCTCGCTGGCCGCGAGCGCGAGGGTTGCGCACATGAAGGTTGCGACCACGCCAATCCTACTGCATGCATTCACGCGCCTGATCTGCCCCGCTGCCGATGGTGAGCGGAGCTTGCACGCACTCGCCGCGCACGCACAGTAGGGGATGCATCGCTGCCGCTTCGGGTATTACGGATCGCTCAGTCCGGATCGCCGGAGAGGCTGTGAGGGGTCTTCGGGTAAGGCCTTCGATCCATCAGGCCTTGCCACAGCAGTCGATTGTAGGCATCGGCATCGATGCGATCCTCGACTTGGAAGTCCATCCCCCGCGTGCGCTCCGCCCAGTACGCCATCGGCCGGGTCGGGGCGCGTATCTCTCCCACGACGCGCGTCCCGGGGGGGATCGGCAGGGTGACGTCCGAGCCGCGCAGCAGTCCGGATACCACCGCCTCATAGCTCCAGCGCGGACAGCGCGCACCGAACACCTCGCTCATCGGCCCTTGCGTGGCGTCGAACAGCCCCAGATGGTCGATCCCGAGAACGTCGGTGATCGTGCGGATGAGATTGACGGTGGTGTAATGCCGGCTGAGCCGTGCGCCCTGGCGCACGCAGGGACCGACGATGAAAGCGGTGCTTCGGTGCGCATCGACGTGATCGGGGCCATCCTGCGCGTCGTCCTCGATGATGAAGATGAGCGTATCGCGCGCATAGGGACTGCGGGCGACGGCCTCGACCAGGCGACCGACGGCGTAGTCGTTGTCGGCCACCTGGCGCTCCGGCGTGTTGACGCCGTCGATCGCCGCGGCGTAGGCGCCGGTGTGGTCGTTCATGAATCGCACCAGGGACAGCGCGGGCAGATCGCCGTGCGCGACGTAGCTCTGAAACTCGCGCTCCCATTCACGCTCGCGCCAGGTGTCGGGATAGGCGGGATCGAAGCCGCGAAAAAAGCCGTCCGTGAGCTCGGTGAGCTGCGAATTGGCGGCATAGGCCACGATGAGATTATTCTTCGCGGGCTCGCGCTCGAGGGGCAGATAGGCGCCCGCAGTCGCCGGGGTCTCGAGGAGCGCGTGGTCGTAGCGCGTCAGATCGATCATGAATCCGTAATTGCGCACCGTGAGCCCCGCGCGCAGCGCGGCGCTCCACAGGTAGCCCTGCTGCGCCTCGCCCTGCGGGCCGTCCGGCGCGGCCACATCGGCACTCCCTGGGAGCACATCCGGGTCGAGCCGGCCGGTCGTCGGATCGATGGACAGCGGGTCGGCTGCTGCCCGCTGCGCCCCTTCGAGAGCGACGTTGACGTTGCTGTTGGTGCCCTCCCAATCATAGGAACCGCCGCGCTGCGCGTAGTCGACCGGCAGCATCTTCGCGCTTGCGTCCGACTCGCGCGCCGAGATGCTCCAGGGCCAGCCGTTTCCGCTCACGTTGCCCGAGTCGAAAAAAGCGTCGAGCAGCACGAACTGCTCGGCGAGCGCATGCTGATTGGGCGTCGTGGCCCGCGGAAACTCGGCGAGCCGTGCATCACCGTTCCCGCGGCGTATATCGCCCAGCACCTGATCGTAGGTGCGATTCTCCTTGATGATGTAGATGACGTGCTTGACCCGCGCGCGCACCGCCTGCAGGCGCGCGGCGTCGACATCGAGGGCAGCGAAATGGTTGTTGGCCGCCACGCGACGGGTGAGCGCCGCGAGCGTGGCGCCATGGGGCGCGGGCATGCGCAGGAATCCGCCCTTGGCGAGATTGAGCACGTATTGGTTGGGCGTGAAATGCACGGGAGAGCCTTGGACCGGGCAAGGCACGGTCTCGTAACCGAAACAATTGCCCGGATTCGGCCCCGGCACGCTCTGGGTGTTGACGATGTAGAGCATGTCGTGCGGACCCACGACGACATCGGAGGGGTACCAGCCCGTCGGGATGAGGCCTGCGACCTGCGGGTGCGCCGCCGCGAGGTCGATCACCGCGACCGAATTGGTGCCTCGGTTGGTGACATAGAGCCACCGCTCATCAGCGGAGAGCGCCACGGCGTTCGGCGAGGCGCCCCGATAGGGCCTTGCGAGCCGCAACACCCCGGGGGGCGCGACCGTCGATACCTCCTCGAGCACCTGCGAGCGCTGCGTGTCGATGAGGGCGACGGCATCGGCGTTGTCGAGCGCGACGAACATGCGGGAGCCGTCGCGGCTCGCGATCATCTTGCCGGGATTGCCGCCGACGTGCAGACGTCCGGTCACGACACCGCGCTCGAGGTCGACCGTGTCGATCTCGCGATCGCGCTCACTCGAGACGTAAACCGTGTTCTCGGTCGCAAAGGCCGCAGCGCCCGGGTATTCGCCACCGGCGGTGCCTGCGAGCTGCGGATCGGCCTTGCCGGGTCGCAGGTCGATCTCCTGAAGCAGCCTTCCGGCGTGCAGATCGATGACGCTGATCGAGGCGTTGTAGCGATTGGTCACCACCGCGCGCGCGCCGCTCGGGGAGATGGCAACGCCCTGCGCGAGCGGCTTCTGCCGGATGCCGATGCCTGCGACATGCTCGAGCTTCACCGGCGAGCCCGGCCTTTCCCGCCAGCCGCCTGCGCCGCGCTCATAGAGATGCACATCATCATCGCCCCCGCCTGTCACGGCGAAATGCCCGCCGTCCGGCGCAAAGGCGATGCCCACGTAGGTGTTCGGAACGCGCAGCACCTGTCGCTGCTCGGGCCGATGACCGCTCACATCGAAGATGAAGACGTACTCCTGCGAATCTTGCGGGATGATCACGCCCTGCGCGTCCTTGCGGCGGTTGTAGCCGCTCGTGAGCACGAGCAGGGTGTTCCGATCCGCACTCAAGACCTCGCTGACCGTCTGGCCGACGACATAATCCGGGGCATCGGCGAGCCCGGGATTGAGTGTGCTGAAGTGCGATCCTGGAGCCGCCGTCGGCGTGATGCGCTGTCCGGTGGGCAGAAGCTGCGAGATCGGCTGCGCGGAGCGAGCGCCGCTCGTGAGCGCCCCGGCGACCATCAATGCCCCGATCCAGCTCACTCGCATGCCGCATCTCTCTTGTCGCCCCGGAGCAAAAACCTTGACGGGCCTCATCGACTTAGTCAAGCACGCTCCTCTACAATGGTCTCTTGAGCTCAAGCACCTCACTCGCGGCGCCCGGCGCCGAGCCCGGTCGCAGCCGCTTGGCGATGGTGCTCGAATCCGGGCAATTCGCATTGACCGCCGAGGTGACGCCGCCGGTCTCGAGCCACCTTCCGGATCTGCTTGCGAAAGCACTCGCGCTGCGGGGCCTTGCCGATGCGGTCAACGTGACCGATGGAGCCGGAGCACGTCCGCACCTCGAGTCGATCATTGCCGCAAAGACGCTGCTCGAGCAGGGCATCGAGCCCATCCTGCAGATCAACTGTCGCGACCGCAACCGCATCGCCCTGCAGAGCCAGCTGCTCGGTGCGGCAGCGCTCGGCATCACCAATCTGCTGCTGCTCAAGGGAGATGCGCCCAAGGACGGTGATCAGCCCGAGGCCAAGGCGGTATTCGATCTCGACGCGGCGGGGCTTGCCGCCACCGCGGTCGCGATCCGCGATCGCGGGGAGCTGCCGAATGGTCGCAAGGTGGGTGGCCGCGCCCGGTTTTTCATCGGCGTTGCCGACGCGCCTCTCGATCCGCCGCCCGGATGGCGGCCGGAGAGCCTGCAGCGCAAGCTCGCCGCGGGTGCGCAATTTGCGCAGACCCAGTTTTGCATGGATGCAGGTGTGCTGCGTCGCTACGTGGAGCGGCTGGCGGCTCTCGGACTCTCCGAGCGCATCAAGTTGATCGTGGGCGTGGCGCCGTTGGCCTCGGCCAAGTCGGCGCGCTGGATCCGCGATCGGCTGCCGGGCTCCGTGATTCCCGATCGTCTGATCGAGCGGCTCGAGCGCGCGCGCGATCCTTCCGCGGAAGGTCGGGCACTGTGCATCGAGCTCGTGCGCGAATATGCGCACATCCCCGGCGTGCATGGCGCCCATGTGATGGCGCCCTTGAACGAGCAGGCAGTCGTCCCGGTGCTCGAGGCGCTGCGCACTCACTTGTCAATCGATACGGCCGGGGTGGCTCGATCGTGAAGGCACATCTGCTGCTCGCCGCGGCTCTGCTGGGCCCGCCGGTCCCATCTGCGTATGCAGCCGCTGCGCCCCGAGCGCTCGCGCTCGCGGATTTCGATCGCATGGCGGCGGTGTCGGGTCCGGTGTGCTCGCGCGATGGCCAATGGATCGCCTACCTGGTGGAGAGTGTCGACGTCGAGTCCGATGAGAAACACAGCAGCCTCTGGATGGCGAGCTTCGATGGCACGCAGCAGCTGCGCATCACGGGTGCGGACGGCTCGGTCTCTTATCCGCGCTTCAGTCCCGACGGCCGATATCTCTCGTTTCTGGCCACCCGCGGCAGTGACGACAAGGAAAAGCCTCAGCTCTATCTGCTCGACCGGCGCGGCGGCGAGCCGCAGCCCCTCATACATGTTGCGGGGACGATCCGCGATTACGACTGGTCGCCGGATGGTCGCCGTCTCGTGATCTCCATGAGCCGCGGTGAGGACGCCGGGCCGAGTGCCGGCACCGCTCCGGCCAGGGCGGCACGGCCCATCGTGATCGAGGGATTGCATTTCAAGGAAGATGGCGAGGGGTATGTGACCGAGGTCGATCTCCCCCAGCTCTACCTCATCGACCTTGCGGACCGGCAGCTGCAAGCGCTCACGACAGATACCCATGTCGACGATCTGATGCCCGTGTTCTCACCGGATGGCGCAACGATCGCCTACTTCAGCAATCACCGCTCCGATTTCTATCGCACCGGCCGGCGCGAGCTCTATTTGATCGAGCCCAGGGCGGGAGCCACACCGCGGCGGGTGCTGGAGTTCCTTGCGCCCAACAACCTGTCGCTGCACTTCACGCCGGATGGGCACGGGATCCTGTACAAGACCGGTCTCGAGCCACGCCTCAATGCCTACATTCAGGACCATCTGAGCGTCGTCGATCTCGCCACCGGGAGATCGACGCCACTCGCTCCACAGCTCGACCGAGCGCTGATGTCGCCCGTGCCATTTTCCCCCGACGCGGTGGTTGCGCTCGTCGAGGACGATGGGTCGCAGCTGCCGGTCAGAGTGGCGCTCTCGGGGCGCGGCCCGGTCGAGCATCTGCTCGAGGGCCAGCGCGTGGTGAGCGATGTGTGCACGGGCGGCGGGCGCGTGGCGGTCGTCGCTTCGAGCGATACGCGTCCACCCGAGCTGTATGCCCTCGAGGCAGGCACGCTGCGCCCGCTTTCGGCGCACAACGATGCGCTCATGAGCGAGCTCAAGCTCGGCGAGATCGAGGATGTGAGCTTCCCGAGCCGCGACGGTACGCGTGTGCATGGCATGCTGGTGAAGCCGCTGGGCTTCACCGCGGGACGCACCTATCCCACGCTTCTGTGGATTCACGGCGGACCCAGCGGGCAGGACGCCCATGTGTTGAGTTTCGAGGGCTACTCGCCCGAGCTCGAGCGCCAATGGTTTGCGGCCCACGGCTATCTGGTGATCGCGGTCAACTACCGCGGCAGCAGCGGTCGCGGCGCGGCCTTCGCCCAGGCCATTGTCGCCGACTGGGGGGACAAGGAGGTTGCGGACCTGCGCGGCGCCATCGACTATGTCATCCGCGCCAAGCTCGCCGATCCCGCCCGGCTCGGCATCGGCGGCTGGAGCTACGGCGGCATCCTCACCGATTACATGATTGCTTCCGACCCGCGCTTCAAGGCGGCGATCGCGGGCGCGGGAAACGCCGATCAAATCGCGACCTACGGAAGCGATCAGTACATCATGCAATACAACGCCGAGCTCGGTCCGCCGTGGCAAAACACATCCTTGTGGCTGCGCGTCTCCTATCCCTTCTTCCATGCCGACCGCATTCATACACCGACCCTGTTCATGGGCGGGGAGAAGGATTTCAACGTCCCCATCGGGGGTGGAGAGCAGATGTACGAGGCGTTGCGCACGCTCGAGATTCCGACCGAGCTCGTGATCTACCCCGGGCAGCACCACGTGCTCACGCGTCCGAGCTATATCCGCGACCGCTTGCAGCGCTACCTCGACTGGTACGACCGATATCTCGGTCGCCCCGCGCCCTAGAAAACACCCGGGGCCGGCAGCCCCCGCGGGGCCGTCCGCGGTGAATTCCCGGCCTGGCGTGCGAATCAGCTCACAGATTCGTGAGCGACCGGCACGTGGCCGCGCGCTGTCGGCGGGCCGCTTACGTGAAACTGTGATCGGGACCCATCCACGTCCGGCGCTATTGCTCGACGCTACGACTTATTGCAGCGGGACGTGCCTGGCCGACCGGGTCCGGCCACGGCAAGTCGTGGATTTCGAAGCTCAATCACGGGAGGTAGCGCAGTCTTGTCTCAAGCGGCACGAAAGACGTCGGCTGCGGGTCTGACTGCTCCGGCGACGCCTCCTGCGACCTCCCGAAGCTCGAAGCTACCGGCCTTCCTCCTCACGCCCGATGATGTGCTTTGGCCCGAGGTGGGGCCGGCTCTCGAGGGCCAGTGCACGCTGCGCCAGGTGGACACGCTCGAGGAGCTCGAGCAGTCGATGGTGCCGGGGCAGACGGGCATCGTGCTGTGGGATGCGCGGGAGAGCGAGGACCGCGTGGCCCAGCTCGAGCGCCTCGTGACCCTCGCATCGAGCTTCGCCCTCATCGTGCTCGACGCCGCCGAGAATGCGGCGCTCTGGAAGGATGCCTTGCTCGCCCAGCAAGTGAGCTCGGTGCTGAGCGTACCGGTCGAGAGCGACATATTGCTCGAAGCGTTCACGCGCGCGCGTGCGTCGGCCGTCGCACGCGAGCCCGCTTCGCCGCTCGCAGCAACACCCTGGACGCCGCCTCCGCCCCGCCGCATTCCCTGGCGGGGAGCGCTGGCAGCCGTCCTCGCAGCCGGCGTGCTCACGAGCGGCTATTATTTCTTTCGCGCCTCGAGCTCGCCGCCGCAGGCGACCGCGCCGCAGGCGGGGCCAGGCGCGCCGGCGGCACACCAGGCCGGCGAGGCGGCCCAAGGGCAGGGCGCCTCAACGCGGGCTCCGGAAGCATCCGCCGGGCCGACCCCAGCCGGCGGTGCGAGCCGATCCGCCGACGAGCAGGTCGACAGTCTGCTCGAGAAGGCGCGCCAGGCGGTGCTCGATCGCCACTACATCGACCCACCCGAGCAGAATGCGCTCGCCTTCTATCAAAATGTGCTTCTCTACGACCCGAACAACGGCGAGGCGCGCCAGGGTTTGGAGCGCCTTGCGCAGATTCTGTATGCGCGGGTGCAGTCCGACCTCGACGATAAGCGCTTCGACCTGGCGCTGCAGGCACTCGAGACCGCGCGCAGCATCCGACCCGACGATCCGCACCTGAAGGAGCTCGATGCGCGCATCGCCGCGTTGCGCGCCGAGCTCGGTCCGGCCCAGATCCAGGCGGCGATCAGTGCAAAGAACTTCGACCGCGCACTCGAGCTGATCGAGGAGGCAGGGCGGGCAAAGGCCGTGAGCCCGGCCCGCTTGGCGCAATTGCGCGAGGAGGCGCGCCGGCTGCAGGAGACCTCCGACGCGACACGCTTCGTCAAGCTGCTCTCGACCCGGATCCAGCAGGACCGGCTGCTCGAGCCTCGCGAGGACAGCGCGATGTACTACCTGCAGCAGGCGCGTCAGGCGGGCGCGACGAACGAGACGCTGCAGGAGCCGAGCGCCGCCCTGGCGAAGCGTCTGCTGGCCGATGCACACAGCGCTCTCGGCCAGCATCGGATCACCGAGGCCGAGGCCCTGCTGGGCGCGGCGCGCGATCTCGGCGCGCCCCCGAAGCTGCTGAGCTCCGCACAGCGCGAGCTCGCCGCTGCGCGCGAGGGCCAGGCGCACGAGCGCGCGCAGCACTCGCAGTGGCTCGAGAGCGCGCGCTCGCGCATCGCTCAAGGCGCCCTGATCGTTCCGGCGAGCGACAGCGCGCTCTACTACTTCAACCAGGTGAAGAGCGCGGACCCAGCGAATGCCGATCTGCCCCCGCTGGCCTCGGCGCTTCTCGCCGCGCTGGTCTCGCAGGGGCGTGCCGCGCTCGATGCAAGGGACCTGGCGCGGGCCGACTCGCTCGCCGCCGCCGCCGCCGCGGTCGGCAGCTCGAGCGACCTCGATGGGCTGAAAGCGGCGATTGCCCAGCAGAAGGCGCGCGGGGCCGCACCCACCGTCGTTCCGGCGAGCTCGCTGGTCGCGCTCAAGCCGCTGCGACTCGAGTATCCGCGCGAGGCGCTCGCCAACGGCACCCAGGGTTGGGTGGATCTCGCCTTCACGGTGACGACCGAGGGAAAAGTGAGCGATATCGCGGTGCTCGATTCATCGCCGCGGCGGGTGTTCGATTCCGCCGCCAAGAGCGCGATTGGTCGAATGCGCTATCAGCCGGTGCTCTTCGATGGCCAGCCGATCGCCGTGAAAGCCTCGCTCCACGTGGCGTTCCGTCTGGACAAGAACTGAAAGGCCACCCGGTGACCTCAACCGCTCAAAACGCTCTGCGACGCGAGGCGTCCGAGTCGACGGCGGCGCTGCGATCCGCGCCGCAGTGCCTGGTCGTGCATGACGAGCTCGACCTGCGTCTCAAGCTCGCCGGGCTCGTACGGCGCGCCGCGCAGCGCGTCGATGTCCACACGATGAGCGTCTCGAGTCTCGATGCGCTGTCGATCGATCAGCTCCAGGCGTACGTCGCGGTGCTGCTGATCATCGAGTTCATGCCGCGCGATGCCGAGGCGCAACCACTCGGCGTGATCATCCGCCTGCGGGCGCGTGCGCCGCGCCTGCCGATCCTTGTCTTCGCGCGGCATGGCGATGAGCGCTGGGCGGCTCGCGCCATCAAGGCGGGAGCGAGCGATTACTGGCCGATCCACTCGGTGGATCTGCAGGAATTCGCGGGTACCCTGCAGCCGCTGCTGAGCGCCCGCGGCGCCGTCCCGGCCGCGCGCTCCGACGGCACGCACAGCGAGGTGGCGGGCTATCGACTTCTGAAGAAGATCGCGCAGTCCTCCGCGGCGACCGTGTATCTCGCCCGCAGCGAGGATCTTGCGCAGCCGGTGGCACTCAAGGTGCAGGCGGTCAAGGGACCGGACAGCGTATCCGAGGAGGACCGCCAGCGCTTTGCGCGCGAGTGCGAGATTCTTTCCAGCCTGAATCACCGCTCGATCGCAGATGTCATCGATTTTGGCATCACACCCGAGTACCTGTTTCTGGCACTCGAATATTTTCCCTGCGGCAGCTTGCGCGAGCGCATGCGCAATCCGGTGAGCGAGAGCGAGGCGCTCGGCTATGTACGCCAGATCGCCGAGGCCCTGCAGGTCGTGCATGCGGCAGGCATCGTGCACCGCGACCTCAAGCCCTCGAACCTCATGCTGACCACGGACAACCGGGTCGTCTTGATCGATTTTGGCTCGGCCCGCGCGCAGCTGATTGCGCAGGATCTCACCCGCTCGGACCTGATGACGGGCACACCCTATTACGTGTGTCCGGAGCAGATCGAGGGGCACAGCACCGATCAGCGCGCCGATCTCTACAGTCTGGGCGTGGTCTTCTACGAGATGCTTGCGGGCTCTCTGCCCTTTCGCGGCACGACGCTCGCCGAGATTTTCGAGGGTCATCGCACGGGCGCCGTGCCGACGCTCACCGAGCCCTTCGCGCGTTATCAGGGAATGATCAATCGTCTGCTCGCCAAGCGGCCCGAGGATCGCTACGGATCCGCCGCCGATTTTCTTCTTGCGCTCGATGAGGCCGGCGTACTGCCCCGGCGCGAGCCCACACGCGGAGCGCTCGCCCCATGATTGGTCGCCTCGGAAGCTGGTCCTCGACGTTGACGCCGCGGGCGCTCGTCGCCTCGGTGGCGGTGCTCGGCCTCGCCTTCACCGCCGCGGTGCTCATCCCAGGGTTCGAGCTCGCCACCGAGCTCGCGAACACCACCGCCGCGCTTAAATTCGTCGGAGACCAGCAGCGCTACCCGCAGATCATCCGCAACTCGATCGAGACGATCCGTGATCGGCTGACCGCGCGAGGTTACGTCGAGTCCTCGCTCGGCGAGCTGCGCGAGTCGGTGAAGAAATTCGATGAGGCCCAGTCGCTCATGCAACAGGCGCACGCGGGCAGCTGGCTCGACACCTCGAGCGAGACGGCGGCGCTCGCACGCCCGAGCACCGCTCGACACGTGGCGACGCTCGCCGAGTCCTGGCGCGAGGAGCGCGAGAGTCTGGTGCCGCTGCTCGGCTTCGCGGGGCTGCCCTACAAGGACGACGAGGTTGCGGGTACGGCGCTCAACGAGTCCGGTCGCGCCCTGCAGCGTGACACCAACGCGGCGGCACGCAATGCCCGCCGGCTGCTGCCGAACATCGAGACGGAGCTCGGCATGATCAGTGCGGAGCTGCAGGCGGCGAATGCGCGCTCGGCGCTGCAGCTGCGCATCGTGATGCTCGCGGGCCTCTCCGGGGCCGCGGCGCTGCTGGTGGTGGTGACGGTGCTGCTGAGCTCGCGCCGCCAACAGGCGTACAGCCTGCGCGAGGCACGCCAGCAGACCGAGAACATCCTGCGTACGGTCAAGGACGGACTGTTCCTGCTCGATGAGAGCATGACCATCGGGTCCACCTATTCGACCGCGCTCGAGGGACTGTTCCAGAGGAAGGATTTCGCGGGTCTTCATTTCGACGATCTGCTGCGCGATATCGTCACCGAGAAGACCCTCTCCACCGCCCGCAAGTTCGTCTCGGTGCTGTGGGCGGAGCGCACCAACGAGAATCTGGTCAGGTCGATCAACCCGCTGGGGGAAGTCGAGGTGCGTCTTCCGAACTCCCAGGGCGGTGTCGACACCCGCTATCTCGAGTTCGACTTCCATCGGGTGCGCGTCGATGGGCGCATTGCCAACGTGCTGGTCTCGGTCTCGGACATCACCGCCCGGGTGGAGCTCTCGCGGGAGCTGTCGGCATCGCAAAACCAGGCGCAGGCGCAGGTCGATACCTTGCTCGGCATTTTGCAGGTCGATCCCGCGCAGCTCGCCTCGTTCCTGAGCGACACCGATGCCTCCATGAAGATGATCAATGCGGTGCTGCGCGAGCCGGCGCGCGAGGAAGCCGCATTCCGTCGCAAGATCGACAGCCTTTTCCGTCAGGCTCATTCGGTCAAGGGGGAGGCAGCCTCGCTCGGCCTGTCCTCGATCGAGGCCCGCGCGCACTCGTTCGAGGACGATCTGCGCGCGCTGCGCGAGAAGCCGCAGCTTTCAGGCAACGATTTTCTCCCGCTCGTCATCAAGCTCGACGACCTGCTGACGCACTTGCAGTCGATCAACGATCTGGTCTCGCGTCTGTCGCGCCTGCAGCCGCGTGAGCAGGCCGAGCCGCCGTTGCTTCCGGAGCCCTCCGCCTCGATCGAGACGGCGAGCGTGGGCGAGCGGACCTCGCCCGACGACTCGGCGCGGCCCGACATGACGCCGCAGCTGCAGCGTCTCGCACAGCGCATTGCAAGCGAGAACGACAAGGCGGTGCAGCTCGAATGCCTCGGATTCGATGCGATCCCGGCAGCGTATCGCCGGCTGGTGAAGGACGTCTCGGTGCAGGCGGTGCGCAATGCGATCGTGCACGGCATCGAGCCGCGCGCCGTGCGCGCGACCCTCGGCAAGCCGGCGAGCGGGATGGTCAAGCTCGAGTTCCAGCAGGCCGCCGACGGGTACAAGTTCACCATCGAGGACGACGGGCAGGGTCTTTCAATCGAGCGCATCAAGGACGTGGCGGTGCAGAAGGGCATGCTCACCCCTGAATATGCAGCGAGCCTGGATGCGAAGCAGACCTTCTCGCTGCTTTTTCAGGCCGGATTCTCGATGGCGGAAGGGCAGAGCGCGCATGCAGGGCGCGGAGTGGGCATGAACCTCATCGCCGAGCGCGTGCGCGAGGTCGGCGGCCGGGTCGCGGTGGCGACCCAGCTCGGAAAATTCACGCGACTCGCGGTCTCGCTGCCGCTCATCAGCAAGCGCATCAACGTCACCGAGGCCGCCTGATGGGCAACCTCGGTCTCGACAGGACGTTGAAGCTCATGATCGTCGACGATTCGAACATCATTCGTCGGCGCATCGAGCGCTCCCAGCAGATCGCGCGCCTCGAGGTCGTCGGCTCGGCGAGCAACGGCCGCGAGGCGCTCGAGCTCTTCAGGCGCACCAGCCCCGACGTCGTCACGATGGACCTGACGATGCCCGAGATGGACGGCATCGAGTGCGTACAACAGCTGGTTGCTTTGAATTCCAAGGTGCTGATCCTCGTGGTTTCAGCCCTTGCGGACAAGGCGACGGCGGTCGAGGCGATCGAGAAAGGAGCGAACGGCTTTCTTTGCAAGCCATTCACCGACCGACAACTGAACGACGCCTTGCATCAGCTATTGCTGGACGCCTGAGATGCTGAAAGAGGCCGAAATTCGCACGTTCGTCGAGGGAGCGATGAGCTACTTCGAGGTTTCGGCGCAGCAGGCGGCGACCGTGGGCTCGCCCTACCTGGTCACGGATGGCAATCCGGGAGCCTATGACTATACCGGGGTCATCGGGATTTCCGGCGCCCGCAAGGGCATCGTGTATTTCTCGGCACCGCGCGGCATGCTGGCGGTGCTGCTGATGCGCATGCACGAGACCGACACGAGCGATGAGAACATCAAGGACCTGGTCGGCGAGGTCGCGAACACGATCTCGGGCAACGCTCGCCGGGACTTCGGCCGCAACTTCGTGATCTCGGTGCCAACCATCGTCTCCAACGACGTTGACAAGGTGGTGGCGCCCTACTCGAAGTCCTATGTCATCCCGATCAATTGGCGCCGTCACTCGGCGAAGCTCGTCGTGTGCCTCGAATGAGGCTCAGTCTCCCTGCCTGGTCTTCGTCGGGGTCCACCCGGGCGATGCGGTGAGGTTGCGGCTTGGCCACTGATCCTCGAGCGCGGGCAGCTTGCCGTGCTTGCCGGTCACGCTCTCGGGCGTGATCACATAAACGATCGTCGATCCAAGGCGCGGAAATGAGCCCTTCTCCCGGCCCCACGAGTGCGGCGGAGCGTACTTGCGCAAGAAGGCCTCGTAGAAGCGCGTCTTCTCGGACTCCTCCTCGATGATGCGGATCCGGCCGAACACGATCACCGAACGATAGGACACCGAGGTATCGCATTCCACGTGACCGTAGGGAAAAATCTGTCCGGGCTCGTCGGTCTCGAAGCTCACGCGGTCACAATGACGCACGTTGCGCAGGAAATGGCCCTCATAGGGCGCAGTGTGTAAAAACACGCAGCCCTGCATCCAGACGAACAGGTTCGGCACGACATAGGGATAGCCGTCCTCGCCCACGGTGGCCGTTCGACCGCAGAAGGCGCGGTCGAGGAACTCGCTCGCCTCCTCCTCGCTCATCCGCTTGTCGACGCGGCGCAGCCGTCCCCGCGGCGTCGTGGTCACAGTCATGTGGAAAACTCCCCGGTGAGGCTTGAGGTTATCATAGCTGTGGGATGGTGAACCCCTCGCAGATGCGCGAGAGGAGGCTCGATGTCGAACGCACAGTCCATGAACGACTCGCTGTGGCAGAAGGATCGGGCGCATTTCCTGCACCCCTGGACACATTTCGACACCTTCAAGCGCGAGGGCTCCCTGGTGATCCGCGATGCTCAGGGGGCCTACGTCACCGACGCCTCCGGCAAGCGCTATCTGGACGGGATCGGGGGTCTCTGGTGCGTGAACATCGGCTACGGTCGCGAGGAGATGGCGCGCGCGATTGGCGAGCAGGTTCTGCGTCTTTCGTACTCGAACACGTTCGTCGATTGCACCAACGAGCCCGCCTCAGAGCTCGCTGCGCAGCTCGCGGCGATCGCGCCAGGCACGATCAACCACGTTGCCTATTCGTTGTCCGGATCCTGTGCCAATGACACCGCGGTGCGGCTGGCCCATTATTATCATTCGCGCCGCGGCGAGCCGGGCCGCAAGATGGTGCTGTCGCGCCTCAATTCCTACCACGGCTCGACCTATCTCGGTATGACGCTCGGCAATCGCGAAGGCGACCGATCTCCGCATTTTCGCTATATCGAGGGCCTGGTGCACCACCTCGCCGCGCCTTACGCCTATCGCCGTCCGGCGACGATGAGCGAGGAAGCCTTCACCGACAGCCTGATCGATGAGCTGCGGGCCGCCATCGATCGGATCGGTGAGCGCAACATTGCCGCCTTCATCGCCGAACCCATCCAGGGCGCCGGGGGCGTCGTGCCGCCGCCGCGCGGCTATCTTCCGCGGGTACGCGAGATCCTTGCGCGCCACGGGATTCTTTACATCTCCGATGAGGTCGTCACGGGCTTCGGGCGGGTAGGGCACTGGTTCGCCTCGCACGATGAGTTCGGAATCCAGCCCGACATCATCGTCGCGGCCAAGGGACTTACATCCGGATACCTGCCGCTCGGAGCGACCCTCTACAGCGATGCGATCCACGAGGTGATTTCCGCGAGCGATCCACAGGCCTGGTTCACGCACGGCTTCACCTACTCGGGTCATCCCGTGTGCTGCGCGGCCGCGCTCAAGAACATCGAGATCATGCGCTCGGAAAATGTGCTGGAGAATGCGCGCACGGTGGGGGATTACTTCGAGTCGCGCCTGCGGGAGCTCACCGCCCTGCCGATCGTCGGCGATGTTCGCGGCCGCCGGTTCATGATGTGCGTCGAGTATGTCGCCGACCGCGCATCCAAAGCCCCGCTCCCCGAGAGTGCCCAGATTTCGCGGCGCATCGCGCGCCGCTGCGAGGCTAAGGGCCTCATCGTGAGGCCTCTGGGTCATCTCGACATCATGTCACCGCCGCTCATCCTGACTCGCGCGCAATGCGACACGCTGGTCGACACGCTCCGGGCGGCGATCGAGGAGGAGACGGCGGCGCTCAGGCGCGAGGGGTTCCTCGCGAGCTGATGCAGGAAACAGGGACGTGAAAAGATCCACACTTCTCGGGGCCGCGGCGCCCACAGGTTCGATAACCGCAGCGCCCGTTGCGAGCGGTTGCGGCACGCACACCGCTCGAGGTGGACGGCCAGCTGCCGATGCTCGAGAAACCGCCCTAGGCTCATGACGCTCGGGCCGGGCATCTGCCGGGACATTCCCGGCACATGCCCGCCCGTGCGGGTCATCCGCTCAGCGAGCCAATCCGCTCGCTAGCGGTTGCGGTGCCGGGCCGCCTCGGAATGCCCGCGCGAGTCGCCAAACCAGCCGCGACCACTTCCGCCGCCTCGACCGCGGCCGCCCTCATCGTCGTCCTCATCACGCCGGCTGCGTGAGCGTGAGCTCCCGCCACCGCGTGATTCGCCTTCCCAGCGCGCTTCCGCGGCGCGTGCATGGCCCTCGGAGTCACCGAACCAGCCGCCATGCCCGCGACCCGAGGAGCGTCCGCGACCGCCCTCATCGTCGTAGTCATCCTCGCTGCGGCCGCGCGAGGAGCGTGAGCCGCCGCCGCGTGATTCACCTTCCCAGCGTGCCTCGGCCGCGCGCGAATGGCCCTCGGGATCGCCGAACCAGCCGCCATGCCCGCGGCCCGAAGAGCGTCCCCGTCCGCCGTTGTCCTCCTCGTCGTCCTCATCGCGCCGTTTCGACCTCGAGCCGCCTTCCCAGCGCATCTCCGCTGCGCGCGAGTGGCCCTCGGAGTCGCCGAACCAGCCGCCGTGGCCGCGTCCACCCTCATCCTCGTCCCGCCGGCTCCGCCTGCGGCCCGAGCCCTCGTCCTCGCTCTCGAATCGTCCGCGCTCGTCGCGCTCTTGATAGCGTGCCATGTATGCCTCCTGTTGAGTGTTGCCTTGAAAATTGAGTGACCGCACCTCGGGCGGAACGAAACGGCCGCCCTGGGCCTGCGCGCTCAACTCGGCCTTGCGGGTCTGCAAACGTCGCCCGAGCTCGTTCACGTCGAGGCCCGCGCTGCGCGCTTGGGCGAAGATGCCGTCCGCCGGCTTCTCCTCTTCGCCCACGTGGTGTTTGATGTACTGCTCGAGCACCGTCATCTTCGCATCGTAGAACTCGTCCTCCGGCGAGCCGTGCAACAGATCCTCCGTGAGGATCTTGGCGCCGTCGTGCTCGACCTGCGCCTCATCGAGCGGCTCGCTGCTGATCTTTTCGCGGCAGGCGGGATAGAAGATCTCCTCCTCGAGCTTCGTGTGGACGCCGATCTCGGTGCAGACCTGCTGGGCGATCTGCGCCTTCTCCTCCTTCGAAGCCGCTGAGCGATATCGTTCGAAGAGCTGCTCGACCGTGCGGTGATCGTTCATCAGCATCGAGATCGCGTCGGCGCTCTCGGTTCCGGCGCTCTGCGGCGTCACCGTCGCCGCCGTCGTTTGATCCTCTTTTGAACGCTGCTTTTTTGCCTGTTTCGCCATGCGCCCTCCTATGAGCTCGAGTTTTTCAACCTTGAAAGGAGCGTAGAGGGGGCTGCGTGCGCGTTCAGTCGGCTGATGAGGTTGCCGAGCGGTGGGACTCTTCCTTCAGGGAAAAACCCGCATCGATGCCGCGTGCATGGCGTCGAGCGATGAGTTGCGGGTTTGTGTGACGCGCCGTGCGCTTCGCTTCGATGCGCCAGACAGCGCCGCCGGCGCGAGGTCGGCGTGAGACTCGCTACTGAGCCGGGGTCTCCGCAGCGATCTCGAGCGGGCGCGAGGCGGCGTCGACCGTGTTGAGCAGCACCGGGCGGCGCCATACGAGACGCACGTAATCGAGCACCCGGCGCGCGCGCTCGGGGTCGAGGCCGCGCCCATCGAGCTGATGATCATGTCGCAGGACGAGGGTGCCGTCATTGCGCACCTCGGCGACGGCAACCCGCGGTGCACCGAAGTTGTACTTGTCAGTGATCAAGCTCTCGCGCAGCTCGTCGATGTCGGCCGCAACCACCTTGATCGGTCCGTTCTGGCGCTGCTGGTAGCGGAACATGCCCATCTCGGTGGCGATCTCGCGGGTCAGATTGTTGCGCAAAAAGCTGAAGTCGTCGTCCTCGGTCATGATGCGACGCGCCGCCTCGAGGCCCTGCTCCTTGACGATCGACTCCCACAAGGTGAAGCCGAGATGGTAAGGATTGATCGATAGGGCGACCTGCTCGCCGGTGGCGACCGGGCGCACCACGTCCGAGTGGCACTTGATCGCGTCGAGATAGGTCTCCTGGGGGATGAAGTCCGCCTCGCGCAGCAGCCGCGCATGCCAGTACGATGCCCAGCCCTCATTCATGATTTGCGTGGCGAACACCGGGTAGAAGTAATATGACTCGTCTCGCACCGCGAGAAAGATGTCACGCTCCCAGCTCTCCATCTCGGGCGCATAGTTGGCGAGGAACCAGAGCAGGTCGCGCTCGGGGTGCGGCGGCAGCGGGGCGCGGGTCTTGCGCAGGTGTGCGACCGGCTCCTCCCCGGGCTCGAGAGTGGCAAAGCGCGTGCGGAATACATCGCCCGTCGGCTCCGCGGCCTCCGCCTCGTACTCGGGATAGCGCTCGCGCCGCAACGGCCGGTCGAGATCGATGTATTGCTCGAGCGAGAGCGCTGCATCGAGCACCTGCTCGACCGCATTGAAGCCGTAAGACTCGATGTGGCGCTCGATCTGCCGCGCATGGCTCGCCGCATCCTCGATGATCTGCTTGCTGCCCTGCTCCTGGCAGCGACGAAAGAGAAGGTTGTTCTTTGAGAAGTCGGCGTGACCGAGGACGTGCGCCGTCACGAGCACATTGTCCGCAAGACCGTTGCTGGTCGCCAGATACGCGCGGCCCGGATTGCCGGGGAAGACCACCTCGAAGAGGCGCGAGTAACCCATGTGGCGTTGCAGGAGCTGATAGATGTAGCGGGCGCCGAACGACCAGTGCGGCATGCGCACGGGCAGCCCGTACACCGCGATTTCGGTCATGAAGCTGTCGGGAACCGCCTCGAAGATGACCGGATTCCAATCGAGCCCCAGGCGGCGGGCGAGGTCCTCGATTTGGGGTACGTGCGAGCGCCAGTCGGTCACGGCACCGCCCCGGACGCGCTCGCCGCACCTTCCCCGGCTTGCGCCTCGCTCGTGAAGAAGTGGCGCACCGCGGCCGCGACGTCGTCGGGCCCGTTGATCAGGAACTTGCTGCACGGCAGACCGGCATCGGCGACGGCCTGAAAGAGCCGTGCCGTCTCGCTGTGCGTGCTGCGCGCGCCGGCCGAGATCTCGACGTAGCCTGCATAGCGCACCAACCGTGCGATCGACTCGAGCTCCCGCGCGGCCGCCGCGCGGTCGTCCGCCGCATTGTCGCCATCGGAGGCATACAGAAGGTACACATTGCAGCTCGACGGGTCGAAGCGGGCCTTCATGATCTCCTGGACCTTGCTCAGGCCGGCGGAGGCGATGGTCCCACCGCTGCCCGTGACCTTGAAGAAGTCCGGCTCGCTGAATTCGAAGGCGTCGGTGGTGTGCGCGACAAAAACGATGTCGAGTGCCGTGTACTCGCGGCGCAAGCCGGCAGCCACCCAGAAAAAGAAGGTCTTCGCGAGCTGGCGGTCGCGCTCGGACATGCTGCCCGAGACATCGAGCAGGAAGAATACCGCAGCACGCACCGACGGCTGGCGCCGGCGTGTCAGTTGGCGGAATCGCAGATCCTCATCGGTGAAGGCAGGGGAATCAGGCTCGAGTGCGCGCCGCTTGACCGACTCCTTGAGGGAGCGCCTTCGATCGAGTCGCGAGCGTGCGCCGCGCCTGTCCCAGCCCTCGCGCTTCCACTCGAGATCCTCGCTCGCGCCGGCACGCGGTTGCAGGTTGGGCAGCTGTAAGTCTTCCCAGAGCCAGTCGATGACGTCATCCACCTTGAACTCGAGCATCAGCTCGGTCCCACCCTTCTCCTTGCCGCCGGCACCCTTCTGACCGGGGCCGCTGGCGGGATTTGCCTGGCCCAGCACGTCCCCAGGCTTCGCCTTGCCCTGGCCGACCCCTTGTGCCTCGCCGTTGTTCAGCAGGCGAAAGCGGTAGTGCTCGAGCATGCGCACCGGTACGCGCACGGTGCGTGAGCCGTCATTGATGATGTCGGAACCCGCGACGATCTGGGGCAGATGCTCACGCACCGCCTCGCGGATCTTCTCGCTATGTCGCAGCCAGTCACGCGAGCCGCGCGAGAACAGCTCGTACCACGAGTTCAGCGTTTCGGAATCCTCGCCCGAGGAATCGGAGCTCATGAACGTACTCTCAAGGTGTCGAGCATGGCCAGCCTTACTCCTGAGACAACAAAGTGGTCACGTAATTCAATGCCTCCTGTGCGCTGTGCTCGTCGTAACCGTACTCCTTGACCAGTCTCTCTTGGACCACGGAAATCTTCTTTCGTGCCTCATCGTCTGGCCGTGCGGTCGAGGTTACGAGTCGCAGCACGTCGCGCCGCTCCTCGAACAGGTACTGCTCGATCGCCTCACGCACCCGCGCATGGCTCGCCAATCGGAACTTCTCTCCGGCCTTGAACGCGACCATCGCCTTGCGGATGACCTCCTGCCGGAAGGATTGCTTTCCGGACTCGGACACCTTGATCTTCTCCTCGACCGAGCGCATGAAGCGCTCATCCGGCGCGCGCGTCTCGCCCGTCATCGGATCGGTCACCTTGCGCTGATCGAGGGCCGCCTCGATCTCGTCCAGATATTTTTCAAGCAGTTGTTGCGCCTCGTCCTGGAACGAGGCGAACAGGGCCCGGTGCACATCCTCCTTCACCCAGCGATTGTAAAATTCCTTGCGCGCGGTGACGAGGTGGTCGAACCACAGCTTCTTTTGCTTCGAGTCGATGCGCGCATCGCTCTCGATCGCATCCTTGAGCGCGAGCAGGAGCTCCATGCTGGTCAGGCTGCGGGCATTGCTGCGGGTGATCGCGGTGGAGAGCGCATTGATCACGAAGCGTGGGCTGACTCCGGCGAGCCCTTCGTCGGGCGACTCGGTGCGCAACCGTGCCGCCTCGGTGTCGGAGAATCCCTCCACGGACTCTCCGGCGAAGATGCGCACCTTCTTCGGCAGATCGAGGCCCTCACGCTCGGGCTTGGTGTGGCGGGTGAGGATGGCGAACACCGCCGCGAGGTGCAGAACGTGCGGGTCGAGATGCGTATTGCGGAAAGCCGGCGCGCCGTACACGAGCTTCTTGTAGATGCGCGACTCGTCTTTGTAGGACAGCGCGTAGGGGACCTTGATGATCACCATGCGGTCGAGCAGCGCCTCGTTCTCCTTCTCCTGCAGGAAGCGGTTGAATTCGGCGAGGTTGGTGTGCGCGAGAATGGTCTCGTCGAGATAGATCAGCGGGAAACGCGCGACCTTGACGTTCTTCTCCTGCGTCATGGTGAGCAAGAGGTAGAGAAATTCGCGCTTGACCTTGAGGATCTCGATCATCTCGAGCACCCCGCGGCTCGCCGCGTAGACTGCGCCCGACCATGACCAGGCGCGCGGATCGCCCTCATCGCCCACCCGCGCAACCTTCGAGAGGTCGACCGAGCCCACCAGGTCGGCGATATCGGCGGTGGAAGGGTCGTGGGGTGCGTAAGTGCCGATCCCGCAGCGCGCCGCCTCGGAGAGAAAGATGCGCTCGACCGGCATGCGCAGGTAATCGCCGTCACATTCGCGGTCGAGGTAATCGCGCGCCCAGGGAGAGAGCTCCCCGAGGATGTCGACTCCATAGGTCTCACGAAATTGTGGCCGCAGGCTGGTCGGAATGAGGTTGAGGGGCGATTCGCGTAAGGGCGAGCCCTTGATCGCATAGAGCGCGCCCTCATCGGTGCGGCTGTACTCCTCGAGGCCGCGCTTCAGGAGAATGGCGAGGGTGGACTTGCCACCCGACGGAGGTCCGAGCAGCAGCAGCAGGCGCCGTCCCACGTCGGAGCCGGCGGCCGCGGCCTTGAAGTAATCCACCACGCGACCCAGGGGCTCGTCGACCCCGTAGAGCTCGCGCTTGAAAAGCTCACGTGCGCGCTGCGTCTCGTCACCTTCGACGTTGCGTCCGTGCCAGAGGAGCATGTCCCAGATGTATTCGTGGCTGGTGCGAATGAAGGCCGCAGGACGCGTCGGCAAGATCGTGGTGAGGAAATCGCTCAGGGTTCCTTCCCAACGTTGTGCACGGTGCTCCTTGCTGAATTTCGTCAGGGAATTCAGGAAGTCCTCGGGGTTGGACTCCGCGCCAAGCTGTGATGCTCCCATCGTCAACCTCCGCTTAGGGAATGGGACTGGGCACACGCCTGCGGTCTTTGACCGCGCAGCTTTAAGTTAAGAGCAACCTGCGATGTAGAACGTGATCGCTTTCAACTCTCCAATAGAGTTTTATGTTAGATCGGTCACAGCTTCAAGTTGTTTTGAATAAATGATTTTTATGCCTCAAGAGACTTGTGCGGCAGGCGATTTCCTGCATGCGAGCTGCGCATATGCGCACATCACGGCGCGCGCGTCGATCGACTCGAGAGTCGCGCGTGAGCCGCGGACGATGTGCTCGCTGCGCGTTGTAATGGGGCGCATCGAGCGAGGTTCCATGGCGGGCGGAAGCGGCCGTCGAGCTCGAGCATCGCGAGCGGCGGTGCGTGAGCATTCCCTGCGCATCGCGGACGGCGCGTCGAGCAGTGCTGCACTGAATCGGCTATCGGCTGATCACCCAAGGGGCGCCGAGAGAGCCTATTTGCAGCGCAGCAAATCCCCAGCGGCGTCCCGGGCGGTGATGGCACTGATGAAACTCGCGTAGCTCCACGCCAGATGCCGCGCCGAGGCGGGCGCGCCGCTCCGCTGGTCGAATTGCTCCGCCAGATCTCCGCTCCGGGGGGTATACACCCGCACGGTGCGCAGGTACGCATCGCCGTGCTCCATCCAGGTGCCGTGCGGCGCACCGGGCGCGAGCGCGGCGCGGTAGCAGAGCTCCGCTGCGCCCAGGGTGGCAAAGTAATAGGCGCCGCCGGAAAAGTATACATCCCCGTCATAGCGTCCGAGCGCCGGCGCGCGCTCGGGGGGGCGACCCTGGTTGATCGCGTACCGGGCCTCGAACAGCCGTTCGAGCGCCCCGAGGGTGGCATGCACGCGCGGGTCGGCCGCCGAATGTGCACCCGAAGGCGCGCCCGAATGGAGGGTGGCCAGGAGGACGGCGACATCCAGGAGCTTGCGCTCATCGGTCGTGGGCCCCGGAATGCGCGAGCGATAGTATCCCCGCAGGGGATCCCAGAAATCGTCGAGCCGCCGCAGCAGCATTGCGGAGGTCTCACGACACGCCTGAGCCTCGGCGGGGGAGTGCCGATCGAGCCAGGCGGCCCCCTCCGAGAGAGCCGCGGCGGCGATGCGCAGGGTGTAATAGTGCAGCGCCTCCTCTTCCTCCCACAGATCGAAGCAGGGCCGGTCCGCCCGCTCGAGCACCAGGGCGAGATCGGCGCGCAACAGCGTCTCGAGCCCTGCTGCCGGCCCGGCCGGGAGCTGTCCACTGTGCCTCCAGCGCAACAGCGCCAAAGCGCGCAAGGCCGGACCGTCGAATTGCGGGCGGGCCCAGCGCAGGATGTCGAGGGTGCCGTCAGGATTGACGCGTGTATCGAGCGCGACCGCGGCGTCATGCACCGCGGCGAGCTCCTCGGGTGGGCGCAGGAAGCGGCGATAGTCGGGATGGACGTGGCTTGCGGGAGGCAGCGCGGCGGTGCGCCCGTCGAGATCTGCGAGCTTCACGCTGAAATCGATGAAGTCGGCGACAGCGGCTCGAGGATCGAGTTCGACCCGATCGCCCTCGAGCAGCATTCGCAGTGCGTCGACCACGACCGCCGAGTCGCGATACCAGTGAAAGAAATAGTCCGGATCCGGATCATAGGCACCGGGTACGGGAGAGGCGATGATCGAGCCGCGAACCGGCCGCACGCGCTGATCAAAAGCGGGGCGGCGCATCTCGAGCTCGACGGCCGAGACGCTGCCCATCATCTGCAGGGCGCTGTGCCGGTATTGCCGGTCGATCCAGCGCTCGAGCGGCTCGCTCACCGGGGCGCACGCGCCGCAAGGTGCGGGCTCATGAAGCCGAGCGCGGCGAGGCCCGTCCGGATCTCCGGAGCGCCCATGAACAGGCGCCACAGCAGCTGCGTGCGATGGTTTTCGATCATGATGATGATCGGGCCCTGATCGATGGCGAGGAACGTGTCCGCGTACCAGTGCTGCTGCGGCGAAAAGGCATCGACAAAGCCGTAGCGGCTCCACAACCGCTCGCCGTACCGACCGAGAAACGCGCGCAGCGCCGCGAGCGACGCCTCGGGCGCATACGGCAGGCTCGAGAGCGCCGCCGTCGGGGCAATGGTTCCCGAATCATAATCGGGGGCATGGCCCGCATAGCCGTGCGCGTCATCACTCGAGGTGAGACCCCAGCAGTCCGGCCCATAGCCTGCATAGCCATGAGGGTTGCGCATGCAGTGCGCATGGTTGATGCGCACGTGATGCACGTTCTGTTCCCAGTAGTCGGCGTAGCGGTCCTCGAGACCGCGCGGATCCAGCGCGCAAAAGGAATAGTGCGCGAAGTACAGCGGCCCGCCGAACGGCGGGCCGAGCGGCAACGGGACTCCGAAGTAGGCGCGGCGGTTCAAGAACTGCGGCCCGGAAGCAAAGCCGCGGTGGTAGACCCACGGGTCCACGGCATAGCGGGGCGCCGCGACGGCGAGCAGATAGGTGATCAGGCATTCGTTCCAGCCACGGATCGGCAGATCGAGCGCCCAGCCGTTGTTGGGACTCCAGTGCCAGTACAGCGCGGGACGGCCCTTCCGGGTGTACCAGCTCCATTCGACGTCACGCCAGAGTTGATCGACGCGCGCTCGCACGCTCGCCTCGAGCGGGGTGCCGGCGTCGAAATACTGGCGCGCGCAGATGAGGCCCATCAACAGGAGCGAGGTCTCGACGAGGTCGCCCCCGTCGTCCTTGCGCATGAAAGGGATGGTGGCGCCGGTGCGGCCGTTCATGAAGTGTGGAAAGGCGCCGTGATAGCAGGGCGAGCGCACGAGCACCTCGAGCATGCGATCGAGGCGCTCGAGCGCCGCTGCGCGGCTCACCCAGGCGCGCTCCACGGCGACGATCAGGGCCATCACCGCGAAGCCGGAGCCGCCGCTGGTCACGACCTGGTCACCGGGCACCTCGCTCGCTCGCAGTCGGTCAAAGGCGAGGCCGCTCGTGGGATGGCCTCCTTCCCAGAAATACCTGAAGGTGCACCGCTGCACGGCCTCGAGCAGCTCCTCTTCAGGAGCGGTGGCCAGGTGCGCGGGGTCGGGCAGGGCCGGACCGGGCGCGGACGCGGAGGAAAGCTCCATGGGGCGACGCGCTCCTCAACCCACCGATTCAGCCGCCGCGATGGGAGCGCCGGCCTCGAGTGTGGAACCGTCCTCGAGTACGCCTTGGAGCGGCGGCATCGCCGGGTCCTCGACCAGCAGCAGCGTGCGCGTGAACATTCCCTCGGTGCGCAGCTGCGCGCCGATGGAAATGATGCCCGTGTGCTTCAGATCGGTCGCGAGAATCTCCGTAGCACGCTCGAATGCCGCGGGATCGAGCAGCAACAGACCCTCATCGACGATGATCCAGGCGGGGACGTGCAACAGAAGGCGTGCAAGGGATACGAGCTGCTTCTCGCCCTCGCCGAGGATGCGGTCCCAGCGCCTCGCCTCCTCGAGCGCCGGCACCAGTCGCGCAAGGCCGACCCGCTCGAGCGCGCGCGCGAAGCTCTCCGGATGCAGCTGCTCGACGGCGAGCGGGTAGGCGAGGACCTCGCGCAGGGTCCCGGGCGGCAGGTAGGGCGAGCGTGGAACGTAGGCGAGCGCTTGCCCGCCCGGGCGGATGATTTCCCCCGCGCCCCAGGGCCACAGCCCCGCCAGCGCGCGAAACAGCAGCGTGCGTCGCCGGCCCACCTGCCCGGTGATCAGCACGCGCTCGCCCGGATGCAACTCGACATACGGCTCGGCGAGCTTGATGCTGCCCTCATGCGAGGCGATCTCGAGGTGATCGAAGACGATATTTTCCGAGGCGCCGTCGACGAGGCGGATGTGGACCGAGACGCCGTGCAGCTCGTCGGTGGCGATCGCCGCGCGGCGAAAGCTGGCGACGCGCAGCAAGGTGGCGCGCCAGTCGGCGAGCGTGGTGAAGTTGTCGACGAACCAGCGCAGCGAGGACTGCACCTGCACGAAGGCGCCCGACGCCATCATCAGTCCGCCGAAGGACAGCGTGCCCTGGAAATAGAGCGGTGCGGCTGCGAGGATCGGGGCGACCACGGTGAACCATCCGTAGCCTGCCGTCACCCAGGTGAGATTGGTGACCGCACGCAGCAGGCTGCGCATGGCGGCGAGCACGCTGGCGACGTCGAGGTTGATGCGTCGGGCCTCATCCGCCTCGCCACCGGCGAGCGAGATCTCATCGACATGCTCGTTCACGCGCACGAGTGAAAATCGCAGCTCCGCCTCGCGGGCGTAGCGGCGGGCATTGAGGTCGATGAGGCTCTTGCCGACCCAGTAGCTCACGAGCGATGCCGAGCCCGAGTAGACGACCGCGACCCAGACCAGATAGCCGGGAACTTCCACCATGCGCACGCCGATCCTGAGCATGAAGTGGCTGGAGAGCGTCCAGAGAATGCTGATGAAGCTCAGCAGCAGGATCGAATCCTGCAGAAGACCGATCCCCAGATCGGCCGACAGCTCGGTGAGATGGCGCGCATCCTCATGCAGGCGCTGATCCGGATTGACGCCGATCGTGCCGGCATTGGCGAGCCGGAAGGCACGCCGCGGCGCCATCCAGACGTTGATAAGATCGGACATCAGGCCCTGACGCAGCTTGAGCTTGAGCATCTCGCCCAGCCACCGCTGCAGCACGTTCAGCCCCAGCAGGGCGCCGGCAATCAGAGCGAACACGCCGAGCTGGACGAGGAATTGACCGAAGTCGCGATGCGAGAGCGCGTCGTAGAAGGGCTGATTCCAGCGGTTGAGGCGGATCTGACCGTACGCGGTCGCGACGATGACGATCAGCAGCGCGGTCGAGAACGCGATCAGCGTCGTGCGCACGGGTGATTCCCAGAGCGCGCGAACCATCATGCTCAATTGCGGCATGAGCCCCGATTGGGCACTCTCCTCGTCGTCGGTGGGGGGGCTCGTGGCAGCGTCCGGCCGATCGGTGATCATTCGTGCACTCGGTTGGGGCGCGGGCATTCTATCATCGGCACCCATATGAAACGCATCGATCGATTGCTAGCGGACATGACGCTCGAGGAAAAGCTCGGGCAGCTGACCATGGTTGCGACAGGAGCCGCGGTCACGGGCCCGACCAGCACGAGCGCGGTCGCCGAGCAGGTGCGCGCCGGGGGCGTCGGCCATGTGCTCAATCTCGTGGGGCGCCCGGCGATCAGCGAGCTGCAGCGCACGGCCCTCGAGCACTCCCGCCTCGGGGTGCCGCTGCTGTTCGGGCTCGATATCCTGCACGGCTATCACACGCTCTTTCCGATTCCACTCGCGGAGGCCGGCACCTTCGACGCCGATCTGTGGCAATGGACCGCACGCACGGCGGCCCGCGAGGCGGTCGCCGACGGTCTTGCCATGACCTTCGCGCCGATGCTGGATGTGGCGCGCGATCCGCGTTGGGGCCGCTGCGCGGAGGGACCGGGGGAGGACCCCTGGCTCGCCGCCGCGATGGCGCGCGCCAAGGTGCAGGGGTTCCAGCACGCGGGCTCCGGCAAGCCGCTCGCGCTCGCGGCCGTGGCAAAGCACTTTCTTGCCTATGGCGCGGCCACCGCCGGGCGCGATTATGCGTCGGCGGAGGTGTCCGAGCGCACCGTGCGCGAGGTCTATGCGCCCCCCTTCGCGGCCGCGGTCGAGGCCGGGGTGGCGGCGATCATGCCGGCATTCCACGACCTCGGCGGGGAGCCGATGACTTCGAGCGAACGGCTCATCCGGGGTCTGCTGCGCGCACGGCTCGGGTTCGACGGGGTGATCGTCAGCGACTATCACGCGATCGCCGAGCTCATCGACCACGGAGTTGCCGTTGATCTCATCGAGGCGGCGGCGCTCGCCCTCAACGCGGGCGTCGATATCGACATGATGAGCGATGCGTTTCGAGCAGGGCTGCCCGAGGCGCTCGCGCGGGGCCGGGTCCGGATGGAGCAGATCGAGGCGGCCGTCCGCCGGGTGCTCGTGCTCAAGGAGCGACTCGGCCTGTTCGAGGACCCGTATCGTGAGCATGTGCTCGCCCGCAGCGGCGCGGCGGGCGGCAGCAGCGGCGGTGGCGATACGCCAGCTGCGGCGACAACACCCGTCGAAGTGCGCGCCGGAGCGCGCCAGGTCGCGACGCGCTCGCTCGTGCTTCTGAAGAACGGCCGGGACGTATTGCCGCTGCAGGCTGCAGCGTTGCGCACGCTCGCCGTGCTTGGCCCGCTGGCCGATGCGCGCCGCGAGATGCGCGGGCCGTGGTGGGGTGCAGCCGAGCCCGACGATGCAGTGACGGTGCTCGAGGGGATGCGCCGGGCGTTGCCTGCAAGCGAGGTGCTCACGGCCGCCGGGGTGAGTCTCGACGGAGCGCTCCGAGAGGACCTCCCCGCGGCGCTCGAGGCGGCCGAGCGCGCCGATGCCGTCGTGCTGTGCCTCGGCGAGGGAACCGAGATGAGCGGCGAGGCCGCAAGTCGCGCCACTCCGGATCTGCCGGGCGAGCAAGGCGCGTTCGCGAGCGCGGTGCTCGAGCGCACCGCGCGCCGTGGCACGCCCGTGATCTTCGTGCTCTTCAGCGGTCGTCCGCTGCTCCTCGGGGGATTCATCGAGCGTGCCGATGCGGTGCTCGCCGCCTGGTTCCCGGGGTGCGAGGCGGGCAACGCCATAGCGGACGTGCTCACGGGGCGCTCGAGCCCGACGGGTCGCACCGTGATGAGCTGGCCGCGCGCCGCAGGTCAGATCCCAATATTTTTTGGTCAGCGCCGCGGCGGACGTCCCACCCAGGCGGGCGAGCGATTTACCAGCCGCTATCTCGACCTGCCGGCCGAGCCGTTGTTTCCGTTCGGGCACGGACTGGGCTTCGGATGCTGCCGCCTGGAGAGGCTGCGGGTCAGCGCGCCGACCTTGCGGCGAGAGGAGTCGCTCGAGGTCGCAGTCGAGGTCGTCCACGAGCGCGGTCGTGCAATCGAGGAGACTCTCTTTCTCTTCGTTCGCGATCCGGTGGCGAGCGTGGCGCGGCCCGCCCTCGAGCTCAGGGGGTTCGGCAAGATTCATCTCGCGCCGGGTGAGTCGGGAACCGTGACATTCACCTTGCGCGGCCGGGAGCTGTGTTTCCTTGGGCCCGATCTCGAGCCCGTGTATGAGGCCGGCACTCTGGAGGTCCTGGTCGGACCCTGCGCGGACGCATCGCGCCTGCTCGCCACCCGCATCGAGCTCATCACTTGAGCTGGCAGGCCCAGAGGTAGCTCAGCTCCTCACGTGATCCGGGCACGATGGCGTTCCAGGGCGTCTCCTTGGGGTCGCCTTCGTCGGTGCGAACCGCACCCTGGACGTTGTTGGCGGCATAGAAGATGATCAGCAGGTCGCGCATTTGCTCCTTTTTGCAATCGAATTGCGTCTTCTCGACGAGACTCGAGTAATGGCCGTTGCCGTCGATCTGCGGCTCGGCAAATTCCTGCCGCAACCAGACCGTGACGTTCGAGCCCGAGCGCTTCAGCTGATGCGTGGTGCTGTAAATCGCCCAGGAGCCATCACTGGCCACGGACCGAAATTCCCACCCGCCCGACGTCATGGGATCGAGGGTGTGCACCCAGGCCATGGGATCGGCGCGCCGGGCAGCGCGCTCACGGGCGAGCCGCTCGGCCTCGGCCTGCTCGGCCGAGGCGCGCCGGGCTCGCTCGGCCTCCCACATCTTCTCCTGCTCCGGTGTCTGAGCAGCGGCAAGCCCGAGGTGGAGCAGGGCGATGGCTCCGAATAGGGTCGACCACGAGAGCAGCCTGAACATGGGACTCCTGCGGGCCTGTTCGAACGATGTATCGCGCGCCGATCTTACAGATTTGGTCGAACTCGGGTAAGTTGAGGTGACGACGATGAATGAAGCGAAATTCACCGGCTGCTGCGAGCTGCCCGCTCCCCGCTCACCCAGATGACTCAGATACGCTCCTGATGTCGCGCGCCTTCATCGCATTCACCCTCCTGCTGCTCGGCTCCGGGCCCGCCCTCGCACAGGTGACGCTGATCGAGCCGGTGAATGGTTACACGCTCGTCGGTGAGCGGCTCGAGCGCTTCGAGTGCCTCGCCTTCGACGAGGGCAAAGTACTCGAGGTGGGGGCTGCCCGTGCGCTCAAGGCGCGCCATGCCGACGCGCGGGTGATCGATGGGCGAGGGCATACACTGCTGCCAGGACTCATCGACGCGCACGGGCATGTGCTCGCCCTGGGTCTGGAGCGCGAGCGCATATCCCTCGCGGGCACGCGCTCGCTGGCGGAGGCCCTGGCGCGCGTGCGCAGCTACGCCCGAGCGCATCCTCATGACGCCTGGCTCCAGGGCGCTGGCTGGAATCAGGCACTGTGGCAGCTCGATCGATTTCCGACCGCGCAGGATCTCGATTCCGCGGTGAGCGATCGACCGGTGGTGCTCGAGCGGATCGACGGCCATGCCGAATGGCTCAACTCCCGCGCGCTCGACGCCGCGCACATCACTGCGAGCACGCCCGATCCGAGCGGCGGGCGCATCGAGCGTGATGCGGGGGCGCGTCCCACCGGGGTGCTGGTCGATGGAGCCATGCAGCTCATCGAGCGGGTCGTACCGGCACCCGGCGATGCCGAGCTCGAGCGCGCGCTCGGCGCCGCGCTCGCCGAGCTCAACGCCGTCGGCCTGACCGGTGTCGGCGATGCCGGAGATGACGCGCGCGAGATCGCCCTGTATCGCCGCTTCGCCGATGAGGGACGTCTGACGGTCCGCGTCTACGCAATGATTCGCGGCACGGAGGCGGACTTTCGCACCCTCTCGAAGCAGGGTCCGTTGGTTGGCTACGGCGCCGACCGGCTCGATGTGCGCGCCGTCAAGCTGTTCGCCGACGGCGCACTCGGCAGCCGGGGTGCCGCGCTGCGTGCCCCCTATCTCGATGCACCGGGTGAGCGCGGCCTGCTCTTCATGAGCGATGCGCAGATGCGCTCGAGCATCGAGACCGCGCTCGCCGCGGGTTATCAGGTGAACGTGCACGCAATCGGCGATGCAGCCAATCATCAGGTGCTCGATGCGTTCGAGGCCGCCTTCGCGCAAGTCGGTGGGCGCGAGTTGCGCAACCGGATCGAGCATGCGCAGGTGGTCGCGCTCGAGGACATTCCGCGCTTCAAAACGCTCGATCTCATCGCCTCGATGCAACCCACGCATGCCACCAGCGATCGCACCATGGCCGAGGCGCGGCTGGGTGAGGAGCGCCTCAAGGGCGCGTATGCGTGGCGCCGTTTCCTTTCCCAGGGGACCCGCATCGCCGGCGGGTCCGATTTTCCGGTGGAGTCACCGAACCCGTTCTACGGTTGGCGGGCGGCCGTCACCCGCACCGATCGCGACGACCAGCCGCCGGGCGGTTGGCACCCCGAGGAGGCGATGACCGTCCTCGAGGCCTTTCGCGCCTTCACCCTGGATGCGGCCTACGCCGAGCATGCCGAGCGTCGTCGCGGCTCGCTCGAGCCCGGAAAATGGGCCGACTTCATTCTCGTCGACCGCGATCCGTTCCGGATCACGCCGGCGGAGATCTCGAAGGTGCGCGTCGAGCAAACGTGGCTGGCCGGCGAGCGGGTGCACTAGCGCAGGTCGGCGTCATTTATCCCTTGGCACCCGCGGCGTTGCCGCGCGTGCCCGCAGGAGGCTCCGTGCTCTCGTCGACGTCGATGCCGTCATCGTAGAGATCGTCTTTCTCGCCATCGAGGCGGATCTCGGTGTCGGGATTGCGTTGCTTGAGATGGCTTTCGTGGTCGACCGCGTCATCCTGCTCGGGGCCTTCGAGGTCCGGGCCTCGAAGATGCCGCTCCTGCTCGAGATCCGGGGTCGTCGGCTCGTTCGGATTGCCCATGATGTGCTCCGGTGATGGTGTCGCAGCGGACTATATGCACTGCGCCATGGACCGGTCAGCGGCGGTCGGCCTACAGACCTCGTGGGAATGGGCTGATGCGGGGTCGCAAGCTCTGGGCTTATCCAGTTTGCTGCATTGCGGACTAATGGATGGACGCCCCGCGCGGGGATTTCTACATTCTCGCCATGCAACGCCGCCGTGCAGGTCCCGATCCCTTGGGCGCAAGCTCGGAGCCGCGCTGGTATGTCGTGCGCAGCATGCACGGTACCTTGCTCGAGACGCGCGAGCTGCCCCGCGGCACCGACCTCAAGCGCGCATTCCTGGAGGCGATGCTCGACTGGATGAAAGCCGGCTGGTCGATCGGCGAATTCTCCTCCGCCTGCGCGACCTTCTTCTGCGATCGTCCCCCGGAGCGGCGCATGGTGAGCATCGATCCGGCCGATCCTCGCGATGTGCCGCTGTACGGCGGGGCGCATCTGGGCGCGTGCCCGACGTGCGGGGACTAGGATAGCAGCGCGCGCCCCGCATCCAGCGCAACAGCGCCGCGAGCATCGGTTGCGGACCGCGCCGAGGAGGGGCTGTGAGCGCCGTCCTCCACCCGCAGCACCATCACCACCTCGAGGCCCGGGTGGCTGTCGATCAGTTCCAGGTTGCTGCCATGAAGCTTGGCAATTGCCTGCACCAGGGACAGGCCGAGACCGACGCCGGGGGTCCCGCGGCTCGCATCGCCACGATAGAAGCGCTCGAGCACCTTCGCCTTCTCCGCCGCCTCGATGCCCGGACCGGTATCGCGAACCGACAGCTCGGCGCCGCGCTCGCTGTGGCGCACGGTCACCGCGATGCGGCCGTGCGCCGGTGTGTACTTGAGGGCGTTGTCGATCAGGTTGCTGAGTGCCTGCGCGAGCAGCACCGGGTCGCCCGCACTGCGCACGGTGTGCTCCGCCTCGAGGCTGAGATCGATGTGCAGGAGCTCCGCGGCCGGCGCATAGAATTCGATCGCAGTCGCTGCGAGCTCCTTGAGATCGACCGTCACGAAGCCCGAGCGGCGCATGCCGGCGTCGATTTCCGCGAGGCGAAGCAGCGCATCGAAGATGTGAATCACGCGATCGACGTCGGCGACCGCCGCATCGATCTGCGCAAACGTCGCTTCCGGCGAGGGGCGCATCAGCGCGAGCTCCTCGAGACGCGCGCGCAGCTCCGCGAGCGGCGTGCGCAGATCGTGCGCGATGGAGTTCGAGACGTTGCGCACGCCGTGCACCAGCAGCTCGATCTGCTCGAGCATGCCGTTGATCGTGCGAGCCAGCATGCTGAGCTCATCGTCCGCCTGCTGCGCCGGCAGTCGGTGCTTCAGATCGCCGTGAATGATGGCCGAGACCGTGCGCTGGATGCTGTGTACGCGTGACATGAGCGCGCGGCGCGTCACCAGACCGACGAGCAGCCCGGCGATCGAGAGCACTGCGATTGCCGCGCCGAGTCCGTACCAGAAACGCCGCTCGAGCGGCTCGAACAGCTTGTTGTCGCGTCCGACCAGCAGCAGGTAATCGCCGAGCTGTGCGACGTGCGTGAGCGATTCCTGAATGCCGCGCTCGCCCATGTCGACCTTGATCCGATAATTCCCGCTGGTGGCCGGCAGGCCGCGCGGCCAGGCGGCGAGGTTGCCCGCGAGCGGATGGAGCGATGAGTCGGTGAGCAGCAGGATCCGGTCGCCCGCGATCTGCATGTGCACGCGCGCCTCGATGAAGCGCCTGAGCGCATCGCCGCCGCCCTGCCGGTAGACGTCGGTGAGCCGCGCCGCATCCGCTTGCAGGATCTCGCTACGCCCATCCTGGATCGTCACCTGCCAGGCGTACCACAGCGGCGCGGCGAACAGCACCAGCGCGGCGATGCCGAGCGCGACGTAGGTGAATGCCACCTTGATCGAGGAGTAGCGCATCTCCGGGAGGCCCCAGGTCATCCTGGCTCAGTCATCGGCCGTCACCATGTAGCCCGCATTGCGCACGGTGCGCAGCAGCGGGCGCTCCTGCTCGGTGTCGATCTTCTGGCGGAGCTTGCTGATGTGCACGTCGACGACGTTGGTCTGCGGATCGAAGTGATAATCCCAGACGTTCTCGAGCAGCATGGTGCGCGTCACCACCTGACCGGCATGGCGCATCAGGTACTCGAGCAGCTTGAACTCGCGCGGCTGCAACGCGATCTGCCGCTCCCCGCGGCTCACCTTGCGAGTGAGCGGATCCATGTGCAGATTGCCGACCGTCAAGGGTGCCTCGCGGTTCGTGCCTTGCGAGCGCCGGTGCAGCGCATCGAGTCGCGCGAGGAGCTCACCGAACGCGAACGGCTTCGTCAGATAGTCATCGCCCCCCGCGCGCAGTCCGCGGATGCGATCGTCGACCTCGGCAAGCGCGCTCAAGATGAGAATCGGAGTGCGCTTGCCCGCCTTGCGCAGCACCTCGATGATCGCGAGACCGTCGACCTCTCCGGGCAGCATGCGATCCATGATGATGACGTCGTAGGGCTCGCTCGCCGCGAGAAACATGCCATCACGCCCCGTCGAGGCGTGATCCGCGGTGTGTCCCGCCTCCAGGAGTCCCTTGAGGACGAACTGGCTGACGCGCTCATTATCCTCCACCAGCAGAATCTTCACGACGCCTCTCCGAGCGGATCGGTGTCCGCGCCGGTGCGCGCCGCCGACTCGCGCCGCCCCCGCAGCCACAGGCGGAAGCGATCGAGATAGAGGTAGATGACCGGCGTGGTGAACAGCGTGAGCGCCTGGCTCACGATCAGGCCGCCCACCATGGTGAACCCCAGGGGCTGGCGCAGCTCGGAGCCGGTGCCGCGCCCGAGCGCGAGCGGCAGCGCCCCGAGGAGCGCCGCCATCGTCGTCATCATGATCGGCCGGAAACGCAGCAGGCACGCCTGGCGGATCGACTGGCGCGGCGTCAGCAGCTCCTCGCGCTCGGCGTGGATCGCGAAATCGACCATCATGATGCCGTTCTTCTTCACGATGCCGATGAGCAGGATGATGCCGATCAGGGCCATCACGGACAGATCGATGTGGAACAGCAGCAGGATGAGCAGCGCCCCGACGCCCGCCGAAGGCAGCGTCGAGAGGATGGTGAGCGGATGAATGTAGCTCTCATAGAGCATTCCAAGAATGATGTAGACCGCGACGAGCGCCGCGAGGATCAGCAGGGGCTGACTCCTGAGCGAGCTCTGAAACGCCTGTGCCGTGCCCTGGAACGTTCCGGTGATGGTCGGGGGCAGGCGCATCGCCTGCGAGGCGGCCGTGATCGCATCGACCGCATCGCCGAGCGCCGCGCCGGGGGCGAGGTTGAAGGAGAGGGTGACGGCGGGAAACTGCCCCTGGTGATTGATCGAGAGATAAGTCACGTGCTGCGTGTCGTACTTGACCATGGTCGATAGCGGCACCATCGCCCCGGTGAGCGGGGATTTCAAGTAGAGCTTCTCGAGCGCCGCCGGATCGCGCTGAAGCGCCGGCGTGATCTCCAGAATCACGTGGTAGCTGTTCGCCTGGGTGAAGAACTGCGCCGCCTGGCGCTGGCCGAAGGCGTCGTAGAGCGTCTGATCGATGGCGGCAGGCTGGATGCCGAAGCGCGCCGCCTGATCGCGATCGATGGTGAGGGCGAGCATGCCGCTCGTCGTCTGCTGGTCCGAGGCGACATCACGCAGCATCGGCAGCTTCTGCAGCCGCTCGAGCAGCTTCGGAGCCCAGGTATTGAGCTCATCGATGTCGCTGTCCTGCAGGGTATATTGATACTGGGTTCGGGTCGTGCGCCCGCCGATGTTGAGGTCCTGTGCGGCCTGCAGGTAGAGCGTCGCGCCCGGCACCTGGGCAAGCTTCGGGCGCAGCCGGTTGATGATCTGATCCGCGCTCGCACTGCGTTGGGAGCGCGGCTTCAGTCCGATGATGACGAAGCTGTTGTTGACCGGCCGGTTGCCCCCCACGTTGGTGCCGTAGCTCTCGACGTCGGGATCGCGGCCGACCACGTCCAGAAGCGCGTGCTGGCGGCGCACCATCTCCTTGAAGGAGACGTCCTGCGGGGCGTCGGAGAGTCCGACAGATCG
>DATGIA010000073.1:0-91303 GCA_035307465.1 Steroidobacteraceae bacterium
GCTGCTGTTCACCGGTGACCACGTACTCGGCGGCGTGTCACCCGTGATCCTGCACCCGGACGGGGACATGGGTGCCTACCTTGATTCGCTCGTGAAGCTCGCGGCCTTCGACTTCGAGCGCATTGCGCCCGGCCATGGGGAGGTGCTGAGCGCCGGAAAGAGAGTGCTCGAAGCACTGCGCGCGCACCGCCTGGCGCGTGAGGCCAAAGTGCTTGCGGCCCTTCGGAGCGAAGCTGCCACGCTCGATGAGCTCACCGCGCGCGTGTATGAGGACGTGCCCGTCGAGCGCCACCCCTGGGCCAGGCTCACCCTCGAGGCTCATCTGGTCAAGCTCGAGCGCGAGCAACGGGCGGTTCGCGCGGGCGAGCGCTGGAAGTCGAGCTGAGGAGCCGCCCAGCAACGATGGACGAGCGGCTCGCGGTATCGCTGCGCTCGGCGAGCGTGCGGCGCGGCGGTCGCTGGGTCTTGAGCGACATCACGCTCGACCTCGAGCCCGGCGAGCGCTGGGCATTGCTCGGCGAGAACGGCGCCGGCAAGACGCAGCTGTTGAAGCTCATTGCAGGGGATGTCTGGCCCACCCCCACGGGCCACGGGCAACGCATTTATCGCCTCGGCCGCGCGAGCCTCACGCTCGAGGAGGCAAAAGGACGCATCGCCTACCTCGGTGCCGAGCTCCAGGACAAGTATCTTCGCTACGGCTGGGACCTGCCGCTCGAGGAGCTGATCGCGACCGGCCTGCACCGCACGGATCTGCTGCTCGGGCCCATCCGCCGCAGCGAGCGCCGCCGCGTGCATGCGCTCATCGAGCAGTGCGGGCTCGAGGGGCTCGCCAGGCGTCGCTTCACGACGCTCTCCCACGGCGAGCAGCGGCTCGCGCTGCTCGCGCGTGCACTGGCGCCGATGAGCGATTGGCTGCTGCTCGATGAGATCTACAACGGACTCGACGGACGGGCGCGCACGCGCATCGATCGGATGCTCCACGCCGGTGCGCGGCATCTGTCCTGGGTCGTCGCCGCGCACCGCGGCGCTGACGTGCCGGCCGGCACGCGCGCATGGCTCGAGCTCGAGGGCGGGCAGGTGCGGGCGCGGGGATCCTTCCGGCGTGGCGAGCTCGACTCGTTGCGCCGGGGCGCGCAGCTCCTGGCGCGGCCCGGCAGCCGCCGGCGAGCGCATCGCGCATTGAGCGTGCCCGCCCGGCGCGCGAGGCCGCTGCGCCGCCCGCGGCCGCTGCACCGCCCGCCTGTGCGTCGGCCGATGCGAATCGCGCCGGCGCTGCTGCGGCTGCACGGCGTCGACCTCTACGTCGAGGGACATCGGGTGCTGCAGCAGGTCGATTGGACCGTACGCGAGGGCGAGCACTGGGCGATCCTCGGGGATAACGGCGCGGGCAAGAGCACGCTGCTGCGCTTGCTGTACGGGGATCTGGCGCCGGCGTTCGGCGGTCGTCTCGAGCGACGGCATCACCCGCCGGGTACGCCGATCGATGAGTGGAAGCGGTCGGTCGGCTACGTCTCGCCGCAGCTCCAAACCGACTATCTCATCGAGGTCAGCCTGCTCGAGCTCGTGGCGAGCGGACGGCATGCGAGCATCGGCCTCGTCGATGCGCTCGATGCCGCCGATCGAGCGGCGGCGCGGCGCTGGCTGGCTTTCTTCGGCCTCTCGAGGCAGCGCATGCGCCGGCCGCGCGAGCTCTCCTACGGCCAGCTGCGCCGCGCCCTCATCGCACGGGCGCTCTGCGCGGGTGCGCGCTTGCTGCTGCTCGATGAGCCGTTGACCGGACTCGACGTCATGCAGCGCGCGCGCATGAAGCGACTGCTCGAGCGGCTGATGCGCAGCGGTGTGACGGTGATCATGGTCGTGCACCATCCGGAGGACCTACCGCAAGGCATCACCCATGCGCTGCATCTCGCGGGGGGACACGCGCACGTGAACGATCTGCATTCTGCGAACTGAGTCGACGGCAGTCTCGCGGCAGCGCGCGACACTGACCGCCCGCATTGGTTGCGAGCGTCCAAGAATATGTCGCCTGAGTGTCGCGCCTTACGGATGACGGCCATCCTCGCCCTTGCGTGGCTCTCGAGCGCATGTCACCACGGCTATGCCGTGCGGCCGGTCCCGCGCATCGCGGCCGAGAGCGTCGGCAAGCCGGTGAGCCGGCTGCAGGAGGCCTTCGGCCAACCCCGCAAGATCGACGCCACGCCCACCAAGCAGGTGTACGTGTGGTTCATCGAGCAGAAGGTTGCCGGCGCCCCGACCGGCTTCCACGGCTGTGAGATGGAAGTCACCGTCGATGCGCGCTCGGAGTACGTGCTCGGCTACTCGCTCTCGAATATCGGCTGGGCGAGCTGTCGGGACGTCGAGCGCAAGATCCGCATCGCCCAGCGCTGAACGTATCCATCCGCTCGACAGGCCCTACAATGGAGCCTCGTGCCCCGCGGGGTGCTGGCGTGGAGAGTCGCTTTGCGACTGTGGTTCCTCATCCTGGCCGTGCAGGCCGGCTTGATCGTGCACGTCATCAAGACGGGCCGCAACATGCTCTGGATCTGGCTGATCGCGCTGCTGCCTCCGCTCGGCCCGATCGTGTACGTCGCGGTGGAGCTGCTGCCGGAGCTCTTCGGCGGCCGCGGGGCGCGCCGCGCCTCGCGCCTCATGCAGCGGGTGATCGATCCGGATCGCGACCTCAAACGCGCCACCACCGAGGTCGAGATCTCGGGCAACGTCGATGCTCGCCGTCGGCTTGCCGATGAGCTCAGCGAGCGCGGTCAGCTTTCCCAGGCGATCGAGGTGTATCGGGGTGGCTTGAAGGGCGTTTTCGAGCATGACCCGACGCTGCTCCTCGGGCTTGCGCGCGCACTCTTCGCGCAAAAGGACTATCCGGCCGCGAGCCAGGCGCTCGAGGACCTGGCGACCCACAACGCCGACTTTACCTCGCCGGAGGCACGGCTGCTGCAGGCCCGCACGCTCGAGGCGCTCGATGAGCTCGATGCCGCCGAGAAGCAGTACGCCGCCGTGGCGCCGGTATTTCCCGGCGCGGAGGCACGCCTGCGCTATGCGCTGCTGCTCAAGCGCCGCGGCAAATTGGAGGCCGCGCGCCGCGAGCTCACCGATCTCCTCGACGCGGCGCGTCTCGGGCCGCCGCATTATCGGCGCGCGCAGGCGCAGTGGCTCGATCGCGCCCGGCGCGAGCTCGCCTGATGCGGGCACGGGCTGCTCCCTCCG
The DNA here is from genome assembly GCA_035307465.1 of Steroidobacteraceae bacterium. Lineage (GTDB taxonomy): Bacteria > Pseudomonadota > Gammaproteobacteria > Steroidobacterales > Steroidobacteraceae > Bog-1198. Next base: position 3,220 of record DATGIA010000073.1, read on the forward strand.
GCCGACCCGCCCGGATGGGCGGGGCGATCGAGAGAGCGGCTTGATCTTGCGCGCCCCATGGCCGCTGCCCGTGGGGCTGCTCGCCCTGCTCGCGCTGGGCGCGTGCAGTCACTCGCACGAGCGGGCACAGCAGCAGTTGACGGACATCGATGTCGCGTTGCTCGCGGCCGGACCGGATGGGGAGAAGTATCTTCCCGACCGGGTCAATGACATCGAGACCCGGTTGCGGGGCCTGCGCGCATCGCTCGATCGTCACGACGATGCCGCGGTGCTCAAGGGCGCTCCGGCGCTGCTCGCCGACGCGCAGGGCCTCGCACGCGCCGCGGCAACCAAGAAGCTCGAGGCGCGCCGCAGCCGCGAGGAGCAGTGGGCGACGCTTTCCGTCGCCCTCACCCGCGATCTTCCGCGGCTGCAGACCCGGCTCGAATTCCTCCGGCGCAGCGCGCATCGCAAGCAGGCCGCTGGAATCGACCTGCCGGGCGCGCGCGCCGACCTCGGCGTGTGCGAGAGCCTGTGGTCGAAGGCGCAAGGCGCGTTCGGCAACGACAACCTCGAGGAGGCGGTGAGCACCGCCCGGGAGGTGAAGCAGCGGGCCGAGGCGCTCGCGACGCGTTTGCGACTGGAGCCGTCGCTGGCGCCCTAGCCTACAGCCGCAGCGTTCCGCCACTCACGATCACGGCCGTACCGCCGATGTGCACGGCCACGAGCCGCTCGCGCTCGAGCTCGAGGCGCACCCTGACGAGCCCCGGCCTGTGGACCTGGGCCCCCTGCCGGCCGGTGAAGGTGAGCCCGCGGCCGGCGCCGAGCTCGCCGAGGTCGAACAGATAGCTCGCGAGCATCGCATGGGCGTTGCCGCTCACGGGGTCCTCCGGGATGCCGAGCGCGGGACAGAACATGCGCGAGGCGCTCGAGAGCGCGTCGGCGGCGCGCGTGAAGGCAAACACGAAGAACCCCTCCGCGCCGAGCTCCCGGCCGAGCTCGACGAGAGAGTCGAAGCGCGGCGCGAGCGTCTCGAGTGCGCCCGGCTCCGCGACCGGCAGGAGTACCCGGGTTGCGCCCTTGCGGGCGATGCGCGCGGGCCAGCCGGGGTGCAGCTGCCGGGCCGGCAAGCGCAGTGCCTCGGCGATGCGCAAGGTGCTGTTGAGCGGCAGCGGTGCGGCGAGCTCGGCCACCGATTGGCGAAACTCGAGCCGCGCTTCCTCATCGCCCCCCTCGGCCGGGCACTTTTCGGCCCGCACCTCGATGATGCCGGTCCCGGAGTGCTGGCGCAGCGTGCCGAAGGAGCGTTCCCCGAGCGCGAGCAGCACGGCATGCGCGGCGATCGTCGCGTGGCCGACGAATGGAGCCTCCTTGCGGGCATTGAAGAAGCGCAGCCGCACATCATGATCGGGCGCCGTCGCAGCGCTCACGAATGCGGTCTCGGCATGCGCGAACTCACGCGCGATCGCTTCGAGCAGCTCGCGGCTCGAGGCATCGGCGTCGAGCACGACCGTGGCCGGGTTGCCGGTGAATCGCGTGCCGGTGAATGCATCGACCTGAAAGATACGCATCGGCGCTCCCCGCTCAAGGCGGCATTGACCTCGTGGCGGAGTTTTGCACGCCGGTGCGCCGGCAAGCTACACTCGATTGGCCTGAGCTCCATGCCCGTCACCCTCGATGCGCTCTCGACACACCTTGCTCAGGCGTGGCGCGAGACCGGCCGCGTCGAGATCGTGGCCGCGGCCCTTGCGGTCGCCTACTTGCTGCTCGCAATCCGGCAGTCGATCCTGTGCTGGGTTGCGGCGTTCGTGAGCTCCTGCCTGTATGTGTACGTGATGTTCCATGCGCGTCTCTACATGGAGTCGGCGTTGAACGCTTTTTACGCCGCGATGGCGATCTACGGGTTCCGCCAATGGCAGCCGACCGGCGAGCACGCCGCGCTCGCGGTGCATCGCTGGCCTGCCTCCCGGCACTTCGCGGCGCTTGCGGCGATCGTTGTGCTCGCGGCGCTGAGCGCGGTGTTCCTGCGCCGCTACACGGGCTCTCCCTCGCCGTTCCTCGACTCCTTGGTCACTTGGTCGAGCGTCTTCGCCACCTATCTCGTCGCGCGCAAGGTCTACGAGAACTGGCACTGGTGGTTCGTCATCGACGCCGTGTGTCTTGGGCTGTACGTGTGGCGTCACCTTTATCTCACGGTGCTGCTGTTCGCGATCTACCTGACGCTGATCTGCGTGGGCGTGCGCGAGTGGCGACGCAGCCTCGTCGGTGCCGCGAATGCGACCTGAGGCGCTTGCGATGGCGCTGAGCCACGTGCCCGGGTCGGGGCCGGTCAGCCTCGAGCGCGTCGCCGCCGGTGAGGTGAACGAGACCTGGCGCGTTGCGCGCGGTGGCACCGAGTACGCGCTCAGGCTCGCCGTTCCCGGGGCAGCGGATCTCGGTCTCGATCGGCACTGGGAATGCCGTGTGCTGCGCGCGGCGGCCGCCGCCGGTCTCGCACCGGCGCTCGAGCGTTGCGCGCCGGATGCGGGCGTGCTGGTGATGCGTTGGCGGCACGGCGCGCGCTGGACTTGCAAGGAGGCCCAGGATCCGCAGCGGCTCGAGCGCATGGCCGATCTGGTGCGCCGGATTCAAACCTGCTCGCCGGCGCCGCCGCTGCGCTCGATGAGTGTAGAGGATTGGCTGGTGCACTACGGAGACCGCCTCGATGCGCGGGGAGCGGCTCTCAGCCGTCATCCGCTGCTGCGGGCGCAGGGAGCGACCCTCGCCGCCCAGCGCCTCGCGCTCGCGGGCCTGCCTGCGTGCGAGCCCGTGCTATGTCATGGGGATCTGCATCGAGACAACCTGATCGACGGCGCCGACGGCCTCCTGCTGATCGACTGGGAATATGCTCATCTCGCCGATCCGCTGTGGGATCTGGCGGGGTGGTCCTCGAGCAACGATCTTGCCCCGGCGCAGGCCCACCGGCTCTTACATGCCTACCTGGGCCGCACGCCGGACGCGCCCAGCGAGGCGCGCCTCAAGATCCTGCGATGGATGTACGAGTACATGTGCCTGCTGTGGGCTCTGCTGACCGGGGCGAGTGATCAGGCGGGTGGTTCGGAGCCTGAAACTTAGGCAAACTAGCCAGTCTTTACGCGGCCGCCTCCGTTTTAGGATCGGTCGATTCTGTCGAGGCTGCAGCGGAGAGTGTGAATGGCGCGGATGATCGTCGTGGATCGTGATGGCAAGGAGCATGACATCGAGGCGAAGACCGGCCTCAAGATCATGGAAGTCCTGCGTGAGCTCGATTACGGAGTCGCGGCCATCTGCGGCGGGCTGTGCTCGTGCGCGACCTGCCACGTCTTCGTCGACGATGCCTGGACCGCGCGTCTGCCGAAGCCGCAGAGCGATGAGCTCGAGCTGCTGCGCGAGCTGCCCGACTATCGCGAGGCGAGCTCGCGTCTGTCATGCCAGGTCGAATTCACCGAGGCGTTGAGCGGCATCAAGGTCACGATCGCGCCCGACACCTAGGGTCGCCCTGGAGCGGCCTGATCACTTCTTCTCCGCCTGGCGCCGCACCGCCTCCTGTGCGGCGGCGATCGCCTGCGGATCACCGAGAAAGCGGCGCTGTCGGGGAGCAAGCGCAGCGTCGAGCTCGTAGAGGACCGGCACTCCGGTCGGGAGATTGAACTCCAGGATCTCGAGCTCGGTGAGCCCCTCGAGCATCTTGATGAGCGCACGCAGTGAGTTGCCGTGCGCCACCACCAGGACATCGGCGCCCGCCTCGAGCTGCGGCGCGATGCGTCCCTGCCAGAACGGCTGCACGCGCTCGAGCGTATCCTTGAGCGACTCGGTCGCGGGCAGAAGCTTGCGGTCGAGATCCGCATAGCGCACGTCGAAGCGTGGATGACGGGGATCGTCGAGGGCGAGGGGCGGGGGTGGGACGTCGTAGCTGCGACGCCAGAGCTTCACCTGCGCCTCGCCGTGCTGCGCGACCGTCTGTGCCTTGTTGAGTCCCTGCAGCGCGCCGTAATGGCGCTCGTTCAGCCGCCAGCTGCGCTCCACCGGGATCCACATCCGATCGATCGTGTCGAGCATCAGCCAGAGCGTGCGGATCGCGCGCTTCAAGACGGACGTGAAGGCGATCCGCGGCTCGAGCCCCGCGGCCATGAGATCGCGCCCGGCGCGCACCGCCTCTTCGCGTCCGAGCGCGGTGAGATCCACATCGTGCCAGCCGGTGAACAGGTTCTGGAGGTTCCAGGTGCTTTGTCCATGGCGGACCAGAATCAGTTGACCGGGCAAGACTCACTCCTGGCGCAAGGTGGCGACGAACAGTCCCTCGAAGCGCGCGACGATGGTGCGCGCCACATGCACCTCGACGGGCAGGTGAATGCGGCCGCGGCCCGCGCGCTCGAGCATGCGGTGGAATTTGCGCACGGCCGCGGCGGCGGGCGCCTCGAGCGTCGCTTCGAGCGCGCCGCGTGCCGGTGCGAGATAGCGGATGCTCGATTCCTGGATGAGCGCATCGGCCGGGATATCATGAATGGCGAGGTAGCGCGTCGTCCACGCCCAGCCGGTGAGGACGGCGAGCGAGAACAGGCTCCCGCCGAATGCAGTACCGCGATGGTTGCGGTTGGGCGCGAGCGGCGCGCACAGCTGCACCTGGGCATCGTCCGCCTTCTCGACCTCGAGGGCGAGGTGGCGCGTGAGGGGGATCTCGCGCTCGAGCGCGACCTTGAGCCATGCGGGGCCGAAAGCCGATTCGCGATCCTGGACCTCGAGCATGCCCACCTCAGGTCTTGGTCAGGCGGCGCACCGCCTGCAGCGCGACGGAGAGAGTCGCAAAGTCCGGTGCCGCCCCCGTGCGCAGGTCGACCACGATCCGCTTGAGCGTTTCCACTTCCGCGGCATGGGCTGCGGCCCAATGCTCGACCCGCGTGCCCGGCTCGCGACCCGAGGCCCGCAATACATCGCAGGTGATCTGGCGCTGCAGAGAGTAAAGATTGTCACGCAGCGTGCTGCGTGCGACCGCCTGCCAGTGACCCTCGACCGGCAATCCCTCGATCTGCTGCTTGATCCACGCAAGTCCGATGCGCTCGCCGATATCGAAATAGGCGCGGGCCACATAGCCGATCTTGACGCGCGCCTCGCGCGCCACATCCGCGAGGTCGAGCCCGCATTCCATGGTCTCGAGCGCGACGATGCGCGTTGCCAGCGCCTCGGGCACGCGCTGCTCGATGAGGCGCGAGCGCTCGGCGCTCATGCGCGCGCGGGCGGTGGGCGAGAGCGTGCCCTCGAGCTCGCGGGCAAGCTCGGCGACCGGGCCTGCGTAGCGGCGCACCGCGCGCTCGATGTCGAGGTCGTCGCGATGGTGCTCGAGCAGCCAGTAGCTCATGTGCCGCAGCAGCGTGGTGGTGCGTGCCATCGCCGCATACTGGACAGGCGCAGGGACGCGGTTGTCGAGCGCCTCGATCTGCGCCCAGACTCCGCGCACGGCAAACGCCTCGCGGGCGATCGTGTAGGCGCGAGCGATGGCTGCAGGATCGGCTCCGGTGTCGTCCTGCGCCCGCACGGGGAATACCGGCCCCATGCGGTTGATGAGGCTGTTGGTGATGGCGGTGGCGATGATCTCGCGGCGCAGGCGGTGACGCTTGAGGCGCCTCGGGAAGCGCTTGGGGAGCGGTTCGGGAAAATAGCGCACCAGCTCGGCGGACAGATACCTGTCCTCGGGCACATCGGAGTGGATCAGCGCGCGATACAGCCAGATCTTGCCGTAGCTCAGCAGGATCGCGAGCTCGGGGCGCGTCAGTCCCTCACCCGCCTTGCGCCGCTCGGCGATCTCCTCCTCCGAGGGCAGGTACTCGAGGGCCCGATCGAGATCGCCCGCGCGTTCCAGCGCGCGGATGGCGAAGGCGCTCTCGCTGAGGCGCTCGCGCGCCTGGAACTGGCTGGCGCTGATCGCCTGTCCCTGCAGATAGTTGTTGCGCAGCACGAGGGCGGCGACCTCGGCGGTCATCTGCACGAGCAGCTTGTCGCGCGCCGCCCGCGTGATCTCGCCCGCGCGCATGGCGCCGTTCAGCAGAATCTTGATGTTGACCTCGACGTCGGAGCAGTTGACGCCGGCGGAGTTGTCGATGAAGTCCGTGTTGAGCCGCCCGCCGCGGCGCGCGTACTCGATGCGACCGAGCTGCGAGAGCCCGAGATTGCCCCCCTCGCCGACGACCTTGCAGTTGAGCTCGTGTGCATCGATCCGCACGGCATCGTTGCTGCGATCTCCCACATCGCTGTTGCTCTCGCTGCTCGCCTTGACGTAGGTGCCGATGCCGCCGTTCCAGAGCAGATCGACGTGCGTCTTGAGTATTGCCTTGATCACCTCGTTCGGGGTCGCCTGCGCCGGCAGCTCGAGCAGCGCCTGTGCCTCGCGCGAGAGCGTGAGGCTCTTCGCGCTGCGCAGATAGATGCCGCCGCCCTTCGAGATCGCGGAACGCGAGTAGTCCTCCCAGCTCGAGCGCGGCAGCTTGAACAGCCGCTCGCGCTCGCGAAAGGAGCGCGCCGCGTCCGGATCCGGATCGATGAAGATGTGCTGATGATTGAACGCCGCCAGCAGACGTATGTGGGGCGATTGCAGCATGCCGTTGCCGAACACATCCCCGGACATGTCGCCGATGCCCACCACGGAGAAGTCCTGCGTCTGGATGTCGCAGCCGATCTCGCGAAAATGCCGCTTCACGCACTCCCAGGCGCCGCGCGCCGTGATGGCCATCTTCTTGTGGTCGTACCCCGCCGAGCCCCCGCTCGCGAACGCATCGCCCAGCCAGAAGCCGTACTGCGTGGATATGGCGTTGGCGATGTCGGAGAAGCTCGCCGTGCCCTTGTCGGCCGCCACCACGAGGTACGCATCGTCGCCGTCATGGCGCACGACCCGCGGAGGCGGCACGATCCGCTCCTCGACGATGTTGTCGGTGAGGTCCAGCAGTCCCCGGATGAGGGTTTGATAGCAGGCGATGACCTCGGCCTGCTGCGCCTCGCGATCGCCGATCCCGGCCTGCTTCACGACGAACCCGCCCTTGGCGCCGACCGGCACGATCACGGTGTTCTTCACATGCTGGGCCTTCATCAGACCGAGGATCTCGGTGCGGAAGTCCTCGCGCCGGTCGGACCAGCGAATGCCGCCGCGCGCGACGTAGCCCATGCGCAGATGCACTCCCTCCATGCGGGTGGAGAACACGAATACTTCGAACAGCGGCTTCGGCAGCGGCAGCTCGCGCATCTTCTGGCTCTCGATCTTGAAGGACAGGTAGTCCTTCGGCTCGCCGGTGCCGGTGCGCTGATAGGCGTTGGTGCGCACGGTCGCTGCGAGCGCGTTCCACAGCGCGCGCAGGATCCGATCCTCGTCGGAGCGGGTCACCTGCTCGAGGCGCCGCTGGATGTCCCGCTCGATGCGAGCGAGCGCACTGCGGCGCGCGCTTTCCGCGACCTCCGGATCGAAGCGCGTGACGAACAGCTCCGCAAGCGCGCGCGCGATGGAGGCGTGATTGACGAGCACCTGCGCGATGTAGCCCAGGCTGAAAGGCAGGCCGGTCTGCAGGAGATAGCGGCAGTAGGCGCGCAGCACCGTGATCATGCGCCACGCCATCCCGGTGCGCAGGGTGAGACGGTTGAAGCCGTCGTTGTCCATGCGGCCGGTCCACACGGCCGTGAAGGCGCTCTTCACCTCGGCCTCGAGCACCTCGAAGCGGGTCTCGACCGACCCCTGCACCAGAAGCTCGAGGTCCTGGATCCAGGCGCGCCGGCCGTCCGCGAACTCGAGGCCGTAGGGCCGCTCGGCGATCACCTTGAGGCCCATGTTCTCGAGCATCGGCAACAGATCGGAGATTGGAATCGCGTCCTGGATGCGGAACAACTTCAAGAAGAACTTGTCCTGGCGGCGCGGTTCGGGACGATAGATGTCGAGATGCAGGCGGGCGCGGTCGGCGAAGGCCGCCTCGAGGAACGTGATGTCGAGCGAGGCGGCCTCGCCGTTGAAGTCCTCCGTGTAGGCGGCCGGGAAGGCCTGCGCGTAGGTCTCGAACAGCTCGAGCGCATGCGCCTCGTCGAAGCGCGCGAGCAGCGCCGCCTTGAAATCATCCGCCCAGGAGCGCACCGCAACCGCAACGCGCCGCTCGAGGTCCTCGAGATCGAGCCGCGCGGCCTCCTCGGGCCGCGTGCGTGCGACGATGTGAATGCGCGCGAGATTCGACTCGGCGATCTGCACCTGCGATTCCATGCTTTGCGCCGCGAGCGTGTCGCCGATCACGCGCTCGATGCGCTGGCGGACCTGCGTGTTGTACTTCTCCCGGGGCACGAACACGAGACAGGAGTAGAAGCGGTGGAACGGATCGCGGCGCACGAGCACGCGCACCCGCGGCCGCTCCTGCAGGCCGAAGATGCCGGTGACGATGCGCACGAGCTCCGGCACGCTCGCCTGGAACAGCTCGTCGCGCGGAAAGGACTCGACGATGTGCTGCAGAGCCTTGCCGTCGTGACTGTCGGGCGCGAGCGCGAAGTGCAGAATCACCTGCGCGACCTTGTGCCGCACCAGCGGGATCTCGCGCGGATTGGTGTTGTAGGCCGCCGAGGTCCAGAGGCCGAGGAAACGCTTCTCACCGATCAAGCGGCCTTCGCCATCGAAGTGCTTGACGCCGACGTAATCGAGAAACCCCGCGCGGTGCACGCTCGATTGCAGGTTGGCCTTGGTGACGAGCACGAGGTCGCGCGAGCGGCTTTGCCGGCGGATGTCGCTCGAGAGCGTGCGGCTCGTGCTCTGCGGTCGCTTGTGACCCGCGCGCAGGATGCCGAGGCCGGTGGCATCGACGGGCTCGAGGCTGTCCTGCCCGCGGCGCGTGCGCAGCCGGTACTCCTTGTAGCCGATGAAGGTGAAGTGGCGGTTCTCCATCCAGCCGAGCAGTGCCTGCGCCTCGCTCACGTCACGAGAGTCGAAGCGCGCGCTCAATGAGTTGAACTCATCGGCCGTCTCGCGCACCGCGGCGAGCATCTTCTGCCAGTCGAGGCAGGCGACCCGCACATCCTTGAGGCTCCTCTCGATCTGCACGCGCAGCGTATCGAGCGCCCGCGGATTGACGATGCGATCGACCTCGATGTGCTGGAAGGACTCGAGGCGGCGGTGCTCGTCGCTCGCAATGCGCTCCTCGATCGAGTGCAGGACGCCGCGGGCGTCGCGCTTCACCGCGAAGATGGGATGAGCGAGGAAGTGCAGCGCGAGGGCGCGCTGCGCGAGGACGAGGCCGATCGAGTCGACCAGAAAGGGCATGTCGTCGGTCACGACCTCGATCACCGTGTGAGGCGAGGTGTAGCCGTGCTCGCGGGCGGAGGGATTGAAGACCCGCACCAGGGCGCGTCCCCGCCGGCGCTGCGCGAACTCGAGATGCGAGAGCGCGGCGGCCGCAAGATCAGCCGGTGGACGCCCGCTCAGGTCCTGCGCGTCGACGTTGGCATAGTAGGCTTGCAGAAAGCGGCGATGAGTGCTCGCCTTGGGGCGCGGTGATCGCGCCGCGGCGGCCGCCATTCGCGCCATACTCTTGCGGACCGGTCCGGGCGTGGTCTTCAGCATTGATCGCATCTGGGGGCTTGTTGAGCGGCCCATGGACATCCTCTCAATCCGGCCGCTCGAGATCGGCAATGGCGGCGGCGAGGAAGCGGCACGCCTCGCCCCCGGTGACGCAGCGATGGTCGAAGCTCAGCGACAGCGGCATGCGCCGGCGCGCGACGATCGCACCCGCCACGGCCACCGCCTCGGTGCGCACGCGGCCGGCTCCGAGGATCGCCACCGCGGGCGGCACCACCAGCGGCGTGCCGTAGCGACCCGCGAGCGTCCCGAAATTCGACAGCATGAAGGTGAACCCTCGCAGATCCTCAGGCGTGCTCGAGCGAGCGTGGGCTGCCTGCTTCTGCCGCGCGATCTCCGCGCGCAGCTCCTCGGCGGAGAGGCGCTCGACGTGACGCACGACCGGAACCAGAAGGCCGGCGGGCGTGTCGACAGCGAGCGCCACGTCGAGGTGCGCGAGCAGCACCCGCGTCTGGCGCGCGGCATCGTACCACGCATTGAGGGCGGGCTCCGCCTGGACGGCGCCCCGCACGGCGCGCAGCAGCCGCAGCGTGAAGTCGCTCCTCGCCGGCCAGCCGTCGATGTCCGCATCGTCGCACACCGTGCTGGTCGGAATCTGCGCATGCGCGAGCGCCGTGCTGTGTCCCATCGCGCGGCGCGCACCGCGCAGCGGCTCGACCCGCGCGCCTGGCGGCAAGCTCTCGAGCGCGAGACCCGGCGCGTGCGGGCCGCCCGGCGCGCCGGGCGTGGCCGAAGCGCCGGGCGTGGCCGAAGCGCCTGGCGTGGCCGAAACGCCGGCGCGAGTCCCGGGCGCATCGCCGAGCGCCTCGGCGAGCACGTCCGCGAGCACGATGGCGCCCTCAGGACCGCTGCCCCGCAGTCGCGCGAGATCGAGGCCGAGGTGTCGCGCGACGCCGCGCGCCAGGGGAAGCGCGCGACGAGCCGGGGCGGCCTCCGTGGAGGAGGGGGCGGGGCCGGCGGCGGGAGCCAGCGCTCTGCGTGCGGCCCCGGGCGCCGCCGTCACCGGCGGTGCGCTGCGCATCGGCGGCATGCTGCCCACCACGGTGCCCGAGTCGAACTCGACCAGGGGCGCGCCCGTCGCAAGAATGTCGCCGGTGGCTGCGAGCAGTGCGGTCACGGTGCCATCGAACGGTACGGGCACCTCGACGACGGCCTTCGCGGTCTCGACCGACACCATCGGCTGATCCGCCTTCACCACATCGCCCGGCTTGACGTGCCAGGCGAGAATCTCGGCCTCGGCGAGGCCTTCTCCAAGATCCGGTAGTCTGAACGTTGCCATCGTTAAGGCCTGTGAACGCTGGGCGCCCGTTGGGTCATGAGGTCGCGAGCGTGAGCCGAACGGCATCGACGATGCGCTCGGCGCTCGGAATGTAGTCGTACTCGAGACGATGCAGAGGCACCACGGTGTCGAAGCCGGTGACGCGCTGCACCGGCGCGAGCAAATCATAGAGCGCGCGCTCGGCGACGAGCGCCGCGATCTCGGCGCCGAGTCCCAGGTTGCGCGCCGCCTCGTGCACGATCACCAGGCGCCCGGTCTTCGCGACCGAGGCGAGAATGCCCTGCGTATCGAGCGGGCTCAAGGTCGCGAGGTCGATGAGCTCGACGCTCACACCCTCGCTCTCGAGGCGCTCGAGCGCTGCTTGCGCCTCGAGGATCATCGCGCCCCAGGTCACGATCGTGACGTCGCGCCCTTCGTGCAGCAGCACGCAGCGGTCGAGCGGCAGGGCGGCGCCGTCATCCTCGATCTCCTCGCGGAACGCGCGATACAGGCGCACCGGCTCGAGGAACATCACCGGATCGGGATCGCGCACCGCGGCGAGCAGCAGGCCATAGGCGCGCTGCGGCGATGAGGGGCACACGACTCGAATGCCGGGGATGTGGCAGAGCAGGGTCTCGGTGCACTCGGAATGATGCTCGGGGGCGCGAATGCCGCCGCCATGCGGCATGCGCATCACCACCGGGCAGCTGAGCCTGCCCCGCGTGCGATGACGCAGTCGTGACATGTGATTGACGATCTGATCGAGCGCCGGGTACAGAAAGCCCATGAACTGGATCTCGGCCACGGGCTTCAGGCCCTGGGCGGCGAGTCCCACGCACACTCCGGCGATGGTCGCCTCCGCGAGCGGCGTATCCTGCACCCGCTCGGCGCCGAAGCGCTGCTGCAAGCCCTGCGTCGCGCGAAACACGCCACCATTCACACCGACGTCCTGGCCGAGAACCACGACGCGCGCGTCGTGCTCGAGCTCCCACGCCTGCGCCATCGCGATCGCCTCGACCATGGTGACCTGGCTCAAATCAATGACCGTCGCTTCGCGCGTAGGCGCCTGCCAGCGCGCGTTGCCACTCGAGATGGGGCGGCAGGCGGGCGAACAGGTGCTCGAACATCGCATCGGTCGTGGGGCGCGGTGCGTTCGAGTAATCGGCGACCGCGGCTTCGATCTCACGCGCGCACTCGGCGATGTGCGCTGCTTCCTCCGTCTCGCTCCAGGCATTGAGCCGCTCGAGATAGCGGCGCACGCGCACCAGCGGCTCGACCGTCCACGCCTCGCGCACCTCGCCCGGCGGGCGGTAGCGGCTCGCATCGTCCGCCGTCGTGTGATCGCTCAGGCGGTACGTGAGCGCCTCGATCACCGCGGGACCGCCGCCCGCGCGCGCGGTCGCGAGTGCGCGCTCGACGACGCTGCGCACGGCGAGGACGTCGTTGCCATCGACCTGCACGCCGGGGATGCCCGCGGCAATCGCCTTTTGCGCGAGCGTGCGCGCCGCGGTCTGGGCGCGCACCGGCACCGAGATGGCCCAGCCGTTGTTGACGATCATGAAGACCACGGGCAGCGCGCGAGCGCCCGCCATGTTGAGCGCCTCGTAGAAGGCCCCCTCCGAGGTGCCGCCATCGCCGATGTAGGCGAGCGCGCAGCGCGGCTCGCGGCGCAGCTTGAACGCCATCGCGGCGCCCGTGGCATGCAGCGTCTGCGTGGCAATCGGCACGCACCACGGAAAGTCGTGGCGCGCCCGTTGAAAATCGTTGCCGCGCTCATCCCCACCCCAGTAGAGCAGGATCTCCCGCATGTCGACCCCGCGCTCGAGCTGCGTTCCGACCTCGCGATACACCGGCGCGAGCACGTCCTCGGGCTTCAGCGCGCAGCCCACCGCGATGTGCACCGCCTCGTGCCCGAGACACGAGGCATAGGTGCCGAGCTGGCCGGTGCGTTGCAGATTGACGCACTTCGCATCGAAGGCGCGGGCGCGCACCATGGCGCGGTACATGGCCGTCACCGTATCGAGGTCTTTGGCGAAGGGCGGGAGCGGCGCGACGAGCTCTGCTCGCGCGTCGAGCACCTGCTCATAGTCTATGGTGAACTCGGCGGCCTGGCGCATCGGCGAATTATGCCAGGGGCTTGCGGGACGTGCTTCAGGCACGATGGCGCCCGGCGAGATAGCTCGTGGTCTGCATCTCGATGAGCCGGCTCGCGGCGCGCGCAAATTCGGCCGCGAGACGCTCGCCGCGGTAGAGCGCGGCGGGTGGCGCCATCGCCGAGAGCACGATCTTGACGCTGCGGTCATAGAGCTCATCGATGAGCATGATGAAGCGTCGCGCCGCATCGTCCATGCCCTCGAGGAACTCGGGCACGTTCGACAGAAAGAGCGTGCCGAACAGCCGCGCGATCTCGATGTAGTCGTTCTGGCTGCGAGGTCCCTCGCAGAGCTGCGCGAACTCGAACCACACCATGCCGGGCCCGGTGGCGAGCGCCTCGAGCGGCCTTCCCTCGATGATGAGGGTCGAGGGCCCGTGCGCCCCGGCGCCGGCGAGCGATTTGAAGCGCGCCGCGAGCGCGGCCGCGGTGCCGGGCAGGCGCGCATCGAGGAAAATCGGCGCCTGCTCGAGCGCGCGCAGCCGATAGTCGATGCCCGCGTCGAGATGCACGATCTCGAGCCGTCGCTCGAGGAGCTCGATCGCCGGCACGAAGCGCGGGCGCTGCAGCCCGTCTTTGTAGAGCTCCCCGGGTGCGAGGTTCGAGGTCGCAACCAGCGCGACCTCGTGGCGCAGGAGCGAGCGCATGAGCCCCGAGAGGATCATCGCATCGCCGATGTCCGTGACGATGAACTCATCGAGGCACAGCACTCTCACACGCTCGGCGAGACGGCCGCCCACGGCATCGAGCGGGTCGCTCTCCCCCGCAAGCTCGGTGAGGTCGGCGTGCACCGCGCGCATGAACCGATAGAAGTGCGTGCGCTCGAAGGCGACGCGGCCCTCGAGCGCATCGCAGAACATGTCGAGGAGCCGCGTCTTGCCGCGGCCGACGCCGCCCCACAGGTACAGGCCTCCCCGGCGCGCGGGATCGCGCCCGCCGAAGCGGCGTCGCCAGCGCTCGAGCAGCCGCTCGAGCGGCGCGCGTGGCTCGAGCAGCGCGGCGCGCAGGATATCCAAGCGTTGCGCGGCGGCGCGCTGCGCCTCGTCGGCGAGCAGCCGCTGCGCCGCCACCTCGGCCTCGAGGCGGGCGCTCACCGATACGCTCGGGCTCACGGAGTTGGCCGTGGACGTGCTGATGGCGGGCGAGCTGCGTGTGGAGCGGCGGCGAGCGGCGGGGCTCTACAAGCTCTGGTAATTGGGTCCCGAGCCGCCCTCCGGCGGCACCCAGGTGATCTGGTCGGTGTACGGCTCCTTGATGTCGCACGCCTTGCAATGCACGCAGTTCGAGGAGTTGATCTGGAGGCGCCGCCCGCCCGCCCCGTCATCGATCATCTCGTACACGTTGGCCGGACAGAAGTTCTGGCAGGGGTTGCCGAACTCCTGCGTGCAGCGGCCCGCGCACAGCGAGGTGTCCTTGACATGCAGATGCACCGGCTGGTTCTCATCATGCGTGGTCGCGGCAAAGTACACGAAGGCGAGACGGTCGCGCGGCGGCAGCGTGCGCTCGCCCCAGTCCCGATCGGGTGAATGGTAGTCGAGCCGCTTCAGTGCCTTGTCGTCCGCATGATTGCGCAGCGTCCAGGGCGAGCGGCCGCGCGTCACGTAGGTCTCGAAGGCGGCATTCGCCAGACCGCTCCACAGGCCGCGATTGAAGCCGGGCCGGATATTGCGCACCCGATAGAGCTCACGGCCGCCGGCCGAGGCCCGCCAGCGTGCATCGAAACCGGCGCTCGTGCCGGTCTCGACGTAGTGTGCGGCCGCCGTCATCCCGCTGCGAATGGCCTGATGGATGCCCTTGATCTTGGGTGTGTTGAGCGTGCCGCCGGCATCACCCACCAGCATCGCGCCCGGCATCTCGAGCTTCGGCATGGATTGCCAGCCCCCCTCGATCACCGTGCGTGCGCCGCCCGCGAGGATCTCGCCCCCTTCCAGCAAGGGTCGCACGGTCGGGTGGTTCTTGAACTGCTGAAAGGCCTCGAAGGGCTTGAGTCGAGGATCCTCGTAGTCGAGCCCGACGACGAAACCCACGTAGGCGCGATCCTTGTCGAGGTGATAGAGAAAGCTGCCGCCGTAGGTGCGGTGATCGAGCGGCCAGCCGATGGTGTGCTGGATCAAGCCCGGCTCGCCGCGTCCGGCCGGCAATTGCCACAGCTCCTTGAATCCCAGGCCGTAGGTCTGCGGCGATGAGCTCTCATCCAGCTTGAAGCGGCGGATGAGCTGCTTCGAGGTGCTGCCGCGGCACCCCTCGCAGAACAGGGTCATCCGCGCGTGAATCTCCGGCCCGAGCGTGAAGTTGGGCCCGGGCTCGCCATTGCGCTCGACACCCATGTCGCCGATGCGCACGCCCTTCACGGCGCCCCGGTCGTCGAAGAGCGCTTCGGCCGCCGCGAAACCTGCGAACACATCGCATCCCAAGCGCTCGGCCTCGGCGCCGAGGATCGGCGTCAGCTGCCCGAGGGAGGTAATGAGGTTACCGTGGTTGCGCATCTGGGGCGGCGTCGGCAGCTTGATGCGCCGGCGCGCGCTCAAGAAGGCAAATTCATCGTGGCCCGCCGGCACGCAGATCGCCGGCGCATGCTCGCGCCATTGCGGCCAGAGCTCATCGAGCGGTTGGGGCTCGAGCACCGCGCCCGAGAGGGAGTGTGCGCCGAGGCTTGCGGCCTTCTCGAGCACACAGACGCTGAGATCGGGTTTGAGCTGCTTCAGGCGGATCGCGGCGGCCAGACCGGCCGGCCCGGCCCCGACGATGGCCACCTCGTACTCCATGACATCGCGCGTTGCTTCGTTCATCGGCTGGACTTACCTCTTCGGGGGTCTCTCTTCGGTCAAGCGGTGGCCCGGGGGCACCGCAAAACGGCGCCGTAGTAGACCATAATCCCTCCGGCCGCGGCACATGACCACACAGCGGACAGGCCATGAGGGGATTGACCTTCTGATGTCGCTTTATCCGGTGGGGACACCATGATGATAGGCCACGGATGCTGCACACCAACGGATGGCCGATGGAACGGGCATGGTCGGGCAAGGACGCCCCCCCTCGAGGGCCTTTGGCGGTAGGCCAAAGGCCTCTCCTGAGGGCTCCGGGCGCGACCGCGCTTTGACGCTCGAAGAGCTCTAGAGCGCTTCGACCGCGATGGCCGTTGCCTCACCCCCGCCGATGCACAGGCTGGCGATGCCGCGGCGCTGGCCGCGCGCCTTGAGAGCATGGATCAGGGTGGTGAGAATGCGTGCACCCGTCGCCCCGATCGGATGGCCGAGAGCAGTCGCCCCGCCATTCACATTGACCTTCGCGGCATCCAGTCCCAGGTCGCGGATTGCCGCCATGGCGACCACCGCAAACGCCTCGTTGATTTCCCACAAATCCACATCCCGCGCCTTCCACTCGAGCCGCTCGAGGAGCTTCTGCATCGCGCCGACCGGTGCGAGGGTGAACCATTCGGGCTCGCGCGCGAAGCTCGTGTAGCCGACGATGCGCGCAATGGGCTTCCGGCCTTGCGCGGCCGCCGTCGAGGCGCGCGTCAGCACGAGCGCCGCGGCGCCATCGGAGATGCTCGAGGAGCTCGCCGCCGTCACGGTGCCGTCCTTCTTGAAGGCGGGCTTGAGCGAGGGAATCTTCGCCACATCCACCTGACCCGGGGTCTCGTCGCGATCGATGAGCGTCTCGCCCTTGCGGCTCTTCGCCGTCACCGGCGCGATCTCGAGCGCGAACGCGCCGCCCGCCACCGCGGCCTGCGCCTTGCGGGCCGAGTCGGCAGCGAAATCGTCCTGCTCCTTGCGAGAGAACTCATATTTGCCCGAGGTCGCCTCGGCGAAACAGCCCATGAGCTGGCCGTCCCACGGGCTCTGCAGCCCGTCATAGAACATGTGATCGAGCACCTCCTGGTGGCCCATGCGATAGCCGGTGCGCGCCTTGGGCAACAGGTAGGGCGCGTTGCTCATCGATTCGAGGCCGCCGGCGAGCGCATAGCGGGCGGAGCCCGCGAGGATCTGGTCGGCGGCGAGCATCACGGCGCGCATCGCCGAGCCGCACATCTTGTTGACGGTGGTGGTGGGCACTGCGGCCGGTATACCGCCCCCGAGGGCGGCCTGGCGCGCGGGCGCCTGCCCCAGGCCGGCGGACAAAACGCACCCCATGATCACCTCCTCGATCTCGGAGGCGCCGACCCCGGAGTCGGCGAGGGCGGCCCGGATGGCGGCAGCGCCGAGCTGCGGTGCGGTGACGTTGGCAAAAACGCCCCGAAAGGCCCCAATCGGGGTGCGGCGAGCCGAGAGAATGACGACGGGATCGGAGCTCATGGAGGCTTCCTCGAGACGGTGGTGAGCGAATGGGGCGAGTATAGCCCTCGAGGGGCTGCAGCCTGAATAAGGGCTCCCCGCAGGAGCTCAAGGGTCAGGCACTGCCGCATGAGATCACGGGGGCGCCTCACCGGCCCCTGATCAAGGGTCGGGCGCCTCGCCCAGCGGCTCGCCGAGGGCGCGGGCAATGAGCTCGCGACTTTGCTGCCGCGCATTCTCGGCCTCGACCACGCCGAGCACCTCGAAGCGGATCGGGTGACGGCGCACGCGCGCGCTGCCCGAGGGCAGTACCTCGCGCGTGCCGTGGATCGCGGCCGCAACGACCGGCATCCGCGAGCGCTCCGCGGTGACGAATGCGCCGGGAAGGAACGGACGAATGCGCCGCTGCTCATCGAAGGTGCCCTCCGGGAAGAAGACGAGAGATTGACCCGTCGCGGCCAGGCGCCACACCCGGCGCGTGTCCGACCCGCCCTTGTGCCGATCGAAGCGCTCGACGAACGCCGATCCGAGGCGTCGCAGGAGCAGGCTCGCGAGCGGCACCCGCCGCATCTCGCGCTTGATCACGAAGGCGAAGTCTGGGGGGAGGGCGGCGATCGCCACGACCCCATCGATGTAGCTGGCGTGATTCGCGACCAGCACGCAGGGCGCGGCGGGCAGCCGCTCGAGGCCCTCGACCGAGAAGTGGATCGCAGCCGACTTGAAGAACGCACGCGAGAACCAGCCGGCCGCGAGCCGCCGCCGGCGCAGGCCCGGCAGGAGCATTGCGAGCAGCGTGAGAAGGGAGACCAGAACTGCGAACGCCACCACGCAATACAGCCCATAGAGCCGCTCGGTGAGCGTCGCACGCGTCGCTTCTGTGATCTGGTTCTCCTTATGTTAATAGTTCCGTTTACTGTGAGACTGGTCACGCCGACCTGCAAGCGCCCCTCGCATACTGCGGCGAGAAGCGTGTACTGCACCTATCGTGCGACCGGCACGCGGGAATATTTCGTGCGACAGACACGCGGGACATTATGGCGACGGCTTTGAAACGCACGGTCTTTACGCGTACCTCGGGCACTGGCACACCGCCCCGCGACGTCGCCGATCCGTCGCTGCAGCGATTTCTCGAAGCCGTGTGGATGGAGCGGGGTTTGTCCGCCAACACGCTCGCCGCCTACCGCGCCGACCTGACCGCGCTCGGACGCTGGCTCGAGGAGCGCAACAGCTCGCTCATCAAGGCCACGCGAATGGAGCTCCTCGGCTTCATCGCGGCGCGCGTCGAGGGCGGCTCGCGGCCGCGCTCGACGGCGCGGCAGCTGTCGAGCTTTCGCCGCTTCTACCGCTTCATGGTGCGGGAGAACCTGATCAGTCAGGATCCGACCGCACAGATTGCGATGCCGAAGATCGGGCGCTCGCTGCCGAAGTCGCTCACCGAGGCGGAGGTCGACTCGCTCCTCGAGGCGCCGACGGTGTCGGACCCCCTTGGCCATCGCGATCGCACCATGCTCGAGGTGCTGTACGCGACCGGGCTTCGAGTCTCCGAGCTCGTGAGCCTGAAGCACAACCAGGTGAATCTCAATCAGGGTGTCATGCGCGTGGTCGGCAAGGGCAACCGCGAGCGGCTCATTCCGCTGGGTGAAGAGGCGGTGAAGTGGCTGACGCAGTTCGTGCAGGGACCGCGCGTGGAGATACTGCTCGAACGCCAAACGGACTACCTCTTTCCGACGCGCCGCGGCGATCGCATGACGCGCCAGGCGTTCTGGCACATCATCAAGCGCTACTCGAAGAAGGCGGGCGTCGAGAAGGAGCTCTCGCCGCATACGCTGCGGCACGCCTTCGCCACCCATCTGTTGAACCACGGCGCGGATCTGCGCGTCGTGCAGATGCTGCTCGGGCACAGCGACCTGTCGACGACGCAGATCTACACGCACGTCGCGCGCGAGCGGCTGAAGGATCTGCACGCCCAGCATCATCCGCGCGGCTGAGCGGCCTCGCGATCCTGAGCGGAGCCGCGCATGGCGGCCGGGCGGCAGGGCGGCAGGGCCGCAGGGCGGCCGGAGACCGGCGCCCCGGGCGCACGGCGCGCGCGGCAGGAGTCGCGAGCGGCTCTGCTAACATCGGCTGAACCACCCATCGCCTCTTGAGTCCAAGCGATCTCATGCACCGAAGCCACCTCATGTCTCGAAGCGTCCTGGGTCCTCTGCTGGCTGGCGTGCTGGCGATGGGCGGCGCGCGCGGCGCAGCGCCCGAGACTGCGCCGGCCGAGGCGCATGCGGCGGGCGGCGCCGATCCGCGCAGCGCGCTCCTGAAGCTCCTGCCGGCCGGCTCGAAGATCGAGGATCTCAAGCCCGCACCGATTGCGGGCCTCTACGAGTTCATCCAGGGCGCGGAGGTGAGCTACCTCACCGCCGACGGCAAATACTTCCTCGACGGCAATGTCTACGACATGAGTACTCGCGCGAACCTTACGGAGGCGGTGCGCACGCAGCTGCGCGCCAAGCTGATCGCGGGCGTGCCCGAGTCGGAGATGCTGGTGTTCTCGCCGAAGCATCCGCTCTACACCATCACCGTGTTCACCGACATCGACTGCCCCTACTGCCGCAAGCTGCACAGCGACGTGCCGGAGCTCAACAAGCTCGGCGTGCGCGTGCGCTACCTGTTCTTCCCGCGCAGCGGGCCGAATACCGAGAGCTGGCGCAAGGCCGAGGTGGTGTGGTGCTCGGCGGATCGCAACGACGCGCTGACCCGCGCGAAAGCCGGGGCGGTGCTCGACATGAACAAGAAGTGCGGTGCGACGCCGGTGGCGCGCGAGTACGCGCTCGGCCAGTCGATCGGTGTGCGCGGTACGCCGACGATTCTCACCGACTCGGGCGCCTTCATCGATGGGTACATGCCGCCGCGCGACCTGCTGCAGGCGATCAAGGAGCGACAAGTCGCAAGCCGCTGAGCGGCGGTCCCGTCCTCAGCGCTCGAGGAGCTTGATCTTCTCCGGGACACCCTCCCACTGCTTGGCATCCGCCGGAGCTTCGCCCTTCTCGCTGATCACGGGCCACTGCTTGGCGAGCTCGGCATTGAGCTGCTTGAAGCTCTCCTGGCCGCTCGGGATCTCCTCCTCGGAGAAGATCGCCTCGACCGGACATTCAGGCTCGCACAGCGTGCAGTCGATGCATTCGTCCGGGTCGATCACGAGAAAGTTCGGGCCCTCGTGGAAGCAGTCCACCGGGCAGACCTCCACGCAGTCCATGTATTTGCACTTGATGCAGTTCTCGGTGACGACGAACGCCATGGCTTACCTTCTAAGTTCGGATGGGTGCAGATTGATCGGTTGATTCCAAGGGGGCGCTATTTTGCCACAGCCTTGGCGGCCCAAGAACGCGTGAGCTCGGTGAAATGGTGGCCTTCGCGGCCCGCCGCGCGGTCGGCGAAGTACTTGCGCAGCGTGTACTCCCCGCTCGGGAAGGCGAGCTCGTCCCAGGGAATATCGGCCTCGCGGTACAGGCGCACCTCGAGACTTTCCGGTCCCGGGGCGAACTCCGGGGCCAGGAGCCGGGCGCGAAACATCACGTGGACCTGGCCTGCGTGCGTCACGTTGACGATGGCGAGGAGCGAGCCCACCTCGACCCGGGCGCACGCCTCCTCGTAGCACTCGCGCGCCGCCGCATGCTGCATGGTCTCGCCGTTCTCCATGAAGCCGGCCGGTACCGTCCAGAAACCGAGGCGCGGCTCGATCGCGCGGCGGCAGAGCAGAATCTCCTCGCCCCATTGCGGCACGCAGCCAAGCACGAGCAACGGGTTCTTGTAATGGATCGTGCCGCAGCTCTCGCACACGAAGCGGGGCAGATGGTCGCCCGGTGGAATCTTGGAGACGACGGTCGAGCCGCAGTGACTGCAGAAGTTCAAGGCGCATCCATAAAGGTTTGCCGATGGTGCCCGGAGAGGTACGCCGGGAGCGAGGAAGATCAAAAGCTTAGCGGCGCGAGTTGGGGTAGGTCAAACGCGGTGGCCCCTGGCCGTGAAGCCCGACGACCTCGCTGCAAGCGGCGATCAGGAGGATTTGACCGGGCGGTATTGCGCGCCGAGCAGAAGGACGGCGGCCGCTCGATAGGTGAGGCGCAGCGGCCCAATTTCAGCCGCTGCGTCTCACGATTCCCAGACGCTCACTTTTTCTTCGTTCTGAAGACCAGCTCGGACGCGAGCGTAGAAGGCAGCGCGCACCACCGGATCAATGAATGGGTATCATTGGCTGGCGCAACCGGCGCAAGCAATCTGCATTTTGATGGAGTTTGCGTAGGCGGCCACGATCCGGTTCACCGCGTCACTCACGGCGCCAGTAGCAGTACCTGCCCGCGCATCCGTAATGAGATCGGTAAGCTGACGACAGGTATTGGCGGCATCATTCGCCTCATAGTAGCGCTGAGCAGCGCTCACCTTTTGAAGCAACGTAGGGGTCGTTTCTAGACCCAAGATGGCGTGGCTCAATACAAAGAACAGTCTGGGTGGCTCTGCCCTCGGTATACGCGTGGCAAACGGTACCGGAACAGTGTCTCTTTGTACTGAACCTGTTAGCCCAAACCCATCTACCAGGTATTGAACTCCGGGGGGTCCGTCATAGTTAGGCGGGTTTATACCCAAATTATATCCGTAGCAGACGGTTAGCACCCCGTTCGGATTGCACACTTGGCTCGAGCCCACGCTGGCAAAGGCAATTGCGTCGGTGCCCAGAACCAAGCCGGCTGGTGTTGCGGTGACTTCATGCCAGGAAAAGTTTTGGATATTCAAAGGCGTGAGTGTGTAGCCGCTCTGGGTCGCTTTGGACCAGAACGTGATGTTGAAATCCACGACGTCCGAGGGCGCCAGCGTGGTTGCGCCATCCGTAGTGATGGTGCCCCACGTCTCGTAGCCGTCGATGACCGGAAGATTCAAGTAATACGTGATGTTCGCAGCGCTAGCTGCGGCTGAGAGCAGGGAAAGCATGAGACAGGTCGAGGTGCATGCAAGGATCGATTTCATGTCGTTGTTCTCCCCTTGACCGGAAAGGCAAACTTAACAAAGCAATCGGGCCGTAAACCAAAACGAGAACCGCACAGACCGCAGCTATTGGATGCGCTACGGGCCCGGTCATCTCGCGCTCACTCGGGCTCCAAAACTCCAACCGCCGCATTGTCGTCCACTTGCGTTGGACACTGCAGGGTCGTGCTGTTTCGGTGTGGCTCTTCCGTGCTGTATTTTAAGGGATTCTCTGCCATTGTCCCAAATATGGTGCCCGGAGAGGGAATCGAACCCACACGGTGTTGCCACCACCGGATTTTGAGTCCGGCGCGTCTACCAGTTCCGCCATCCGGGCCGGCGAGACGGCGAAGTATATGCGATCTGATCCCGGCAGGCTCCTTGGTAGTATTGCTCGACCCCCATGCCGAAACCCCATGCAGAGCCGCGATTTTCACTTCGACCTGCCGCGTGAGCTCATTGCGCAGCGCCCGCTCACGTCGCGCTCGGCGAGCCGGCTGCTCGTGATCGACGGGCGAAGCGGCGCTTGCCGGGACCTCGAATTTCGCGATCTGCCGCAATTGCTGCGCGCCGCGGACCTGCTCGTCTTCAACGACACCCGGGTCGTGCCGGCGCGCCTGCGCGCGCGCAAGGAGAGCGGTGGCGCGATCGAGCTGCTGCTCGAGCGGGTGCTCACGCCGCGCACCGCGCTCGTGCACGCGCGCTCGAGCAAGCCCTTGAGGCCCGGGGTGCGCGTCATCCTCCCTCCAGGCCACGAGGCTCGCTGCCTCGAGCGGCGCGAGGACCTGTTCGTGCTCGAGTTCTCGATGGATGTGCTCGCGCTGTTCGAGGCGCAGGGCGAGACACCGCTTCCGCCCTACATCGAGCGGGCGCCGGAACCCGAGGACCGTGAGCGCTACCAGACGGTGTATGCGCGGGCGCCGGGCGCGGTGGCCGCGCCGACCGCCGGGCTGCACTTCGATGAGACGATCTTTGCGGCGCTCGCCGTGCGGGGCGTCGAGCGTGCCTTCGTCACGCTGCACGTCGGTGCGGGGACTTTCCAGCCGCTGCGCACCGAGCAGGTCGAGGCGCACGTGATGCACGAAGAGTACGTCGAGGTGCCGGCGTCGACCTGCCGCGCCATCGAGGCGGCGCGCGCTGCGGGCGGGCGCGTGATCGCGGTCGGAACGACCGTCGTGCGCAGTCTCGAAAGTGCCGCGGTGGGAGGTGCGATCGCGCCCTTCACCGGCTTCACCCGCATGTTCATCCGCCCCGGCTATCGCTTTCGCGCGATCGATGCGCTGATCACGAATTTTCACCTGCCGGAATCAACCCTGCTCATGCTGTGCGCTGCGCTCGTTGGCCGCGAGAGACTGCTCAACGCCTACGCGCACGCGGTGCGTCGGGGCTACCGATTCTTCAGCTACGGGGATGCGTGCTTCCTCGAGCCGGCGGCGGGAGCGCTCGAGCGCGGATGAACAGCCGCGCGAACAGCGGGGGCGGCATGAGCGGCGGCGGCGGCACCAGCAGCGGGGGCAGCGGGGGCAGTGGCGGCATGAGCGGCGCCGGCAGCACCGGCAGGGGCGGCCCCGGCGAGCCGGCGGCCGCCGCGAGCGCCGCTCGCATGCGCTTCGAGCTCATTGCACAGGACCGCGCCGCGCGCCGCGGGCGGCTCGTCTTCGGGCGTGGCGTGGTCGAGACGCCTGCGTTCATGCCCGTCGGTACCTATGGCACCGTCAAGGCGATGACGCCGGAGCAGCTCGAGGCGAATGGCACCCAGATCGTGCTCGGCAACACCTTTCACCTGTTCCTGCGGCCGGGTCTCGAGGTGATCGAGGCGCACGGCGGCCTGCACCGCTTCATGCACTGGCAGCGGCCGATCCTGACCGACTCGGGTGGATTCCAGGTGTGGAGTCTGGCGGAGATGCGCCGGCTCTCGGAGGAGGGAGTGCAGTTCCGCTCGCCGGTCGATGGTGCACCGGTGTTCCTCTCGCCCGAGGAATCGATGCGCATCCAGCGCGTGCTGCGCTCCGACATCGCCATGAGTTTCGATGAGTGCACGCCGTATCCGGCGAGCGAGGCGCAGGCGCGCGAATCGATGGAGCTGTCCATGCGCTGGGCGCTGCGGGGTCATCGCGCCTACTACGCGAGCGAGCCGCCCGGCACGCTCTTCGGCATCATCCAGGGGGGCGTGCACGAGGCGCTGCGCGTGTCCTCGCTCGAGTCGCTCGAGCGCATCGGTTTCGAGGGTTTGGCGGTCGGCGGCCTCGCGGTCGGGGAGAGCGAGAGCGAGCGTGAGCGGGTGCTCGAGACGCTCACGCCGCACATGCCCGCGGGCAAGCCGCGCTATTTGATGGGGGTCGGCCGTCCCGAGGACATCCTCGAGGCGGTCCGCCGCGGCATCGACCTCTTCGATTGCGTGATGCCGACCCGCCATGCGAGAAACGGGCACCTCTTCACCCGCGAGGGCGTGATCAACATCCGTAATGCGGCGCACCAGAAAGACACCCGCCCCGTCGAGGAAGGATGCGTCTGCTACACCTGCCTGCACTACACGCGCAGCTACCTGCGCCATCTCGACAAGTGCAACGAGATCCTCGGGGCGCACCTCAACACGGTCCACAATCTCCACTTCTACGAGCGGTTGATGCGCGAGCTGCGCGCAGCGATCGAGGCGGGCACCCTCGAGACCTATGCGGCGCAGTTCCATGCCCGGCGCCGCGCTCCGGCGCCGCTCCCCTGACCTGAAGGGCCGGCCTTCTCAAAGGCCCCTGCGGCGCCTGCCGATGAGGACTGACGCAGGGGCGCAGCCGCGCTGTATACTTCGCGCCTTTGCGCGGCGGGACAGCCGCACGGCTAAGGGGGCCTGACATATGGATTTCTTCATCGCGACGGCGCACGCGCAAGCGGCCGGCGGTGCATCCGGCGGCTCGCAAAGCACGTTCTTCATCCTGCTCATCGTCATGGTGGGGGCGATGTACTTCACCGTCATCCGCCCGCAGAACAAGCGCGCCAAGGCTCAGCAGGAGCTGATCTCCAAGATCGCGGTGGGCGATGAGGTCACGACGACCGGCGGCATTCTCGGCAAGGTGCTCGAGGTCGGCGACCAGTACCTCACCCTCGAGATCGCGAACGGGGTCTCGATCAAGCTGCAGAAGTTCCAGATCGCCCAGGTGCTGCCCAAGGGGACGGTCAAGAACGCATGATTTCCTACCCGCGCTGGAAGATGGTGCTGGTCGGGGTCTTGTTCCTGATCGGCATCCTCCTCGCGCTGCCCAACGTATTCGGCGAGGAGAGCGCGCTGCAGCTGGTGCGCGATCGCGCCGTCGTCACCGAGCAGGATCGATCGAGCGTCGAGCAGCTCCTCGCCTCGAAGGCCATCAAGCCCGACGGGGCGTTCCTCGATCAGGGCCGTCTGACGCTGCGTTTCGCGAGCAAGCAGGATCAGCTCAAGGCGCGCGACGTGATCACCGAGGCGCGGCCGAACGATTTCACCATCGCCTTGACGCAGGCCTCGCGCGTACCGGAGTGGATGCGCAATCTCGGCCTGAGCCCGCTCAAGCTCGGCCTCGACCTGCGGGGCGGCGTGTATCTCGTGTACGAGGTGGACGTCGAGGGAGCCGTGCACCAGCTGCTCGATCACCGCGAGCAGGACTTTCGCGCTTCCCTGCGTAACGCGAAGGTTCCCTACAAGGACGTGCAGATCGACTACGCCGCGCGGCGGGTGCGCGTGCTGTTTCGCGATGCGGAGAGCCTCGCCAAGGGGCGCGATGCGATTCTCTCGGACAACCGCAGCCTGCACCTCACCGAGGTAAGCGTCGATGGGGCGCCGGCGGTGCAGCTCGAGCTCTCGCCGCAGGAGATCAAGGAGCGCCAGGACTATGCGGTCCAGCAGAACATCACCATCCTGAGGAACCGCCTCAACAGCCCGGAGCTGGCCGTGTCCGAGCCGCAGGTGGCGCGCGAGGGCGTGAACCGCATCGCGATCCAGCTGCCCGGACTGCAGAACTCCGCCGAGGTGAAGCGCATCCTCGGCAAGACGGCGACGCTCGAGTTTCGCATGGTCGATGAGAACAACAACGCCCTCGAAGCGGCATCGACCGGGCATGTGCCCCTGGGCTCGAAGCTCTACTACACGCGCGACAAGCAGCCCGTGCTGCTCAAGCGCGATGTCGTGGTGACCGGCGACCAGCTCACCGATGCCTCCTTCCAGCCCAACACGCAGGAGGGCCCGGCCGTTTCGGTGAGCCTGGACAGCCGCGCCGCCTCGAAGATGCTGCGCAACACCGAGGAGAACATCGGCCACCAGATGGCGGTGGTGTTCATCGACCGCTCGCGCGAGAAGAATGCGCAGGGCGTGGAGGTCGACAAGGTCTCCGAGGAGGTCATCAATCGGGCGACGATCCGCGGGGTCTTCTCGAGCAACTTCCAGATCACCGGCATCAATCCGATCGAGGGACGCGAGCTCGCCCTCTTGCTGCGCGCGGGCGGTCTCGCCGCGCCGCTGACGCCGGTCGAGGAGCGGGCGATCGGCCCGAGCCTCGGGCAGGACAACATCGACAAGGGCATCCACGCGATGGTGTTCGGGACGCTCGCCGCATTCCTCTTCATGCTGATCTATTACAAGCTCTTCGGCCTGGTCGCCGACGTGGTGCTCGTCTTCAACGTCGTGCTGCTGGTGGCGCTCCTGTCGCTCGTCGGCGCGGCGCTCACGCTCCCGGGCATCGCCGCGGTGGTGCTCACCGTCGGCATGGCGGTCGATGCGAACATCCTCATCTACGAGCGCATTCGCGAGGAGCTGCGCACGGGAGTGACGCCGCGTGCGGCCATCACCGCCGGCTTCGATCGCGCCTTCTCGGCGATCGCGGACTCGAACGTGACGGCACTGATCGCGGGCGTGGTGCTGTGGCTGTTCGGTGCCGGCGCGGTACGCGGCTTCGCCGTCGTGCTGGTGCTCGGCATCATCACCTCGCTGTTCACCGCGCTCATGGGAACCCGCACCCTCGTGCAGCTCATCTACGGAGGCAAGCGCAAGGTTGAGCGGCTGTCGATCTAGGATCGCGGCGCCCGAGCGCAACTAAAATCCGCCATGGAGTTCTTTCACAAGGTCACACGCTTCCCGTTCATGCGCACACGCCGCGTGTGGTACGGGCTCTCGGCGGTGCTCATCATCGGCTCCTTCGCGCTCGTGCTCGCGCGCGGCCTGAACCTCGGCGTCGACTTCACCGGCGGTGTCGTGGTCGAGACGAGCTTTCCCCAGGCGCCGAACATCGATCAGCTGCGCGCCGCGCTCGCCAAGGCGGACTTCCCGGCCGCCCAGGTGCAGGCCTTCGGCAGCTCCCGCGACATCCTGGTGCGGCTGCCGCCCGACCCGAATGCCAAGGGCGACCAGATCGGGGCGCGCATCATCGATGTGTTCAAGTCCATCGACCCGGGCGCGAAGCTGCAGCGCACCGAGGTCGTGGGACCGCAGGTGGGCAAGGAGCTGTTCGAGAAGGGCGGCTATGCGCTGGTCGCAACGCTGGTCTTCATCCTGATCTACGTGCTGTTCCGCTTCACCTTCAAGCTCGCATGCGGCGCGATCCTCGCGGTGCTGCACGATCCGATCTGCGTGATCGGCTTCTTCGCGCTCTCGCAGGTCACCTTCGACCTCACGGCGATCGCGGCGATCCTCGCGGTGATCGGCTATTCGCTCAACGACACGGTCATCGTCTTCGACCGCATCCGCGAGCGCGCCCGCACCGCGCGCAAGCTCGGCATCGCACAGGTCATCGATGAGTCGATCAACCAGACACTCTCGCGAACCCTGATGACGAAGCTCGTGACCTTGCTGGTCGTCGTGGCGCTTCTCATCTTCGGCGGCGAGACGCTGCACGGCTTCTCCGCTGCGCTGGTCATCGGCATCATCGCCGGCACTTACTCCTCGATCTACATCTCCGCGGCGCTTGCCCTCGACTTCGGCCTGCACACCACCGACCTGCTCGAGCGCAAGCTCAACAAGCCCGAAGAGGTCGACGGCCTGCCGTAGGGCATCGAGGATCGATCGGCATGATGGGCGGGGAATGGCTCGGCGATCCGCAGGTCTGGCTCTCCTTCCTCGTGCTCGCGGTGCTCGAGATCGTCCTCGGCATCGACAATCTCATCTTCCTGTCGCTCGCGATCGATCGGCTGCCCCCGCCGCAGCGCAGGCGGGCCCGATTCGCCGGTCTGTCGCTTGCGATGCTGACCCGGATCGCGCTGCTCTTCAGCGTGGTCGGGCTCGCCACGCTGCGCCGTCCACTCTTTACGATCCTCGGGTTCCAGGTCTCGATCCGCGATGCGGTGCTCCTCGGCGGAGGAGTGTTCCTCGCCTTGAAGAGCGTGCGCGAGCTGAAGGGCATGCGCGCCCGGAGCCGGGGCGGCGCCGCGGCGGGCGGCGCGAGGCGGGCCCGGCGCGGCTTCTGGCCGGTGATCCTCGAGGTGGCGCTCATCGACATCCTGTTCTCGATCGACTCGGTGTTCAGCGCGGTCGGCCTCGCGAGCCGCGTCGAGGTCATGGTCGCGGCCATCGTCGTGTCGCTGCCGGTGATGATGGGCGTATCGGCCGTGCTTGCCCGCTTCATCGAGCGCCACCCGAGCATCAAGGTGCTCGCACTCGGCTTCCTGGTCGCGGTCGGGCTCTATCTGATGGCGCAGGGTGCGCATTGGGATATTCCCCGGGGCTACCTGTACACGGCGATGGGTTTTGCGGCCGCGGTCGAGGCGCTCAACCTGCGACTCGGGACCCGGCCTTGAGCTCTGCGTTGGTGTAGAGTGCCGCTACCTTGAGCTTTTTGCCGGTGCCCGCACTATGAATATGAAAGGGTTGCTCGCCACCAAGCCCATTGCCGAGTACAAGAAAGAGGCCTCCTCCGAGGGCCTGAAGCGCGCGCTCGGCATCCCCTCGCTCGTGTGCTTCGGCATCGGCGGCATCATCGGCACCGGCATTTTCGTGCTCACGGGCACCGCCGCGTCCGAGCATGCAGGCCCTGCGATCGTCCTGTCCTTCATCATCGCCGGGGTCGGCTGCGCATTCGCCGGGCTGTGCTACTCGGAGTTTGCCGCGATGGTGCCGGTCGCGGGCAGTGCGTACGCATACAGCTACGCGACGCTCGGCGAGTTCATCGCCTGGTTCGTCGGGTGGAACCTGGTGCTCGAGTACATGATGGCGTGCTCGACCGTCGCGGTCGGCTGGAGCCGCTACTTCGTGAAGCTGCTCGATCAGTTCCATGTGAACTTCATCCCGGCCTGGCTCACCTCCGCGCCCTTCGAGGCGGGAGAGGTCGGCTTTCAGGTGCATCGCACGAGCGCCCTCATCAACCTGCCGGCGATCGTCATTCTCGCCGCCGCAACCGCTCTTTGCTACAAAGGCATCAAGGAATCGGCGGTGGTGAACACCATCATCGTGTGCATCAAGGTGGGCATCGTCATCGCGGTCATCATCTTCGGCGCCGCCTACGTCAACACCGCCTACTGGCATCCCTTCGTCCCGCCAAACACCGGCCATGCCGGCGAGTTCGGCTGGACCGGCATCATGCGGGCTGCGGCGATCATCTTCTTTGCCTACATCGGCTTCGATGGCGTCTCGACGGTTGCGCAGGAGGCGAAGAATCCGCAGCGCGGCATGCCGATCGGAATCCTCGGGAGCCTCGGGATCTGCACGGTGCTCTACATCGCGATGGCCGCGGTCATGACGGGACTCGTGCCGTTCAAGAAGCTCGAGGATGCGGCCCCGGTGGCGGTCGCATTGCAGGCTCACCCCCAGCTTCTCTGGCTCGCCACGCCGGTGATCCTCGGTGCGCTCTTCGGCCTCACCTCGGTCATCATCACGATGATCATCCCGCAGGCGCGCATCTGGCTGACGATGGCGCACGATGGATTGTTGCCGAAGATGTTCGGGGCGGTGCATCCGCGCTTTCGCACTCCGCACATCTCGACGCTCATCACCGGGGTGCTCGCGGCCATCTTTGCCGGCCTGCTGCCGATCGACATCCTCGGTGAGCTCGTCTCGATCGGCACGTTGATCGCCTTCATCGTGGTCTGCGCCGGGGTGGTGGTGCTGCGCTACACGCGCCCCGAGCTGCCGCGCCCGTTTCGGGTGCCCTATGTGTGGCCCACCGCCCTTCTCGGGGTCGGATTCTGCACCTACATGGCTGCCTCGCTCCCTCAAGCCACCTGGCTCCGGCTGCTGATCTGGAGCGTGATCGGCATCGCCATCTATCTGGGTTACGGCTATCGCAACAGCAAGCTGCGTCTGCCGCGGGGGGCGGAGCCTCCCGAGGTGGGTCGTCCGGGGGCTTTTGCCAAGGCCGCGCGCGAATAGATCGTCGAAGGGGCTCAGGCGCGCAGCGCTTCGGGCGTGAGCGGCGCAATGGCCTCGATCAGAGCCTCGTACACCTTGGGGCTCCCTGCGATGACGTTCGGGCCGAGCGCATACTCGGCGCCGGTCGGTGTCCCGACCCGTCCGCCCGCCTCCTGAATGATCAGCGTCCCCGCGGCCGTATCCCAGGGCGAGAGCCCGAACTCCCAGAATCCATCGATGCGGCCCGCCGCGACATAGGCGAGGTCGAGCGAGGCGGCGCCCGGACGGCGCACGCCCGCGGTCGAGATCATGATGCGCTTGAGGATGGCCAGATAGGCATCGATGTGCTCGGCGGCCATGCGATACGGAAAGCCCGTGCCGATGAGGGCGCCCTCGAGCGAGCGCTGCGCGCTCACACGGATGCGCTTGCCCTCGAGCTGCGCGCCCTCGCCGCGCGAGGCGGTGAAGAACTCCTGGCGCATGGGATCGTAGATCACGGCGTGCTGCAACCGGCCCCGGTGCTCGACGGCGATCGATACGGCGAAGGTCGGGAAGCCGTGCAGGAAATTCGTCGTGCCGTCGAGCGGATCGATGATCCAGAGATACTCATTCTCGCCGCTGCGCCCGCCCTCCTCGGCGAGCACCGCATGATCGGGGTGGGCGCGGCGTATGGTCGCAACGATCTCGGCCTCGCTCTTGCGATCGATGTCGGTGACGAAGTCGTTGCGGCCCTTGGAATCGATCTTGAGGGAGTCGAGGCGCGAGAGCGAGCGCACGATCAGATCGCCGGCGCGCCGCGCGGCGCGCATGCCGATGTTGAGCAGGGGTTGCATAGAGCCGCGTAGAATATCAGAGCATGACGTCCGAGGTTCGCATCGTCCTCGTCGAGCCGAGTCATCCAGGCAACATCGGCTCGGTGGCGCGCGCGATGAAGAACATGGCACTCGAGGATCTCGTGCTGGTGCGCCCGCGCACTCCTTTCCCGCACGCCGAGGCGCTCGCGCTGGCCGCCGGCGCCGACGATGTGCTGGCGCGTGCGCGCACCGTGGACACGCTCGCCGAGGCGCTCGCGGACTGCGCCTTCGTTGCCGCCACCACGGCGCGCGAGCGCTCCTATCACTGGGACATCCTCACCCCGCGAGATGTGGCGGCACGCATCGGCGCGCTCGATGAGCGCACGCGCGCGGCACTGCTCTTCGGCCCGGAGCGTTACGGGCTGTCGAACGAGGATCTGATCGCGTGCAATGTGCTGGTGCGGATCCCCGCCAATCCGCTCTATGCATCGCTCAATCTGGCGATGTCGGTGCAGCTCATCGCCTACGAGATCTATGTCGCGCGCGAGCAGCCCGCGTCGCGCGTACAGCTCGAGCAGCCGCTGGCGAGCGGTGCGGAGCTCGAGCTTTTCTATCGGCACCTGCAGGAGGTTCTCGCGGAGATCCGATTCGAGGACCGGACCGGCTACCTCATGCAGCGCGTGCGCCGGCTGTTCAATCGCGCTCAGGTGGATGCGAACGAGCTCAACATCCTGCGGGGCATCCTCTCCGCGGTGCAGGAGGGGCGCAACCAGGGACGACGCCGGCTCTCCGCCCAGATGGACCCTCCATGAGCGAGCTCGCCCCGCCCGGTGTGCCGATCTATCTCGATTACGCGGCGACGACGCCCGTCGATGCGTGCGTCGCCGCGCGCATGAGCGAATGCCTCACGGCCGAGGGCTGCTTCGGCAACCCGGGCTCCTCGAGCCACGCGTATGGCGAGGCGGCGAGCGAGCGCATCGCCCGGGCGCGCCGCGAGGTCGCGCTCACGGTGGGCGCAGCGCCGGAGGAGGTGATATTCACCTCGGGCGCCACCGAGGCCGACAATCTCGCGCTCTTCGGCATCGCGCAGTACTACCACAGCACCGGCCGGCACATCGTCACCGCGCGCACCGAGCACAAGGCGGTGCTCGATGCCGCGCGCGAGCTCGAGCGCCGCGGCTGGAGCCTCACCTACCTCACGCCCGATCGCGGTGGACGTATCGCGCCCGATCAGGTCGCGGCCGCGCTGCGTCCCGACACGGTGCTCGTCTCGCTGATGCACGTGAACAACGAGATCGGTGTGATCCAGGACATCGGCGCGATCGCGGCCGCCTGCGCCGCCGCCGCGCCGCAGGCGTTCGTTCACGTCGATGCCGCGCAGAGCGTCGGCAAGTGTGCGGTCGATCTCCATGCGTGGGGGATCGACTTGCTCTCGCTGGCCGCGCACAAGGCCTATGGGCCGAAGGGGATCGGTGCGCTCATCGTCTCGCGCCGCCGCTCCGTGCAGCTCACCCCGCTCCTCTATGGCGGCGGTCAGGAGCATCATCTGCGATCCGGGACGCTGGCGACGCATCAGATCGTCGGCATGGGCGAGGCATTCGCGCTGGTCCGCTCGACCTTGAGCGAGGAGCTCACCCGGGTGGCGCGTCTCAAGGCACGGCTCGTGCAGGGTCTCGAGGCGATCGGCGGCGTGCTCATCAACGGCGATCCCGCGCACTCGGTGCCCCACATCCTCAGCGTGTCGATCGAGGGCGTGGAAGGCGAAAGCCTGCTCGCAGCCGTGCGCTCGACGATCGCGGTGTCGACCGGCTCTGCCTGCAGCTCCGCCGGCGCCGAGCCCTCCTATGTGCTGCGCGCGCTCGGACGCAGTGACCGGCTGGCCGAGGCGAGCCTGCGCTTCAGCCTCGGGCGCTATACGCAGCCCGCCGACATCGAGCGGGCGGTCGAGGTCGTGCGCGCGGCCGTCGAGCGGCTGCGGCGCATTGCAGGCTCATGAGCTATAGCGCGCTCACGCGCCACTACTTCGAGGCGGCTTCGGCCGCGGGCGTGCTCGAGGGGGCACGCTGCGCCCGCGGTGCTGCGGGCGCGCGTGAGGAGGGCACCTGGGTGCAGTTCGACCTCGAGCTCGATCCATCGGGTGCGCGCATCGAGCGCGCGCGCTTTCGCGCCTTCGGCTGTCCGCACGTCATCGCGGTCGCCTCCTTCCTGGCCGAGCAGGCGCCGGGCCGGCCGCTCGAGGAGCGCTGGCCCGAGAGCGTGGCGGCGTTGCGCGAGCGCTTCGAGGTGCCGGTGGAAAAGCTCGGCCGCCTGCTGATCGTCGAGGATGCCTGGACGGCGGCCGCGCGGGCGGCGCTGGCACGGCCCAAGACCCATTGAGTCCGTCGCTGCGCAGCCCCATATTGCACGGCATTGGAGCCGCGGCCGGGTGCCGCGGCCGGGTGCCGCGGCCGGGTGCCGCGGGCGGGCGCGGGGAGCCGTGGGCGCGGGGCGGCAGGAGCGTTGCGGTGCGTCAACGCGCGCCCCGGTACGTGCGTTTGGGCGTTGAGTCCCCAAAACAGTGGGGCCGTTCCGTGCGCGGTGCGCCGGCGCGTGTTATGTAAGGAGCGGTTCATCCCAGAGGAGGGCAGAGCGGCATGGCGATCCAGTTGACGGAGTCTGCGGCGGAGCGCGTTCGGTCCCATCTCGAGAAGCGGGGTGGCGGCCTCGGGCTGCGGCTCGGCATCAAGAAAACCGGCTGCTCGGGCTTTGCCTACGTAGTGAACTACGCCGACGAGATTCGCCCCGAGGACGCGGTGTTCGAGGCGCGCGGGGTCAAAGTGGTCGTCGATCCCGCGAGCTTGCCGCTGATCGACGGGACGGTGGTCGATTTCGTGAAGCAGGGTCTCAACGAGGCCTTCAGGTTCCAGAATCCGAAGGCGAAGGGCGAGTGCGGTTGCGGCGAAAGCTTCAACGTGTGAAAATTCGAGTAATTACAGAGACTTCGGCGTTTTAGCGCATTGCCTCGCGCGCTGCGCTCCAGTACACTTCGCGGCCTTTGCCGGCGGCCCGTCGGCCACGCGGCTCCTTCCTGCACAACCCCGAGGTGACCATGTCCATCGAGCGCACGCTTTCCATCGTCAAGCCTGACGGAGTCGGCCGCAACCTGATCGGCGAGGTGCTGCGTCGTCTCGAGCAAGCGGGGCTCAAGGTGGTGGCGGCGCGCATGCTGCATCTGTCGCAGAGGCAGGCCGAGGGGTTCTACGCGGTGCATCGGGAGCGTCCGTTTTTCAAGGACCTCGTCAAGTTCATGACCTCGGGTCCCGTGCTGGTGCAGGTGCTCGAGGGCGAGGGCGCCGTCGCCCGGAACCGCGAGGTCATGGGAGCGACCGATCCGAAGAAGGCGGCGCCGGGCACGATCCGCGCGGATCTGGCGCACAGCATCGAGGAGAACATCGTGCACGGCTCGGACGCCGCCGATACGGCCGCGCGCGAGATCGCCTATTTCTTCAGTGAAATTGAGGTCTGCGCGCGCACGCGCTAGCGTATGCGCGGGCCGCTTCAGTCGAGGGAGCCAGTGTGGCCGATCGGGTAAATCTGCTGGGGCTGCCGCGCATCGAGCTCGAGCAGTTCGTCAGCGAGCGGCTCGGCGAGAAGCCCTTTCGCGCCCGCCAGCTCATGCAATGGATCTATCGGCGCGGCGTTGCGGACTTTGCGCAGATGAGCGATCTCAAGCAGGCGCTGCGCGCCCGCCTCGAGGCGCTCGCGACCGTGAGCGTGCCCGAGATCGTCACTGCGCAGAGCGCCGCGGACGGCACGCGCAAGTGGATGCTGCGCATGGACGAGGTGCAGGGGATCGAGACGGTCTACATCCCCGAGCCCGGCCGCGGCACGCTCTGCATCTCGAGCCAGGTGGGCTGTGCCATGGACTGCTCGTTCTGCTCGACCGCCCAGCAAGGCTTCAATCGCAACCTGAGCGTGGCGGAGATCGTGGGTCAGGTCTGGCTGGCGCAGCGCGAGCTCGCGGATTTCCGCGCCGATGGCCGTGCCATCACCAACGTCGTCTTCATGGGCATGGGTGAGCCGCTCGCGAACTATCGCAACGTCGTGCCGGCGATGCGCATCTTTCTCGACGACCTCGGCTACGACCTGTCGCGCCGCCGCGTGACGCTCTCGACCTCGGGACTCGTGCCGCAGATCTACAAGCTCGCCGAGGAATGCAACGTGGCGCTCGCCGTCTCGCTGCACGCCCCGGACGATGCCCTGCGTAACGAGCTCGTGCCGATCAACCGCAAGCACCCGATCGCCGAGCTGCTGGCGGCCTGCTGGCATTACATCGAGCGCCAGAACGGGCGCAGCGTCACCTTCGAGTACGTGATGCTCGACGGCATCAACGACCACCCCCGGCAGGCCCGGGCGCTTGCGCGCCTGCTCGCAGGCCGGCCGGCGAAGCTCAACCTCATCCCCTTCAACCAGTTTCCCGGCACTCGCTACCGGGTGTCGCCGCCGCAGACCATCGTGCGCTTTCGCGACACGCTGAACGAGCATGGGGTGATCGCGACCATCCGCCGCACGCGCGGCGATGACATCGACGCGGCGTGCGGACAGCTCGCCGGTCGGGTGCGCGACCGCACGCTGGTGCGTCTCGGCGCCAAGCTCGAGGCCAGTGATGCGCGGGAGCGTGCACGATCCGTGGAGGTTCGATGAGGCAGATGCGCATTGCCGGGAGCCTCGCGCTCCTGTTGACGCTGACCATGCTCGCGGGCTGCAAGGGCTCGCCGCCGCCGTATCAGCCGGCGAATCACAGCCGCAAGCCCGACCCGGAGCAGGCGGCGATTGCGAACATGAAGATGGCGCAGGAGTATCTGCGCACCAACAACCTGTCGCGTGCGCAGGAGCGCATCGAGCGCGCGCTCACCGAGGCGCCCGACAACGCCTACGTGCAGGAGACGGCGGGCCTGGTGTACGAGCAGCTCAAGGACGCCCCGAAGGCGCAGCACGCTTTCGCGGCTGCGGCGCGCCTGGGCAAGCAAAACCCGGACATCCAGAACAGCTACGCCGGTTATCTGTGCCGCAACGGCAAGGTGAAGGCCGGCGAGAAGCTTCTGCTCGAGGTGGCGAGCAATCCCGTCTACCAGACTCCGCAGGTCGCGCTGGTCAACGCGGGCGTATGCGTCGAGGGCGCGGGAGACGTCGTCGATGCCGAGCGCTACTTCACGCGCGCGCTCGCCATCCGCCCGAACATGCCGGAGGCGCTGCTGCAGCTCGGGAACCTCGCGCTGCAGCGGGGTGATGCCAAGCAGGCGCTCGATGACGTGCAGCGCTATCTGGCCGTCAATCCCGCCACGGCGGAGATTCTCTGGATCGGCTTTCTCGCCGAGCGCAAGCTCGGCGACAACACCGGGGCGGCGAGCTACGCCCGGCGCGTGCAATCCGAATTTCCCGACTCCCAACCGGCGCAATCGCTGCGCGCCGGCGTTTCTCGATGAGCGATCCGACGATCGGCGAGAGACTCAAGGCGGAGCGCGAACGCCGCGGCATCAGCACGCAGAAGGCGGCCGATGACATGCACCTCGACGCCTGGGTGATCGAGGCGCTCGAGGCGGGAGACTACGCGCGCATCGGTCCCTCGGTGTATGCCAAGGGGTATCTGCGCAAGTACGCGAGCACCCTCGGCGTCACCACCGGGGAGGTGGCGATGGGCGCGGACAAGCCGGCGGCCGGCCCGCGGCCTCCCGTCATGCGCGTGTCGAGCACCCCGGGGCCGGCCGCGGGGCCTGCGCTCGGATTGCTGGTGCCGCTCATCGGCCTGCTCATCGTCTCAATCGTGGCGGCGGTGCTCTACTACCGCCCGTGGCGCGGGCACTCGTCGGGCACCGCGGCCTCGGCCCATGCCGCCGCGGGGGCCTCCAACCCCGCGGGCGACTCGATCCCTTTGGGCGCCTCAAACTCTGCGGGCGTCCCCAGCCCCGCGAGCTCGTCCGGCCCTGCGAGCGCCGCGACGGGTGGGCCCAGAGCAGCTTCCCTCGCCCCCTCGAGCGAGAGCGCCCCTTCGGCGGGAGCGCAGAGCGGCGCGGCGCAGAGCGGTGCGGCGCCGAGCGGTGCGGCGCCGAGCACCGACTCCAGAGAGGCCGCAGAGACCAATGAGATGGCGATCGCGAACCAGAACGCGACGTCGACCGGATACGTGCAGACGGCGCAGCGCACGCTTGCGTCCCCGTCCCGAGAGTCCGCGCCCTCGCCGGGCGCCGCGAGCGCGCCGCTGCGCGGCGCAGGACCCGCGCGGCTGCGTCTGTCCTTCTCTGCCGACTCCTGGGTCGATGTGCAGGATGCGTCAGGCCGACGCGTGTTCGCCGGGCAGGGTCGTGCCAACAGCGTGAAGACGGTCGCGGGCCTTGCGCCCCTCAAGGTGTATCTCGGCTACGCCAGCGGCGTGCAGCTCGAGGTGAATGACCACGCGGTCGCGATCGGTCGGCAGTTCGTCAGCGGCGATGTGGCGCGATTCGAGGCCGGCGCGGATGGGGTCCTGCGCCGCGTCGCGCCGGGCTCGGATGGCGCGGCGGGCGCGATCCCGCGCCACTGAAGAGCGGCGAGAGATCAGGCCCGTGCCCACTCACATCGAGCCTCTCAAAGGCGTGCACGATGTGCTGCCCTCGCAGGTCGCGCTGTGGCAGCACCTCGAGCGCATCACACGCGAGGTCTTCGCCGCCTACGGTTACGAGGAGCTGCGCGTCCCCATCATCGAGCAGACCCAGCTGTTCAAGCGATCGATCGGTGACTTCACCGACGTCGTCGAGAAGGAGATGTTCAGCTTCACCGACCAGGGGGGCGATTCGATCACGCTCAGGCCCGAAGCCACGGCGGGGATGGTGCGAGCCGTCATCTCGAACCATTTGTTGCGCGAAGGCCGTTTGCGGGTGTGGTGCATGGGTCCCATGTTTCGCCGGGAGCAGCCCCAGGCGGGGCGTTACCGGCAATTTCACCAGATCGACGCCGAGGCGTTCGGCTTCGAGGGACCGGACGTCGATGCCGAGCTGATACTGCTCTCGGCGAGGATCCTCAAACGCCTCGGGATCACGCGCACCACGCTGCTCATCAACTCGCTCGGCACGCCCGCCACGCGCGCCGCCTACCGCGATGAGTTGCTCAAGTACTTCTCGGCCCACGAGGCCGCCCTCGACGAGGACAGCCGGCGGCGCCTGAAGGGCAATCCACTGCGCATCCTCGACAGCAAGAATCCGGACATGCAACGCATCATTGCCGGCGCCCCGGTGCTGATCAACGCGCTCGATGCGCCCTCGCGCGCGCACTTCGACGGGTTGTGCGCGCACCTCAAGCGTGCCGGCATCGAGTATCATGTCGAGCCACGCCTGGTGCGCGGACTCGACTACTACACGCGTACCGTATTCGAATGGACCACCGATCTGCTGGGCGCGCAGAGCACGGTGTGCGCCGGCGGGCGCTACGATGGGCTGGTGTCCCAGCTCGGCGGGGTGAGCACGCCCGGGATCGGCTGGGCGATGGGGCAGGAGCGCATCATCATGCTGCTCGAGCGCCAGGGGCTCGTGGTGCCCCGCACCGAACCCCAGGTGTACCTGGTGCTCGCGGGTGAGCGCAGCGAGATCGAAGGGTTCGCGCTCGCCGAGCGGCTGCGCGCGGCGTGGCCCCGCCTGTCGCTGCAGGTGAACCTCGGCGGAGGGGGCTTCAAGGCCCAGTTCAAGCGCGCCGACAAGAGCGGCGCGCGCTTCGCGCTCGTGCTCGGCGAGGATGAGCTCGCGCGCGGCGTGGTGGCGCTCAAATCCCTGCGCGAGGAGCGCGCGCAGGAAGAATGCCCGCTCGAGGCGATCAGTGAACGCCTGGGGTCGTTGCTGGGTCTGTAATGGGGGTCGAGGCGGTGGAGCGGACATGAGTGAATATTTGACCGACGATGAGCAACTCGAGCACGTCAAGGGGCTCGCCAAGGAGTATGGCCCCTCGATCATCGGCGCCGTGGCGGTGGGGCTCCTGTGCATGTCGGGCTATCGCTATTACGAGAATCACCGCACCCAGAAGTCGATCGCCGCCTCTGCAGAGTTCACGCAGATGACCTCCGCGCTCTCGATGGAGGATCGCAGCAACGCGCGACGCCTGGCGGACTCGCTCATCAAGCAGTATCCGGATTCGCCCTATGCCGATCAGGCGAAGCTCGTGCTCGCACGACTCGCGGTCGACGAGGGAAAGGACGACGAGGCGAGCGTGCCGCT
The DNA here is from genome assembly GCA_035307465.1 of Steroidobacteraceae bacterium. Taxonomy (GTDB): domain Bacteria; phylum Pseudomonadota; class Gammaproteobacteria; order Steroidobacterales; family Steroidobacteraceae; genus Bog-1198. Next base: position 42,809 of record DATGIA010000073.1, read on the forward strand.
GACCGACGTCATGGAGCACTCGAAGGACTCGGAGCTCAGGCGCATTGCGCGCCTGCGCCTTGCCCGCGTCGAGATCGACGCGGGCAAGGCCGATGAGGCCTTGAAGACGCTCGCCGAGGACCCGGGTCCCGCATTTGCGGTCGATTATCACGAGGCGCGCGGCGATGCCTACCTTGCAAAGAAGGATAGGGCGCACGCCCTGAGCGAGTACAAGGCGGCCCTCGGCGCCGGGGCCGACGGCGGCCCGCAGTCCTCGATTCTCACCCTGAAGATCGCCGATCTCGGCGTCTCGCCCATCGCTCCGCCGTCGGCGGCGCTCGCCCCTCCGCCCGCCGCTGCGAACAAGGATAAACCCTGATGCGCGCCTGCCTGGCCTGCCTCGCGCTTCTCGCCCTCGCCTTGAGCGCCGGCTGCAGCAAGGACAAGGACGTCGAGCCGCCCGCGAAGCTCGTCAAGTTTCCCGCGACGCTGCCGGTCAAGCATCTGTGGGGTGACAAGGTTCCCGGGGGTGGCAAGAAGGAGGTCAAGCTGCGGCTCGGGCTCGGCCCCGCCATCGCCGATGGGGTGGTGTTCGCAGCCTCGCACAAGGGCGAGGTGATCGCCGTCGGCCTCGACACCGGCCGCACGGTATGGCTCAAGAAGCTCAAGCTGCCGCTCTCGGCGGGCCCCGGGGCCGGGCTCGGCCTGGTCGTGGTCGGCTCGAGCAAGGGCACCCTCGTCGCGCTCGATGCGGCCACGGGACGGGAGCGCTGGCGCGCAAAGGTCAACTCCGAGCTGCTCTCGGCGCCCTCGATCAGCGAGCGGGTGGTGGTGATGCGCTCGGTCGATGGACGGTTGCACGGCTTCGATACGCAAGGCGGCAAGGAGCTCTGGGCAGTCGAGCAGCAGGTTCCGCGTCTGAGCCTGCGCGGCACGGCGACCCCGATCATCTCCAAGGAGATCGCGGTGAGCGGCTTTGACAATGGCAAGGTGATGGCCGTCAATCTCGCCACCGGCGATACCGTCTGGGACACCGTGCTCGCCTCCCCGCATGGACGCACCGAGCTCGATCGGCTGGTCGATATCGACTCGGCCGTCTACGTGGTCGGGGACAACGTGTTCGCGGCCGGATTCCAGGGCCGCACCGCGATGCTCGCGCTCGATTCCGGGCAGATCTGGTGGGCCCATGACATGTCGAGCTATCACGGGCTCGCGGTCGATGAGGACAATCTCTACGTCACGCAGTCGGACGGCATCGTCACCGCCCTGCGCCAGCGCGACGGCTCGGAGCTGTGGCACTCGGACAAGCTCAAACGGCGCGGCCTGAGCGCTCCGGCGATCACCTCGAGCGCGATCGCGGTGGGCGATTTTCAGGGGTATCTGCACTGGCTCGACAAGCGCACCGGCAAGCTCGTCGCGCGTGAGCGCATCGGCAAGTTTCGCATCAGCAACCCGCCGGTCGCCTCCGGCGACACGGTGGTCGTGCTCACGGATGCGGGTGCGCTCGCCGCCTTTCGCGCAACGCCCGCCGCGCCGCCGCCGGCGTCCGCCGCGGCGCCCGCACCCGCGGCGACCCCGCCCGGCTCCTAAGCTCCGCGGCCTCGCGACGGTTCAGGCGCGCCGCCCGTGCTCCCGGTCATCGCACTCATCGGGCGGCCCAACGTCGGCAAGTCGACGCTCTTCAACGCCCTCACGCACACACGCGATGCGCTGGTTGCGGATCTGCCGGGCGTGACGCGCGATCGGCAGTACGGCATCTCGCGCCGCACCGAGGTTCCCTGCATCGTGGTCGACACCGGGGGTCTCATCGAGCGTCCGGGCGCGCTCGAGAGCCTCATGGTCGAGCAGACCGAGCGCGCGATCGGCGAGGCCGACCGCCTCATCGTGGTCGTCGATGGCCGCGCCGGCCTCACGCCGCAGGATCAGTTCGTGGCACAGCTCGCGCGCCGCAGCGGCAAGCCGACGCGCCTCGCGGTCAATAAGCTCGAGGGATTCGATGCGGACCTGGCGCTCGCGGACTTCCATCAGCTCGGACTCGGAGCCCCGCATGCGATCGCCGCCGCACACGATGCGGGCGTGCTCGCGCTCATGGAGGCGACGCTCGAGGGGCTGAGCGCGGCGGCCGCCCCGCCGATCGAGGAGAGCGGCATCAAGGTGGCGGTGATCGGCCGGCCGAACGTCGGCAAGAGCACGCTCATCAATCGCTGGCTCGGCGAGGAGCGGCTCGTCGCCTATGATCAGCCGGGCACCACCCGCGATGCCGTGACCGTGCCCTTCGAGCGCGACGGTGTGCGCTACACGCTCATCGACACCGCGGGGGTGCGCCGCCGCGCCAAGGTCGAGGAGGCGCTGGAGCGTTTCAGCGTGATCAAGACGCTGCAGGCGATCGAGAGCGCGCACGTCGTCGTCGCCGTCATGGATGCTCACGAGGAAGTCGCCGAGCAGGACGCCAGCCTGCTCGGCACGGCCCTCGAGGAGGGGCGGGCACTCGTGATCGCGGTCAATAAGTGGGACCACATCCCCCCGGAGCAGCGCGACCTCATTCGCCAGCAGATCGAGCAGCGGCTCGCCTTCGCGGACTTTGCGCCCCTGCACTTCATCTCCGCGCGCCACGGCACCGGAGTGGGCGAGCTGCTTGCCTCGGTGCGCGAGGTGTACGCGGCGGCCATGCGCGATATGCCGACGCCCGAGCTCACCCGCGTGCTCGAGGCGGCGCTCGAGAGCCATCAGCCGCCGCTGGTCTCGGGCCGGCGCATCAAGCTGCGCTACGCGCATCAGGGCGGCAAGAACCCGCCGGTGATCGTGATTCATGGCAACCAGACCGAGCACGTTCCCGATGCGTACCGGCGCTATCTGGTGAACGTGTATCGCAAAGCATTTAATCTGCTCGGGACGCCTGTGCGCCTGGCTTTTCGAGGCGATGCAAATCCTTATGCCGGCAAGCGCAACCGCCTCACGCCGCGCCAGGCCCGAAAGCGCCAGCGACTGATCCGGCGCAACAAGCGCTGAAGCCGAGCCGAGCCGGGCCGAGCCGAGCCGCGACGAGCCGCGCCGGGCCGCGCCGGGCCGGGCCGACAAGCGCCGGGCCCTCGCTTTCGCTAGACTTTGCTGCGGGGTCGCGCGCGGCCGGAGCGGTCAGCGCAGCGCCGGCCGTTAACGACAGGTGCCCGGGATGCAGCTCAATCAAGGCGCGCGCATTGGCGTGAGAATCGTGCTCGCGGTTCTCGTGCTCATGGTGCTGTACGTTGCGGCCGGTTTTTGGGGGGTGCCCGCGGTGCTGCGCTCGGTGTTGGTCGAGCGCCTGCCGCGGAGCATGGGCGGCGCGAAAGTGTCCGTCGGCCCGATCCACTTCAATCCCCTGCTCTTTCGCCTTCGTGTTGAAAACCTGCGCCTGCGGGATGCTCAGGATCGGCCGCTCGCGGGCTTCGAGGCGCTGCGCGTCGATTTCGAGCCGCACAAGCTCATCACCGGCCGCTATTCCTTCGCGCTGATCGAGATCCAGGCGCCGGATTTCCAGGTGCACATCGCGCCCGACGGAGCGCTCAATCTTGCGGCCCTCGGGCCGCGCCCGGGCGCCGCGGCGCCCGCCGGCCCCGCGCACCCGGGCGCCATGCCGAAAGTGCACGTCGGGCTGTTGCATATCGCGCGCGGCACGGCGAGCTATGAGGATGCGAGTCGCACACCCGCTTTCGCCGCCCAGCTCGAGCCGCTCGATGTCGAGCTTCGTGATTTCGACACCACCGTGGAAGCCGGCCGCTTTGTTTTTGCGGGAACTTCCTCGCTCGGCGAGCGCATCGAGTGGCGGGGGCGACTCGGTGTTCAGCCGCTCGCTTCGGAGGGCACGGTGCACGTTGCGGCGCTGCGTGCGAGCACGCTCGCCGCCTATGCCGGCGGCCGGCTGCCGTGCCGCATCGACTCGGGAACGCTCGACCTCGCCGCAAGCTATCGCCTGCAGCTGGCATCGGACCTCACCGGTACGGTGACGCTCGAAAAGCTCACCCTCTCGAACCTGCAGGTCGGACCGAAGGCCTCGGCGGAGCGCTGGATCAGCATTCCCACGCTCAGCGTGAGCGGCGGCGCGATCGACCTCGCGCGCCATAGCGGCCAGGTGCAGTCGGTCGTGCTCGCCGGCGCGGACATCCGCGTCTGGCGCAAGCCCGACGGCACCCTCAATCTGCTCGAGCTTGCGATGCCCGCGAGCGCCGCGGGCCCGACCGCCACGCCCCCCGCGACGGCCCCGACCGCGGCGGGCGCGACGCCTGCGCCCCCCGCCGCTGCAGCGCCCACCGTGCGCGTCACGGCATCGCCGCCGGCGCCGGCAAGCGCGGCGGCACCGTGGCAGCTCGAGCTCGATCGATTCGAGGTGCATGATGCGGTCATCGAGGCCGAGGACCGCGTGGTGCAGCCGGCCGCGCAGCTCAAGATTGCGCCCTTGTCGCTCGCGCTCCAGCACCTGACGCTCGATCCCACGCGATCGCTTCACGCTTCGCTCGATGCGCGGCTCAACGAGACGGGCACGTTGCACATCGAGGGCGAGGTGACACCGCAACCGCTGGCGGTGACGCTCGCGGTGAAGCTTGCGCAGCTCGATCTGCGCGCCGCACAGCCCTACATCGCCCTCGCGACCGCGATGAGCTTGCGCAGTGGCCGGCTATCCGCCGAGACCGCGATCCATTACGCCGAGGCTGGACCGGCGGCGGCCGCCGCTCCGGCGTTCACCGTCAGCGGCGATATCCACCTCGCCGATCTGCACACGATCGACGATGCCCTGCACGATGACTTCATCAACGCCGGGCGCCTCGAGGTGCACGGCCTGGTGCTAACGCACAATCCTGATCGACTGAAGATCGCGGCGATTCGCGCCGATAAACCCTATGCACGCGTGATCATTGCGCCGGACTCGAGTCTCAACGTGAGCCGGGTCCTCAAGACCGCGAGCGCAGCCGCCCCGCAGGTGGCGCAGAGCGCCCGCACCGGTGCGCCCGACGCTGCAGCGCATCCGACCCGGCACACCTCGAGGCCCGCGGCCGCCGGCCCGGGCCGGATGCCGATGGAAATCCGCGAGGTCCGCATTCACAAGGGAGAGCTCGATTTTACCGATCTGTCGGTGGCTCCCAACTTCTCCGCCGGCATCAAACAACTCGAAGGCGGGGTCTCGAACCTCTCCTCCGACCCAAGCTCGCGCGCCCGGGTCGATCTTGCGGGCAGCGTCGATGCGTTCTCCCCGGTCACGATCAAAGGGGAGGCGAATCTATTGAGCGCCGCCCTTTATACCGACATTGCCATGACCTTTCGCAACATGGAGCTCAGCATCTTCAACCCCTATTCGGGAAAGTTTGCGGGCTACAACATCGCCAAGGGCAAGCTCACCACCGAGCTGCATTACAAGGTGGTCGGACGCGCGCTCGATGCTCAGCACCACATCGTCATCGATCAGCTCGAATTTGGCGACAAGACCGCGAGCAAGGAGGCGGTCTCCCTGCCGGTGAAGCTCGCCGTGGCGCTCCTCAAGGACCGCAACGGCGTCATCGACATCGATCTGCCGATCGGCGGCTCCCTCGATGACCCGACCTTTCGCATCGGCCCCTTCATCTGGAAGGCGATCGTCAATATCTGCGAGAAGGCGGTGACCGCGCCGTTCGCTTTGCTGGGTCGCTTGTTCGGCGGCGGCCCCGAGCTGCAGTTCATCGATTTTGACCCGGGATCGAGCCGGCTCGATCCGGCTGCGGCCGATAAGGTGCGGGTGCTGGTGAAGGCGCTCAATGAGCGGCCGCAGCTCAAGATCGATGTTCCCATCGCGGCATCCGCCGATCTCGACAAGCCCGCCTTGATCGACGCCGCACTCGAGGCGCAGGTGCAGGCCGAGGCGGCGGCGGCCGCCGCCGCGCCAAGCCGGCGACCGCGCACCGCCTCCGATGCGCCGCGAGCGGCCACGGGGAGCGGTCCTGCAGCCGTAGGCGGCGCGGCGGCACCTCTCTCGCCGGAACAGCGGCTGCAGATCCTGATGAGGCTCTATCAACGCTCGAGCGGCGGGCCGCCCACCTTCAGCCCGGCGGTGCTGCAGATCAAATCGCCCGCCGAATCGATCACGGCCCGCAGCGAGTTCCTCGCGGCGGCGCTGCGTGAGCATATCGCCTCAGGCGATGCGGAACTGCGCGCACTCGGCGAGCAGCGTGCCCAGAGCGTGCAGCAAGCGCTCCTCACCGACAGCGGCATCGACGCGGAACGGGTGTTCCTGGTCGCCAACGACAAGGCGGTGAGCAAGGATGGCCGCGTTCGCCTGGAGCTCTCGGTGCATTGACCTCTCGGTGCATGGACTCAAGGCCGCCGCGCGACTGCTCGCTCGAAAGCGATGCATCGGGCGGCCCGTCGCGCGCCAAATCGGTGCATCTTCACCCGCGGCGCTCGAGCTAAGCGCTTGATCGCTCGGGTGTCGCGCCTCCTGGCATGAGGAGTGCTTACTCAGGCACCCAATCTCGAGGTGGCGGGGGATTCCAATGAGCGCGTTCCGCGGAGCAGTTCGATGACGGGGGCCGCCCTGGTCAACGTCGACAAGATCAGTGCGGGCGATACCGCCTGGATGCTCACCTCGACGGCGCTCGTGCTCATGATGTGCGTGCCCGGTCTGGCCCTGTTCTACGGCGGCATGGTGCGCAAGAAGAACGTACTTGCGACCCTCATGCAGAGCTTTGCCTGCACCTGTGTGGTCAGTCTTCTGTGGTGGCTCATTGGCTACTCCTGGGCATTTACGCCGGGCAATGGATTCATCGGGGGAACGAGCCGCGCCCTGTTTCGGGGCCTGACATTCGTGACGGCCAAGTCCGGCAACACCCTGTCCGTCTCGCCGCTCGCGCCGACGATTCCCGAGACGGTTTACGCCATGTTCCAGATGACCTTCGCGATCATCACCCCGGCACTCATTGCCGGCGCATTCGCCGATCGAATGAAATTTTCCGCGATGTTGCTGTTTCTCTCGACCTGGTCGCTCCTCGTGTACGCGCCGATTGCCCACATGGTCTGGGAGCCGACCGGCTGGCTGAACAGCGCGGGAGTCCTCGATTATGCCGGCGGCACGGTGGTGCACATCAATGCCGGCATCGCGGGACTCGTGAGCTGCCTCATGCTCGGCAAGCGGCTCGGTTACGGACGCGAGCGCATGCAGCCCCACAATCTGACCCTCACGCTCATGGGCGCCTCGCTCCTGTGGGTCGGCTGGTTCGGCTTCAATGCGGGCTCGGCTGCGGCGGCGGATGGTCGCGCCGGCATGGCCATGCTCACGACGCAGCTTGCCACGGCCGCAGCAGCCCTCGGCTGGATGTTCGCCGAATGGCTGAGCAAGGGTAAGCCGAGTGTGCTCGGCATCGCCTCGGGGGCCGTTGCCGGGCTCGTCGCCATCACACCCGCCTCCGGCTTCGTGGGCCCCTCACCTGCGATCCTCATCGGGACTGCGGCCGGAATCATTTGCTATTACGCGGCCACCTCCCTCAAGCATGCCTTCGGCTACGACGATTCGCTCGACGCTTTCGGCGTGCATGGGATCGGCGGCATCGTCGGCGCACTGCTCACGGGGGTGCTCGTCAGCAAGGAGATCAGTGGGGTCGACGGCTCGCTGCTCACGCAGCTGAAAGGGGTCCTCACGACGCTCATCTACGGCCTCATCGCGAGCGCGGCGATCCTGTCCGTGATCGACAAGACCCTCGGGCTGCGGGTGACCGAGGAGCAGGAGCGCGAGGGTCTCGATATCTCCCTGCACGGCGAGAGCATCGAGTAGCCCAACGCATTTCGCGACGAGGGATGGCGTAAGCTTAGGCGCCCTTGAGGGAGGGGGCGCCCATGACATTACAGCAGATCCTGATCATCGCTCTGGTGCTCATCGCGCTGTCGGGCCTGCGCGTGGCGCAGGAGTACGAGCGCGGCGTCGTCTTTCGGCTCGGCCGTTACACCGGGCTGCGAGGCCCCGGCCTTTACTGGATCATTCCCTTGGGTATCGAACGCGCGGTGCGCATCGATATCCGCACGCGCACTGTCTCCGCCGAGCAGCAGGAGACGATCACTCGCGACAGCGTCACCATCAAGGTGAACGCAGTGCTCTGGTATCGCATCGTCGATGCAGCGCGCGCGGTGATCGAGGTGGCCGATGCGCCCGCGGCCGTCTACCAGCTTGCGCTCACCGGACTGCGCAACATCATCGGTCAGCACGATCTCGACGAGGTACTGCAGGAGCGCGACAAGATCAACGCGCTGCTCCGTGAGGCGATCGCTGGCTCGACTCATGATTGGGGACTCGAGGTGCAACGCTTCGAGATGAAGGACGTGGAGCTGCCGGTCGCCATGCAGCAGGTCATGGCGATGCAGGCGGAGGCGATTCGCGAGAAGCGCGCACGGCTGATCAAAGCCGAGGCCGAGCTGGAGGCCTCCGTGAAGCTTTCAGCCGCCGCCCAGCAGATCGCCACGAGCCCGGCAGCGCTCGAGCTGCGACGGATGCAGATGATCTCGGAGGTGGGCGCCGAGAACAACAGCACCACCGTGATCATGATCCCCTCGGACTTCGTCTCACTCGCGCACAATCTGAGCGATTACCTGCAGCGTGAGCGCACCGCGGCGGCACGCGGCAGCAGCTGAGGGCACCGCTGACTGGGCGGAGCGCCGCCGTGCGAGCGCGCCAGCGCCCGAGCGTCGCCGTCCGAGGGATGCCGTCCGGGGGGCGGGGCCGTCCGTTTTTGGCGACATTGTAGGACCGCGCGCGGCGCGCGGACCTCAATTCGTGACCTGCGTCGCACAGATCCCCCGATTATGCCAGGTACTCTGCACTCCCCAAGCCCCGACCCCGCATGCGTAACGGAGATCCCGCATGAGCAATCCCTACAACAGTGCCACCGACCGCGCATCGATCCTGGGTCCGACGCTCTTTTTCAAGGGCGAGCTCAGCGCCGAGGAGGATCTGTTGATCCAGGGGCGGGTGGAAGGCTCGATCAGCCACACGCAGCGACTCACGGTCGGCCCGCAGGGAACCGTGAAGGCGAATGTGCGTGCGGCGCTCATCGTGGTCGAGGGAACGGTGGACGGTGATCTGCACGCGGACCGCTCGGTCATCGTCAAGGACACGGCGACCGTGTGCGGCAACATTCATTCTCCTTCGGTGAGCATCATGGAAGGAGCGAATTTCACGGGCAACATCGACATGGGCGGCCGCAAAGCTGCGCAGGTCAAGCCCGACTCCGCAGCGGCCCGCATGGTCAAGGCTTCCTGAGGGAGCGTTGGAACGAATGGCCTGGTTCAAGAAATCGGATGAGGGAGACCCCGTCATGCAGAACACTCCGCCCGGACGAGCGATGCCGCAGGAGCCTATGAGTGCACGTCCCGAGCCGCGCGAGCCGCGCGTGGAGCCCCGTGATCCGCGCCTGGAAGCGCGCGACCCCCGCAGCCCGGCGCATGATGCACGAGTCGAGCCCCGCATGGAGCCGCGCGCCCCTGCACGGCCGACAGAGCCACGCCACGAGACTCGTGCATCGGATGCTGCTCGCAGCGAGGCCCCGCGGGCGTCGGTGCTCGGACCGACGCTGCGCTTCAAGGGTGAGCTCTCCGCACAAGAGGATTTGATCATCCAGGGCAGCGTCGAGGGCTCCATCACCCACACGCAGAGCCTGACCGTCGGCACGGACGGCTCGATGAAAGGCGACATCCGGGCGCGCGTCATCATCATCGACGGCAAGGTCGAGGGCGATCTCTATGCCACCGAGTCGGTGAGCATCCGCGCGACCGCCAAGGTCAAGGGCAACGTCTTCGCCCCCCGCATCGGCATCACCGAGGGCGCCTTCTTCCAGGGTCAGGTCGAGATGCAGCCCTCAGGGGCGGCGGTGCAAGAGCACAGCGCCCGCCTGCGTCAGGCCGCACTTTCCTCGACGCCGGGTGCATCGACCTCCCTCGAAGGGCATGCGGTCGATCACTTGCTGAGCGCGAGCGGGTCTTGATCTCGCGCTAGCCCGGGCGCTTGCGCGGTGGCGGACGCACTCAGTCGACGAAGAGTGCGGGGTCCACCCAGACGTGGTTGAGGCTCAGCGCCCAGTGTAGATGCGGCCCCGTGGCGCGCCCCGTCTTGCCGACGGCGCCGATGCGCGATCCCGCGGCCAGCCTCTGGCCCACCTTCACCGCCACCTCGCTCAGGTGGCAATACATGCTGATCAGCCCTCGTCCATGGTCGATGAGCACGGTGTTGCCGGTGAAGAAGAAGTCTCCCGTGTCGAGCACGCGCCCGGCGAGCGGCAGGATCACCGGCGTGCCGGTGGCGGCCGCGATGTCCATGCCGGTGTGCGGATTGCGCGATTGGCCATTGAAAATGCGGCGCATGCCGAACGAGCTGGAACGGACCCCAGGCACGGGCGGCGGAAAGCGCAGTGCCTCGGGCGAGGTGTTGCTCCAGTGATCGAGCGCGCTGCCGATGCGCGCCGAGTCGCGCTTGGCGCGGGCGAGATCGCGGGGCGACAGATCGACCTGAGCGGGTGCGACGTTGAGTGACTGGCTGGCGTAGGTCTTCTCGCCCACAGTGAACTCGAGCGCGCGCTCCTGCTCGTGCGGCGCCCCGCTCTGTAGATCATGGGCGGCAGGCAGCACGAGCCGGACGCTGCGCTCGCCGAGAGGCGCCGACAACGGGATGCCGACCACGGCCAACCACTCGCTCCCCTCCTCGACGACGAGCACGCGGTTATCTCCAGCTTCGACCCGCGGCGGCTGCCGGCCGAGCTCGGCAATCGAGCCGAGATGCAGTATTTTCACCCCGCCCGGGACCGGGCTCTCGGTCGGCAGCTCGAGCGCCCATGAGCGCGGCGCAAGCGCCAGGGTGCAAAGCGCTGCGAGGAGCGCGGGCGAGCACCTCACGGTTTCTCGACCCGTGCCTTGATACGGCCTCGTGCGAGCTGCGCCTCGATCAGGCTGCCCGGCTCGACACTCGCCGCCTCGCGCAGGATGGCGCCCGACTCGCCATGCACGATGGCGTAGCCCCGCTCGAGCGTCGCGAGCGGGCTCACCGCCTGGAGCGTGCGAATGAGGGGCAGCAGCCGCTCGCGGGCTCGTTGCAGGGTTCCCTGCCCGGCGCTCGCGAGACGGCGCTGAAGCGCGGCGTGGGCGGACTCCGCGGCGCGCAGCTGCGCGAGCGGACTCGCCCGCCAGAGCCGGTGCTGCCGCTCGGCGAGGCACGAGAAGCGCACGTGCTGCAGCTGGCGCAGCGCCCGAGCGAGCCTTCTCTCGAGCCCTTCAAGCGCGCGGGCACGATGCGCAAGTCGCGTCAGCGGACTCACGAGCGCCGCCCGACCCCTGAGCCAGCGTACGCGCTCACCGAGCTCGGCAAGCCGGCGGCGCATGGCGCGATTCAAGCGCTGCTCGTGCTCATCGAGGCGTTGCGACTGCTCGAGGAGTCGCGTCACCGGACTGGCGAGCTGGGCGCGCCCCGCGAGCCAGCGCAGCCGCTCGTGCCGCTCCGCGAGGCGGCGGCGCAGCGCCCGCCTCAGCCGCTGCCCAAGGCTCGCGCACGTCTCGAGCCATTCCGCCGCGTCGGGCACCAGCATCTCCGCCGCGGCCGAGGGCGTCGGCGCGCGCACGTCCGCCGCAAAATCCGCGATCGTGATGTCGATCTCATGGCCGATTCCGCTGATGACCGGGATCGGTGAGGCAATGATGGCGCGGGCGAGGCGCTCGTCGTTGAAAGGCCAGAGGTCCTCGAGCGAGCCGCCGCCGCGGGCGAGCAGGAGCACGTCGCACTCGGCGCGCCGGCCGGCGAGCTTGAGCGCCGCAATGATCTCCGCAGCGGCGAGGCTCCCCTGCACCGAGACCGGGTAGATGAGCACCGCGACGGCCGGGAAGCGGCGCTTGAGCACGTGCAGGATGTCGCGCACCGCGGCGCCCGTGGGTGAGGTGATGACACCGATGCGCCGGGGAAGCGGCGGCAGCGTCCGCTTGCGCTCGGCGGCGAACAGCCCCTCGGCGGCGAGGCGTGCGGAGAGCTCCTCGAACTGGCGCTTGAGCGCACCGAGCCCCGCATCCTCCATGTGCTCGACGATGAGCTGGAACTCGCCGCGCGGCTCATACAGGCCGATGCGCGCGCGGACCAGCACCCGCTGTCCATCGCGCGCCGTGAAGGCACACAACATATTGCGCTGGCGGAACATGCAGCAGCGCACCTGGGACTGCGCATCCTTGAGGGAGAAATACCAGTGGCCCGAGGAGGGGCGGGCGAAGTTCGAGATCTCCGCCTCGATCCACAGTGCGCCGAATCCGCGCTCGAGGAGAATCCGGGCCTCACGATTCAGGCGCGAGACCGAGTAAATGTCCCGCTCGGGCGGGGCGAAAAGATCGCTCCTCGGTACGGTTTCGATCGGCATCCCGGAAATGATAGCGGTTTACCGCGCGGCGGGCGCAAGGTACAATGCGCCGCCTCTTAACCTACCCTAGGCCGCTGATGCGCATCCTGGAAGAGGCACTCACCTTCGATGACGTGCTGCTGGTGCCGGCATATTCCGAAGTGCTGCCGCGCAACGTCTCCCTCTCGAGCCACCTCACCCGGGAAATCAAGGTCAACTTGCCCGTCGTGTCCGCCGCGATGGACACCGTCACCGAGGCGCGCCTCGCGATCACGATCGCCCAGGAAGGCGGCATCGGCATCGTTCACAAGAACATGTCGATCGAGCATCAAGCGCGCGAGGTCGCGCGGGTGAAGAAATTCGAAAGCGGCGTGATCAGCGATCCGATCACCGTGCACCCGGACATGACCATCCGCGAAGTGCTCGAGCTCACGCGCGCAAAGAACATCTCGGGAGTGCCCGTCGTGCGCGGCACGAAGGTGGTGGGCATCGTGACGCATCGTGATCTGCGTTTCGAGACGCAGCTCGATGCGCCCGTTTCCTCCGTCATGACGCCGAAGGAGCGGCTGGTGACGGTGCGCGAGAACGCGCCGAAGGATGAGGTGCTGGCGCTTCTGCACAAGCATCGAATCGAGAAAGTGCTGGTGGTCGCGGGCGACCACGAGCTCAAGGGCATGATCACGGTGAAGGACTTCCAGAAGGCCACCGAATTCCCGAATGCCTGCAAAGACAATGTCGGGAGCTTGCGGGTCGGCGCTGCGGTGGGCACGGCGCCCGACACGCTCGAGCGGGTTGCGGCGTTGCGCGAGGCGGGCGTCGATGTGATCGTGGTCGACACCTCGCACGGCCACTCCAAGGGCGTGCTCGAGATGGTGAAGCGCATCAAGACGAAGTATCCCGATATGCAGGTGATCGGCGGCAACATCGTGACCGCCGAGGCCGCCCGCGATCTCGTGAAGTACGGTGCGGACGCGGTCAAGGTCGGCATCGGTCCCGGATCGATCTGCACCACGCGTGTCGTCGCCGGCGTGGGCGTTCCACAGATCAGCGCGATTGCGCGCGTCGCGGCGGCACTCGAAGGAACCGGGGTCCCCGTCATCGGTGATGGCGGGATCCGCTTCTCGGGCGACATCGCGAAGGCGCTCGCCGCGGGAGCGCACTGCGTGATGATCGGCGGCATGTTCGCGGGGACGGAGGAGTCGCCGGGCGAGGTCGAGCTCTACCAGGGCGCATCTTACAAGGCGTACCGTGGCATGGGATCGCTCGGTGCCATGGCGCAGGCGCACGGCTCGAGCGACCGCTATTTCCAGGACACGACCAGCGAGCTCGAGAAGCTCGTGCCCGAGGGAATCGAGGGGCGCGTCCCCTACAAGGGCAGCCTCGTCTCGATCCTGCATCAGCTCGCCGGGGGGCTGCGCGCGGCCATGGGCTACACGGGGTCGAACAACATCGAGGAAATGCGCACGCGCCCGCAGTTCGTGCGCATCACGAGTGCCGGCGTGCGCGAGAGCCACGTGCACGACGTATCGATCACCAAGGAAGCCCCGAACTACCGGATCAGTTGATGCACGACATCCACGCCGACCGGGTGCTGATTCTCGATTTCGGCTCGCAATACACGCAGCTGATTGCACGCCGGGTGCGCGAGCTCGGCGTCTACTGCGAGATCCATCCTTGCGATGCGCCGATGGCGGACATCGAGCGCTTCGCGCCGAAGGCGATCATCCTCTCAGGGGGCCCCGAGTCGGTCTACGAGGACAAGAGTCCCGAAGGTCCGGCGCGGCTGTTCGAGCTCGGCGTGCCGGTGCTCGGCATCTGCTATGGCATGCAGACCCTGGCGGCGCAGCTCGGCGGGCGCGTCGAGCCCGCAACCCATCGTGAGTTCGGCGCGGCGCAAGTGCGACCGGTCGGCGTCTCCCGCCTGTTCGACGGGCTCGAGGACAATCGCGATGCTGCGGGGCGCCCGGTGCTCGATGTGTGGATGAGCCACGGCGACCGGGTCGTCGCGGTGCCGCCGGGATTCAAGGTCACGGCGGAGAGCGACAATGCGCCGCTCGCGGCCATGGCGGACGAGGCCCGGGGCCTCTATGGATTGCAGTTCCATCCCGAGGTGACGCAGACGCTGCGCGGTGCCGAGATCCTCAGGCGCTTCGTGCGCGAGATCGCGGGCTGCGCCTCCATGTGGTCGGCTGGCAGCATCATCGATGATGCGGTGGCGCGGATACGCTCCCAGGTGGGATCGGATGCGGTGCTGCTGGCCCTGTCGGGGGGCGTCGATTCCTCCGTGCTGGCCGCGCTCTTGCACCGCGCGATCGGCCAGCAGCTCACCTGCGTGTTCGTCGATCATGGACTGCTCAGGCAGGGCGAGGGCGATCAGGTCATGGCGACGTTCGCCGAGCACATGGGTGTTCGCGTCATTCGCGTCGATGCCGAGCGGCGCTTCCTCGAGGCGCTCGCCGGCATCACCGATCCCGAGATCAAGCGCAAAACCATTGGACGGGTCTTCATCGAGGTGTTCGATGCGGAAGCCGCCCGCCTCGACGTCAAGTGGCTCGCGCAGGGCACGATCTATCCCGACGTCATCGAATCGGCGGGCGCAAAGACCGGCAAGGCACACGTCATCAAATCGCATCACAACGTGGGCGGTTTGCCGGCCGACATGCGCCTGAAGCTCATCGAGCCGCTGCGCGAGCTCTTCAAGGACGAGGTGCGCAAGCTCGGATTGGCGCTCGATCTTCCGCCCGACATGGTGAAACGCCACCCCTTTCCCGGTCCCGGGCTCGGCGTGCGCATCCTGGGCGAAGTCACGAAGGCGCACGCGGATCTGCTGCGTCGAGCGGATGCCATCTACATCGAGGAGCTGCGGCGGCAGGAGCTCTATGATCGGGTGAGCCAGGCCTTTGCCGTGTTCCTGCCGGTGCGTTCGGTGGGCGTCAAAGGCGACGGCCGACGCTACGAGCACGTCATCGCGTTGCGCGCGGTCGAGACCGTCGATTTCATGACCGCGCGCTGGGCGCGCCTGCCGTATGAGTTCCTGGATCGCATTGCGCATCGGATCATCAACGAGGTGCCCGGCATCTCACGCGTCGTCTACGACATTTCCGGTAAGCCGCCGGCGACGATCGAGTGGGAGTGAGGGACGTGTCCTTGCGATTCAAAGACCGTCCGGCATATTCATCTTGTGCAGCAAGATCTTGTATCGGGCATCTCCGCGCAGACTGCTCAGCAGCGGATCAACCTTAATCTCGGATAGACCGCGCTCTCGTTGTGCGTATGCCCGGTCCAACCAACGAAACGCTTGAGCGTGTTCTCCACGCCAAGCAAAGGCCGTCGCGATGTCATATGCGCCGGAGTGCGCCTGCTTTGCGATTGCCGCTTCCAGTGAGTGCAGCGAAAGTGTCAGAAAGCTTTATCAAGCCGTCGGCTCGTTTGACGCCGTGGCCATTGCGGCAGGCCAAGTAGCATTTGCCCCGCTTTCGGAACTCACCGCTGAAAAGTGGCAGTTTTCATTGGGAAGCAAACTCATGCGTCAGATCAATCTGGTTCAGGAGGCGATCCCGTTCATCAAAGAAAAAGGATCCTTCACTTTGGTTTCTGGCATTCTCAATGACGACCACAGTCAGAGCAAATGAAAGAGAAAGTTCCGAATCGCGCGGACATTGTACGTGCCGGAATATGAGGCTCGATGGGCCCGCTTCGCACGGTCGCCTGATTCCTCGTGGCGTATGGATGAAACGGCAGTTAATGTTCGTGGCGGCCGATACTATCTCTGCCGTCCGGTGGACAAGCAAGGGAAGTCAGTAGCCTCATTTACTAGGTAGACATGCCTCGTCCCGATCTAGCAGGCAATCGATGAAAGCGCGCAGTGCGGGCTGAGGGCCTCGACGATGCGGATAGTAGAGGAAAAGCCCAGGCGAGGTCGGGGACCAGTCGGCAAGCACGCGCTTCAGGCGCCGTTTCTCCAGCGCGTCTAGAACTCGACCATCATCATACGCGTATAGAATTCCCAGGCCCTGCAAGGCGCCTTCGACGACGACCTCCTGAAGGTTGGAAATGAGGGGACCCGCCACGCTCACCTCGAGTTGCTTGGCCTTTTTCTTGAACTGCCAGCGATAGATGGCGCCACTGCCCGGAAAGAGCCAGTTGATGCACGCGTGTTGATGCAGATCAGCTGGAGTTTTTGGCTCCCCACAACGAGCAATGTAATCCGGCGAGGCAACTGCCAACATCGGTATGTCTCGTGTCAGACGTACCGCGATCATGTCCTTCTGAAGACGCTCTCCAACACGGATACCGGCGTCAAAGCCGGTTGCGACAATGTCGCTCAAGCCATCGTCAATTACGAGGTCGAGCACCACGCCAGGATTGTTCCTATGAAAGCGACCGAGGCGTGGGGCAATCAGCTGCTTCGCGGCCATGCTAAGTGTGTTGATGCGCAGTGTTCCCGCGGCGCGCCCGGTCGAAGCAATCGTTTCTGTAATTGCAGCGTGGAACTCCAGAATCAGCGGTGCGACACGCTGATAGAGCCGTGCGCCCGAAGCAGTCGGGGCAACACTACGGGTGGTGCGATTCAGAAGCCGAACGCCCAGACGGTTTTCGAGCTGCCGGATCGTCTGGCTCAAGGCCGAAGGCGATAGACCAAGATGATCTGCCGCGCGGGCGAAGCTTGACCGCTCGACTATGGCGGCGAAGGCTCTCAATTCAGCGAATTCCGACCCTCTCATTTATACATCACAACCTAAATAGCTAATAAAGATTATACGCGATTTTCTTATCTCTAAGGTGCAGTACCTTGGCTTCCATCAGCCGCCCTGGAGACCTTCCGATGAAGACTGAGCTTCCTGAACCAATTGCAGCCTACTTTGCTGCGGATCGCATGGATGGTGAAGCTGTGGCGCGGTGCTTTACTGCGAGTGCCGTCGTGAAAGACGAGGGTCATACCTACACCGGCTTCGCGGCCATCAAGCGGTGGAAGACGGAAGCCTCCGCAAGATACAACTACATGGCGGAGCCGCTCGACTCGCAGGAGAAGGACAACACGACGATTGTTACGAGCCAATTGACGGGAAGCTTTCCTGGAAGCCCCGTCACTTTGCGGTTCGTCTTCCGTCTTGAGCGCGGCAAGATCTCCTCACTGGAGATCACGCCATGAGCTTCGATCTTCAGCTCACGGACCTTTGCGCGCTGGTTACCGGTGGAACTAGAGGCATCGGCGCCGCGGTTGTTAACGCGCTGGATGATGCCGGTGCGCATGAGTTCGTCACTTAGCCTTCCGGACGATGCGGATGTGAGCGACGGCCTTCGAGGGGATGTACTCGACGACCTCGTAGTTATCTGAGAGCCTGTCCAATCCCTCAAAGATCCGTTCGCCGCCGCCCAGCAAAATTGGCACCAGTACCAAATGCAGCTCATCCACCAGTCCAGCCTTCAGATATTGGCCGAGCGTAGAAGCGCCCCCTCCGATGCGAACGTCCTTGCCCTTGGCAGCCGTAAAGGCCTGCCTTAGGGCGGACTCGATGCCATCGTTGACAAAAGTGAAGCTCGTGCCGCCTTCCATCTCGAAGCTCGAGCGCTTGTGATGGCTGAGCACGAAGACAGGGTGGTGATACGGCGGGTTCGGGCCCCACCAGCCTTTCCAGTCCTCCGTGGACCAGGGACCGCGCTGCGGGCCGAACATGTTGCGGCCCATGATGGTGGCGCCGATGTTGTCATGAGCATGGACGAGGAAATCGTTGTCGAGGCCCTCGGCACCGCCCTCTCGACCGAACATCTCGGCGAAGTACTGGGTGGCAAAGGCCCACTCCATCAGGCGCAGTCCGTCCCTACCAAAGGGCGCATCGAGCGCTTGGCCCTTGGCAGCGGAGAATCCGTCCAACGAGAGGGCGATACAGCGGGCGACGAGCTTGGGCATGGTGGATCCTTGAAGGAGAACCTCAGTGTTGGTGGTTTTGCAGTATCGCCCACGATATCTGGTCTATACGACCCAAGCCGAATGCCGGAATGTCGCGAAGAATCCGGCCGACACGAGCCTGATACGGGCCGGTCGCCAGGTGCTGATCACTGGTGGGTGCCTGTTCACGCGCGGGGTGTCGTCTCATTTGATGATGTAGCTACAAGTAGCTACAATAGGCCGTATGAGAACTGTCGGTGTCCGTGACCTCAAAAACAAGCTGAGCGAATATCTTCGCCGCGTGCGGCTGGGGGAAAGCGTCTTGGTCACCGATCGGGGAGAAGTCGTGGCTGAGCTCCTGCCACCGGGGCACGGGCAAGGCGATCCGTCGGTGCCGGCGGGGCTTCAGTCGCTGGCCAAACGCGGCCTTTTGACCTTGGGTGCTCCGGGTGGAACGGATCTGTACCCCGCTCTGATGCGCGACAAAGGTGAACATCGGCGGAGCGTAGCCCAACTACTCGACGAGGAGCGCGGCACTCGGTGAATCTATACGCCGAATCGAGTGCGGTGCTGGCATGGCTCCTTGACGAGCCGACCGCACCCGTGGTGCGACGCCTGCTTGTTGAGGGCGAGGCCATCGTCACCTCGGACCTGACCCTGATCGAGTGTGATCGAGTGTTGCTGCGGGCGGTGGCGCTCGAGGAACTGACGGAGGCAGAAGCCGCCGATCGTCGAGCACACCTCAACTCGGCCGCTGCTCATTGGCATGTCCTGCGAATCGCGGCCGAGATTGTCGAGCGCGCGCGTCAGCCGTTTCCCGGTGAGCCGGTTCGGACGCTCGACGCCATCCACCTCGCGTCGCTTCTCGTCGCGCGTTCCGCGGTCGCCGGCCTTAGGCTACTGAGCCTGGACGAGCGCGTGCGGAAAGCTGCGAAAGGGCTCGGCGTCGGCTTCGAGCCTTCCTGAGCATGGCGACTGTCAACGGCACGCTACTGGGATGCCTAGCGCTGACGCATGCCCGCCGCGATGATCACGAAAGTGCTCTCGGAACGACACACGATCGCGACCCCGGCCGGCGATCTCATTTTGGGAAGTCTTCGAGGATGGAGTACCACTGTACTTCGGGCTGAGGGCGCCTCCAAGGTCACTACCTGCCGCCGAACCAACGCTGATCACCCGGGCCGCAGTACTGGCACGAATTACTGACCCGGGCGCGGCGAAGGGTGATGCGAAGATGCCGCCGGTGAGATTGAACAACTCCGACCGTGCTGCCCACCGAAGGAGTGGCGCACACCGTGTCAAGTGAGGGTCCCGCACAGTACAAGCCAGTCTCGCGGCTCCCCGAGATCAGACTCAGCACGATCATATTATTGCGCTGCATGGGCGCGGATGCCGATCCGTAGTGTCACGTGAGCGTAACGCCGTAAAACTAGCATGACTTGACGCGCGTGCAAGCGTACCGACAGGCGAACAAAGCCCACCGACGGGCCAAATGTCCGGTGCCGCGCTTGGGTTATGTGGAGACTCGGCAATGTTCGTTGAGATACCTAAGGGCGCGTCCGTCGCGTTGCTGTCGGGTATGGGCTTGGTCACTGGCATGTACGCATACGCGCAGACCAATCCTGATCAGCCCGGTGCCACGCAGTCGGCCCAGCTGGAGACCGTGATCGTCACCGGCGATCGCCCCGAATTGAACACGATCCCGATGCAGGCGCAATTCAGCGAGAGCGCCATCACGCCCGAGGCGATTCTGAACATCACCCCCAGCCCAGCGACGACGGTCCAGACGCTTCTGAACACGCAGCCCTCTATCTATGCCACGACGGGTGCCACCAATGGGATGGAGACGACCATCAAGTTCCGCTCATTTTCCGACGGCGAATTTGGCGAAACCGTCGCCGGAGTGCCGTTGAACGATCTCTTCAACAGCGGCGTTACCTACCAGGCCGATAACCGGAACAACGTCCTCTTCATCACCCGCGATTTGGACAGCGTCAACCTGTATCGCGGCGTGAATAACCCTGCCGTCAATACCTACAATTCCCTGGGCGGTACCATTAATTACATCCCGCGTCAGCCCACCGACACCGCGAGCGGCGACGTCGGGGCCGACTTCGGCAGTTTCGGAACCATCGATTATCACGCCACGATCAACACGGGCGCCTGGCACGGCATCAAGCAGACGGCGTCCGTCGAGGTTGATGACAGCCAGGGCTGGCTCCAGAACACGACCGACCGTAACCTCAATGTCTACTATGCCGGCAACGCCAAGATCGCCGGCAACTCCGAAGGCTTCGGTTATTTCATCTACAACCGAAATCATGGCAATGCCCCGCAGTTCATTCCGCAGAACATCCTGAACAACCAGGTCGACTTTCAGTGGCCGACCAACCTGTATCGGTCGGACAACCTGGACAAAAATTATCTTGGCATCCTCGGTTTCAAGACGGAAGTCGGCAACATTCTCACGATCGAAGACGAGGCGTACGTGGGCGACAACAATTACACCCGTACCTCGTTCTCGAATCCCAACTACACGGGCCCCTACTTCATCGACGATCAAGGCTCGGGTTACCCGTTCTGGACCGGATACACGGGATATGATGGCTTCACGAAGTTCCCGTACACGGGTACGCAGGCCTATGGGGTGTCCACCGGCGCGAGCGGCTACGGGTGCGCGCCGACCTGCGCCTTCGCCGGCACCGACTATCACTTTTATGGCTATGACGGGTCGTCCTACGGCGATCGTCTGAAGATCAGCGCAGAGCTGCCGTACAACACCGTCACGGGTGGCGGGGACTTGAACTATGGCAGGCTGCACTCGCGCGAATACTGGTACGGAAGCGCCAACATGCCGATGATCGTCGGCTACAACGACGCCTGGGATGAGCGCGACACGCGCACGATGTGGTCAGTGTACGCCCAGGACGGCATTCACTTCTGGAACGACCGCGCTCGTATCACACCCGGCGTGAAGTACATCAAGGCCCGCACGACGGACATCGATGCGCTGGGCTTCTATTACTCCGCCCCGGGCCCCGACCGGGGGAGCGAGAATTTCGTATCGCCGACCGTCGGTGCCAGCGTCGAGCCCATCCGGGATTTCACGATATATGGGGCTTACGGCAAGAACGTGAAGTTCCCGGACATCACGGCGTTCTACAACGCGATCGCCGGCTCGAACACCGCGCCTATCGTCGTTAAACCGGAATACGCAAAGGACTATGAGTTTGGCCTGCGCTACCAGGCGGGCAAGCTTACCGCCGCACTCAATGGCTACCAGGAGGATTTTTCGCAAATCATCTTTTCAAGCGCCACGGCCGCAGGCTTTACGCAATATCAGAACGGCGGCAGCGAGCGATACCGGGGCGTTGAGATGCAATTGACCGACGAATTCGGTCACTTCCTGGTGGGGGAGTTGAAAGGCTACGTGAACGCCTCGTACAACAAAGCGATCTGCACGTCGAGTACAAAGAGCGATTTAACCGGGCAGAACTGCGATTCCGGTCAATCGTTGCCCAACGTGCCGAAGGTCCTTGCGAACGTGGGACTAATCTGGGATTTCTCCGGCTGGCACGTGGACGTGGAGGGCCAGTATGTCGGCCCCCAGGGACTGGCCAGCTACTTCACCAACTTGCCCGTTGCACCGGGCGAACTCGAGCCTGGGCAGAGGACGCAAATTCCGAGCTACTTCCTGGTCAGCACAGGGGTCATCAAGGTGATTCCCCTCAACTGGAGCCTGGCGAAGGCCGTCCGATTCGCTTTACATGTCGATAACCTGTTCGATAAGCGCTACTTCTCTTCTGCGCAGGTCAATATACGAAATCGAGACACGACGGGGGCCAACCAGGCAGAGGATTTCTACGGATTGAGCGGCGAGCCAATCGCAGTATTTGGCAGCATTGCGATATATTTCTAATCTTCTGCGAGATCCGTAGCAGCACTGGCGTGAGCGTCTGCTCCCGTGCCATGTGTGCTATCGCTGTAGTCGATCAACGACTGCCAGTGATCCGTTCCGCTGCACGCCAAGGAGAAATTGGGATCTTGCTCATCGTCGATCCGCGGCCGTGAATTGGGCGCTCCTCAGAGGGCACTCCACCTCCTGATTCGCCGGTGAGCTTCCCTTCGGCGGAGGGGCCGCTTCGACTGCCGCGGCCAGTGTATCGTCCAGGGTGGTCCACAAACGTGCGTTCTCTGCGCATCGGGCGCCGTACTCGAACAGCGGTCGCATCGTCGATGCTCGAAAATCGGTCAAGCTGTATCTCGGATAATCAAACGGCAAATAGGTCGTTCGGACGGCCATGCGATATTTTTCGGCGAACTGATTGACGCCAACCACTTCCGCCCTGGACATGTGTTTCAGCGCGACCGAGAAGGTGCGGGCCACGATCGGTCGCAGCTTGAAGGGGGTCGTCGCGGGCGCATCGACGATCTGTCCGTTGATCAGCACATAAACCTGAGCACCTTCGAGGCTGTGCTGATCGAGCAGCGCAAAGTAGGCTGCAGCGGGCGCGATGAACAGGGAGGTCGATGCACTGCCATCAACATGCATTTCATCGTACGAGCGCCCCCCTTGCTGAACGTGGATGAGCACCGGCTCGAACACGCCCGGAATGCTGGCCGATGCCACCACCACGTCGCGGAATAACTTGCGGGCCGGCTCGCCGCCGCGCATCGCGATCGCGCCCAAGTCCCAGATGACGGTCTCTTCCCGGTCGAGATCGGTCGTGGCCACCCACAGAAGCCGGCCGCGGCGAGCCTCTCGCGCCACCGCCTCGATCAGGTCCCGCGTGACATAGTGATCCACGAGCGCCGCAAGCGCCGCGCTTCGACGCGACGCACCGAGCGGTAGCGTGAGCAGTCCGCGCACGCTGATCGGCTCCGCTTGGCCGCTGGTGAAGGCTTCGCTGAGCTGCGGGTCCCAATCGGAACCGAGAAACGCATAAGGAGCGATGAGCGCACCGGTGCTGACACCTGTCACGACATCGTATTGCGGGCGCTCGTGGCGGCGGCTCAGGCCGATGAGTGCTCCGGCGCCGAACGCGCCGCCGGCACCGCCTCCGGAGAGCACCAGAGCTTGCAACCTTCCATCCTTTGATGAGGCTTTCAATCGCTGCAGAGCCGCTGCAGACCTCGCCTCGACGCTCGCCCGGTCCGTGCTCAGGAATCGGACGTCGACAGGAAAATCCACGGGAGCTGCCGCACTGAAGAGGGCGGGTGGCGCATCAAGACGCGGCGAGGCACAACCGACGAGCGCCAGACCCAACACCACGCACGTCCATCGCAGCACCGTGCCCGGCCAACGCGGGTCGAGTCTGGATCGCATCGTGTCCATACCCGACCCGCGTTGCTCGTGGGCGTCCAACGCCGGCTTCAATGACCGACCGAGGCCGGATCGACCGCCCGAGCCGCCTTGGGCGCGAGAACGATCGCGATTGAGGCAACGATGAACACGACGGCGATGACCATCATCAGCCCGTTGGTGGCCAGCATCAGACTCTGGCTGGTCACGAGATTGTTGAACATCTCGCGGATCAGCTGTCCGTTCGCGCCGGCGGGCAGCGAGGCAGCGAGCTGACGGGTGGGATCGACGACGTCTGCGAGCTTCGCGTGTGCGATGATCGTGCGGTTCTGCCACGAGGTCGTCACGAGCGATGTGGCGATGGCGCCGGAGATCGTGCGCACGAAGTTCATGAGACCTGCTGCCGAGGCTGTCTCTTCCTCCTTGACCGAGCCCATCGCGAGGCCTGTGAGCGGTACGTAGTACATCGGCATCCCAACTCCCATGAAGAAGAGCGGCAGGACGATCACCCAGTAACTCATGTCGGAGGTCGCGTATGCCCGCCAAAAAGTGTCGAGGCCGAGCCATGCGCAGCCGATGAAGATGAGGATCCGCGGATCGATCCGGTTCGCCAGCTTTGCGGCAATCGGTGAGAACACGACCGATAGCAGCCCGCCCCAGGCGACCACGAGTCCGGCCCAGGTGGTGGTGTAGCCCATGTTGTACTGCAGCCATTGCGGCGTCAGCACGTTGATTCCGAAGAAGGCGCCGAACGCGAGGCCGAGCACCAGCATGCACGAGGAGAATCCGCGATGTCGGAAGACCCGCAGGTCAACGATCGGGTATTCCTCGGTCAGCTCCCAGATCAGGAATGAGATGAACCCGATCACGGCAATGACGGCGAGCACGCGAATCTCGATCGATGAGAACCAGTCGAGATCCTTGCCCTCATCGAGCATGATCTGCAGCGCGGCGACCCACACGATCAAGAGCAGCATGCCGACCTTGTCCACCGGCTTGATGATGGCGGGCTCGTGAAAGCGCTTGAGCATGAACCAGGCGATGACCCCAAAGAGCAACGCCATGGGCACGTTGATGAGGAACACCCATGACCAGGAGTACTGGTCGCACAGCCATCCGCCGAGCACCGGACCGACCACCGGCGCGAGCAGCGTGGTCATGGCCCACAGGCCCATCGCCTGCATCGACTGGTGCTTGGGAAATATCCGCAGCAGCAGCGTCTGCGACAGGGCCATGAGCGGCCCGCCGGCCATCCCCTGCAGCACCCGCATGCCGAGCAGCATCGGGAGCGAGGTCGACAGGCCGCACAGGAGCGAACAGGCTCCGAATAGCACGACAGCCACGCAGAAGAGCCGCACGGCGCCGAAGCGGCCGGACAGCCAGCCGGTGAGCGGCACCGTGATCGCCTCTGCGACCGCATAAGAGGTGATGACCCAGGTGCCCTGGCTGGAGCCCGCACCGAGCGCGCCCGCAATGTTCGGCACGGTGACGTTGGCGATCGTCATATTGAGCACCGCGACGAAATTCGACAGCGCGAGGACGATGCCGGCCGTCCAGAGCATCCCGCCCTCGAGTGAGGGCGGGTCCTTGGAGTCGATGGCAGGGTGTGTCATGGCGATTCCCCGAGAGTTGCTGGAGAGGTCAGGAGTTGGTGGAGAGGTCAGGAATTGCTGCGCAGGTCGACCTTGGCGTCCATCGACAGTCCGACGCGCAGCGGATGGGCGGCGAGCTCATCGGCATTCAACCGAATCCGCACCGGCAGCCGTTGCACGACCTTGATCCAGTTCCCGGTGGCGTTCTGCGCAGGGATCAGTGCAAAGGCCGCGCCCGTACCGCCATCGAAGCCTTCGACGACGCCGTGATACACGACTTTGCCGTGATAAAGGTCGCACTTGAGCTCGACGCTCTGCCCGGCGCGAACCTTGGCGAGCTGCACCTCCTTGAAGTTCGCGTTGACGTACATCTGATCGACCGGCACCACGGACAAAAGGGGAGTCGAGGGCTGAACGCGCTGACCAAGCTGCACCTGGCGGCGGGCGATGACCCCGTCGATGGGCGCGCGGATCACAGTGCGGCCCAGGTCCACCTCGGCCTTATCGACGCGGGCGCGGGCGAGAGCGACCTGCGCTCGGGCGGCATCGAGTGTGGCTCGCGCACTGCTTGAGCGGTTCCGGGCATTGGTCAGCTCATCCCCCGAGACGGAGCCCGAGGCCACGAGGGCTTCGCGCCGCGTGAGGTCGATTCCGGTGCGCTCGACGTCCGAAATGGCCGCGATCACCTGAGCCTGGGCGCGGGCAAGATCAGCCTGTGCCTGTCGCAGGGCGAGCTGTGCGTCCGTATCATCGATCATCACGAGGATGTCGCCGCGCTTCACACTCTGGCTGTCGACGACATTCACTTGCATCACGGACCCTTCGATCTCGGAGCCCACCTGAGCGACCTCGGCCGCGGTGTACGCATCGTCGGTGCTCACGAAGCGGGAACCGACGTGCTTCCAGTATTCGAAGCCTGCAGTGCCCGCCGCAGCCACGGTCAGGCCGAGAAGCGAGAACAGCACGGCGCGCTGTTTCTTGCGCGGCTTGACAACAGGCGGCTCGGCCGCCGACTCGGGGACGATTGAAGCTTGCATATCCATGGTCGATCTCCTTTGCTAGTTTCAGGTTTGCGGGTTGTGGAGTGGGGCGCTCGGGCTGTCCGGGGCGAAGCCGCCGCCCAAAGCACGCACCAGTGAGACGTCGAGAATCAATGCGCGGGTCTCGAGCTCGGCTTCGGAGCGGCGCGCCGAGATCAGCGAGTCCTCGGCCGACAGCACGTCCAAGTAGGTCGCGAGCGCTCCCTGGTATCGCGCGCTGACGATCTGATGGGCTTCGGCCGCGGCGGCGACGGCTTCCCGAGCGGCCGCGAGCTCATCGTCGAGCGACTTGCGGCTGGTGGCCGTATCGGCGACCTCACGCAACGCCGTCGACAGCGTTCCGTTGTACACGGCAACCGCGGCGTCGTATTCCGCGCGTGCGCCCTTGAGCTCACCCTGCAGGCGCTCGGTGTTGAAGATCGGCAGTGAGATCGCGGGGCCCGCTGCGCCCGATTGCGACGCCGACTTGAAGAGGTTGTCGATGCCGACCGACTGAAAGCCTGCGAAAGCGAGCAGGTTGACGCTCGGGTAGAAACCGGCCTTGCGCTGATCGATGCGGTGGGCGGCTGCTTCGGTGCGCAGGCGCGCGGCGACGATGTCGGGACGTCGGCCTAGAAGCTCGAGGGACAGATTCGCCGGCAATCCATGAGAGCCGGCCCAAGTGACCTTCGGGCGGGTGATCTCGAAGCCCCGATCGGGACCTGCGCCGAGCAGGGCCGCAATGGCGTTCCGCTGCAGGCCGATGCGCTCGTCGATCGCGAGGAGATCGCCCTTGGCGGCCGCCTGCCGTGCCTCGACCTGGCGCACACTCGAGAGAGTCTCAAGTCCAAACTGATGGCGCTGACGGAACAAGGACGCCGTCTGCATGCGCAGCGCGAGTGTGTCGGCCGCGTTGTCGCGCAACGTGTAAAGATGGACCAGACCCGCGTACGCGGAGGCGACGGAGGTCGAGAGGATCAGCCGCGTTTGCGCGATCTCGATCTCGGCCGCGCGCTGTTCCGAGACTGCCGCTGCCAGGGCCGCGCGATTCTTGCCCCAGAAGTCGATCTCGTAGGACATGTTGAGGCCCGCGCTGCCGTAGCCGTTCCAGCCCTGCGGGAGGGCCTGACGCGGCACCACAAAGTCATAGCTCTGTTTGGCCTCGGCCAACTCGGCCGACCCCGTGACTTCGGGCAGGCGCGTGGCGCCGGCACCCTGGACCTGGGCCGCTGCGGCCCTGAGGCGTGCCTGGGCGAGGTCGAGGTCCGGCGCATTGCGCAGCGCCTCGTCAATGAGCGCATCGAGTTGCGGGTCGCCGTAAGCCTTCCACCACCCATCGCCCGGCCACGACACGACGGACGCGGCAAATGACTGAGTGCTGCCGAGCTCGTCGATCTTCTTGACGGCCGGCGGGGGATCGAGGTGGGGAATCTGGGCGCACCCGCCGGCGAGGGCGAGGCTCATGGCGAGCAGCAGGGTCAGGCTGTGCGGCCGCTTTTCAACGCTTGGCTTGTTGATCGGTTTCATCGGGTCCAGCTCCTGTAATAAACCGTACAGTACAGTTTATTGACTTTTTCGCTCTTGTCAACAAAAATGTACTGAACGGTACCGTACTAATCAGGAAGCGACTCAGTTATGAGTAAAAGCGACAGCAAGCGGCAGGCGATCCTGGCGAGCGCCTATCGCCTGTTCCGCGCCCGCGGATTCGAGGGGACCTCGATGGCGGACATCACCACGCAAGTCGGCGGCTCGAAAGCGACCCTCTATAGCCACTTTCCATCGAAGGAGGAGCTGTTCGTCGAATGCATGATGGCGGCGATGGAGAACTACATGTCGGGCACGTTGAAGCACCTCGATCCTTGCCGCCCTGATCCGGAGAAGGCGCTTCGCAACTTCGGTACCAGCGTCCTCAACTTCATCTGCTCTCCCGAACAGGTGGAAGTGCGTCGCCTGATGATCGCGGAGGCGGCGCGCTCCGGCACCGGTAAGCTCTGCTTCGACAAGATCGCCGCGCTGCGGACCCAGGTGTCCTCATTCTTGGCCGCATGCATGGCGGCTGGGACCCTGCGCAGGGACGACCCCAATCTCGCCGCGGATCATCTCGGTGCGCTTCTCGAGGCCGAAATTCTCGAGCCCTTTCTCCTGCACGTGCGAGAGAC
This sequence comes from Steroidobacteraceae bacterium, assembly GCA_035307465.1. Classification (GTDB taxonomy): domain Bacteria; phylum Pseudomonadota; class Gammaproteobacteria; order Steroidobacterales; family Steroidobacteraceae; genus Bog-1198. The sequence goes on from DATGIA010000073.1 coordinate 71,103, forward strand.
GGCGCCCGATGCGAAGGAGACCGCGCTTGCGGCCAGGCGCGCCGTGGCCGCGTTTCTCAGGGCGTACGCACCCGAGGTCCCACCTTCCAGCATCGCTGAAAGGAGCAGACCCAAGCGAGTACAGAGCGCGAGCGCGCCCTCGAGCACGGAGTCCCTCGAATGACTGTCGGGAGCGCGCCTGCGCGATCGAGGCAAAGCGCTGTGCGCCGGCTGCCGTTGACGCTAAAATGGACTCAGTGGTTCCGTTTATGCGGGCGTCATGAAGACCAAGACTGAGTCCAAACGTCAGGCGATCATCAAGGCGGCGGCCGAAGTTTTTCGAGAGTTCGGCTTCGATCGTGCCTCCATGTCGGACATCCGTGAGCGCTTGGGGGGCTCCAAGGCGACCCTGTACAACTACTTCCCCTCAAAGGAGAAGCTGTTCTTCGAGGTCATGCATCAGGCCAAGGAAGCAGAGCTCGAAACGATTGCCGGTGAGCTCGACGCGGATACCGATGACATCAGGCGGGAGTTGACTCACTTCGGCCTGAAATTCCTGACGGTGCTCTATTCAGCCGATGCGATTGCCGTCAGGCGCTTGACGATTGCCGAATCCCGGCACTCAGACATCGGCAGGCTGTCGTTCGAGCAGGCGGTCGTCCCCATCGAGAAGCAGGTCGCTGAGTTCCTGAGAAAGGCCATGAAACGCGGACTGCTTCGAGCTGCCGATTCGAAGGTCGCCGCGATGCACATGCTGAGCTTGCTCGAATCGGAGCTGCTGCAACGTCTGCTTCTGGGCGTCATCGACAGCGTAAAGCCGGAGACCATCAGCGCAGCCGTGCGGCGCGCAGTCGATGTTTTTCTTTATGGATACGAGCGACGCTAGCGGACGATCGACGCGGGCAGTCGACCCCAGCCCCGCTGGCCGGGATTTAACGACGGCGACCAGGGTCCTGAAACAGGGCAATGCTCTAGAAGGACAGCAGGCGCTCGAAAAATGCCCGATGACGGCGCAGAGCAACGCGCAGCAGCTCAGTGGATGACCGGTCCGAGTCGCTGTCGCGCCCCTCGAGCGCACTTCGCTCTTTTTCGAAGGTGTCCCTCAAGTTACCCATGACCTCGCTCAGCAGCTCATCGCCCTGCTGAAGCGCGCGCCACGGGTCATCGACGAAGCCCTGTTGCACGACCACCCAGCGCGCCCGGTACTCGCTCGCGACGCTCGGTGCAAAGAGGGGAGCGAGCTGCTCGCCCTGCGCGGACGCCTTATCCTTGAGGTCGGCTTTTGCACTCCTGTCGGGCGCATCGTCGCTACCCAAGGGAATCGCGGGTTTGCTGGCGCCGGCGATGCGCTTCTCCTCTCCTGCCGGCTCTCTGCGAGGGGGGCTATCGCGAGTGTCAGGAGGCTCTTCGCGCGGCGGGCTCTGCCGCGTACTCGGTGGCTCCTCGCGTGCCGCATCCCTTTGAGCGGCTGCCTCCGGGTCCTGGGCGTCCTCGGGTCGGAGATTCCTTCGGGCGGGATCGTTGATGGAAGCGTTCTCGCTGCCGGGTACCGTGTTCATGATTGCACCACCGTTGTTGCGGCCTGGTTGCGCTTTTCACACGCACTCTCCTCGAACCGGGCTCGAAGCGCAGTCTCCGGCGCCCGGCGCCTACCGTAGGAAATGACTCACGGGCATCGGACTTGCCGAGACGGATGCGGCGCCCCAAACAGCGCTGCGGGTTCCCGCGAACGCGCCGCTGCGGCCGTGTTAACCTCACCTGCCGAGCGAGGCGAGCAGGGCGCGGTTCCGTCCCGGCGCACGCTTGCCTGAGGGAGACGAGGCATGATGAGGCAGGACGTCGAGCTCACCACGATGCGACTCGTGCGCTGGCGGCTGTTGCCGTTCCTCTTCATATTGTACGTGTTCAATTTTCTCGACCGCACCAACGTCGGCGTGGCCGCGCTGCAGATGAACACGGATCTCAACTTCAGCCAGGCCGTGTTTGGGTTCGGAGCCGGCGTGTTCTTCCTGGCCTACGCGCTGTTCGAGGTGCCGAGCAACCTCGTGCTCGCCCGTGTGGGCGCGCGGCGCTGGATTGCGCGCATCATGGTCACCTGGGGGATCGTCGCCGGCGCGATGATGTTCGTCAGGACGCCGACCGAGTTCTATGCCATGCGGCTGCTGCTCGGGGTCGCCGAGGCCGGCTTCTTTCCCGGCATCATCTATTACATCGGCACCTGGTTTCCGGCGAATTACCGGGCCCGGGCGTACGCAGCGTTTGGGATCGCGATCCCGATCTCGCAAGTGGTCGGCGGCCCACTGGGCGGGCTCTTGCTGAAGCTCGATGGAGTTGCGCACCTCGCGGGCTGGCAATGGCTGTTCCTCGTCGAGGGGCTTCCTTCGCTGCTGCTCGGCATCGCCGTGCTCTGGCTTCTCACGGATCGGCCGCGTGAAGCGCGCTGGCTGTCGAGCGAGCAGCGGGCGTGGCTCGAGCAACGCCTCGCGCTCGAGCAATCACAAACGTCCTCACCTCGAGGCTCTGCGCTCAAGGCACTGGCGAACCCCCTTGTGTGGGCTCTGTCGATCCCTTGGTTCGCCACCTATGCCTTGAGCCTCGGCTTCATTCTTTGGGCCCCGCTGCTGGTGCGCAGCGCCCTCGGCACGAGCAACACGCAGACCGCGATGATCACGGGCGCCCTGTCGCTCGTGGCGGCTGCCGCTTATCCGCTGGCCGCGCGCTGGTCGGATCGGCACGATGAGCGGAGTGGTGTGCTGGCGGCCGGACTCGCTCTCGGCTGTCTGGGATGCATCGGGTCCGCCTTCTTTCCACAGTCGCTGCTGCGCGTCGCTGCATTGCTATTGGTCGCGATGGGCGGTGCGCTGTGTCTGCCGGCCTTCTGGTGCATGCCAGCGCGCTTTCTGCGCGGCGCTTCGGCTGCCGCCGGCATTGCGCTGATCAATGCGGTCGGCGCCTGCGGCGGCTTCTTCGGCCCGATGATCATCGGCGCATTCAAGAGGATCACCGGCAGCGATGTCGGTGCTTTCCTGGGCCTTGCCGCAATCGCCTTCGTCGGCGCCTGGGTGTGCATGCGGCTGCGGCGAATGGAGCTGTTTGCGCCGCGCTATGAGACGCGCTTCGGCGAAGCCACTTGAATCCCGCCGGGCGGCCGGTCATCGTGCTGGAGCGGTGCGGGCCCGTTGACCTACCGGCGGTGCTTCAGACGCAGTGATTCCCAGCTGCCGTCCGCGGTCCAGCCGCCATCGACTGCGAGCGCGTGACCATTGATGAAACCGCTCTGCTCGGGGTCGGCCAGAAAAGCCACGGCGCGGGCAACGTCGGTTGCCGTGGCGAATCGACCCATCGGCACGCGCGCGGTGATGTCGGCGTCGGTGTAGCCGGCGCTCGCCTGATCCGCACTGTCCATCTCGGTCTTGACCCAGCCGGGACACACCGCGTTCACGCGCACGCCGCGTCCGCCCCACTCCGCCGCGAGGGTGCGCGTGAGACCGATGAGCCCGTGCTTGGAGGCGTTGTAGGCGGCGCGGTCCGCGATGCCCACCAGCCCGGCGACGGAGGCAATGTTCACGATGCTGCCCGCGCCCTGCATCAGCATCAGCCTCCCCACCTCGCGTGAGAGCACGAAGGGTGCCACCAGGTTCACCTCGATCACCCGCCGATACTGGGCGCTCGAGACGGTCTCGGCGGGCGCTATCGAGCTGATACCGGCATTGTTGATGAGCACATCCACGCGCCCCCAGCGCTGCATCGCCGCCGCAACGATGTTCTTGACGACGGCTTCGTCGGTGAGGTCGCCGACCTCGGCAACCGCGTCGGTTCGCGCCCCAGCGAGCGCCCGCGCGGTCTCCTCCGGTGCACGTGCATCGCTCAACAGGAGCGAATAACCGAGCTTCGCGAGCAACTCCGCGCTGCACCGGCCGATGCCTTGTGCGGCGCCTGTGATGATGGCAACTCGACCGGTCATGGGGCAGGCATTGTGCGGCTCGGGCGGGTGCAGTCAAGCGCGCGGGCATCGCCCCCAGCGCTCCCTTGTGAGGCGTGCTGCCCGCGCGGTACCCTGGATCGGTTCCCGTGGCTTCCGAGGCGCTCAGGCCATCCTATGAAGTTGCTCCGATATGGTCCGCCAGGCCAGGAAAAACCCGGTTTGCTGGATGCCGGGGGCGCTTTGCGCGATCTCTCCCGGGTGATCCCTGATATCACTCCGGCGGTGCTCGCTCCCAATGCTTTGCGTCGCCTAGCGGAGCTCGATGCAGCCTCGCTTCCTCACGTGGCCGGCACGCCGCGCCTCGGGGTGCCCGTTAAAGGCGTCGGCAAATTCCTCGCGATCGGACTCAACTATGCCGATCATGCGCGCGAGGCGGGACTTCCCATTCCCGCCGAGCCGCCGCTGTTCACCAAGGCCGTGAGCTGTCTGTCGGGGCCGAATGATGAGGTGATGCTACCGCGCGATGCCTGCAAAGGTGACTGGGAGGTCGAGCTCGGTGTGTTCATCGGTCGCACGACCCGTTATGTGAGCGAAGTGCAGGCCCTCGAGCACATCGCGGGTTATGTGCTCGCGAATGATGTGTCCGAGCGAGCGTTCCAGATGGAGAAGGGCACGCAGTGGGACAAGGGCAAAGGCTGCGACACGTTCGGTCCCGTCGGTCCCTGGCTGGTGACGCCCGACGAGATCCCCGATCCACAGAATCTCGAGCTGTTTCTTGAGGTGAACGGCGAGCGGATGCAACACGGCAATACGCGCACCATGATCTTTCCGGTGCGCAAGCTCATCAGCTATGTGAGCGAGTTCATGACGCTCTATGCGGGGGACCTGCTCATTACGGGTACGCCCCCGGGCGTCGGTCTCGGGCACAAGCCCGAGCCCAGGTTCCTCAAGCCGGGCGATGTCATGCGTCTCGGCATCGGGGGGCTCGGCGAGCAGCGCCAGCAGGTCGTGGCCTGGAGGCACCTGGGCGAGCAGGTTCTACCCTGAGCAAGGCCGCCCCGTGCGGACTTAGATCGAGCAGCGCATCTCGATGAGCAGGGGCGCGAAACCCGACTTCTCGTAGGCGCGACGGGCTGCGAGGTTGCCGTGGTAGACCTCAAGGCGCAGCTCGAGCACGTTGCGCGTGCGGCACCACTCCTTCAGATGATCGACGATGGCGGCGTTGATCGAACGGCCGCGCACCGACGGATCGACATACATGAGCCCGAGGTAGCCGTGCAGGCGGTGAGCCAGGTAGGGCTTTGCGGCCTCGATGCGCACGAATCCACAACCGACAAGCGCACCGTCCAGTTCGGCCACGGCGAGGCGCACATTGTCTGCCGCGAGGAGCTGCGCGGTGTCGTAGTAACGGATCGCGCCGCGGCCGAGTGTCGGGTCGAAGGGCCGCTCGGCCTCGATGATTCCCTGCTGAAACTCCTCGATGGCCGCCAGATCGTGCGCTCTCGCGGGCCTCACGGTCATGCCCTGCATTGCTGCCCCATGTTTTCGTGGTAGGTCGGATAGTTTACGATGAACCCGCTGACCACAAGTGCGGCTCTATCGGGGAGTGGGATCGATGCACATGCCGCTGACGCCAATGGAGTTCGCCCGCCGGACGCGCAAGCTGCACGGGGCGCGCGAGGCCGTGGTCGACGGGTCCGTGCGCCTGACCTACGAGCAGTTCTTCGATCGCTGCGATCGCGCGGCGGCCGCCTGGGCCCGTCTCGGCGTCGGGCGGGGCGATCAGGTCGCAACGATCGCGCCCAACACGCACCAGCACCTCGAGCAGTTCTACGCCGTGCCGCATCTCGGAGCGGTGCTCGTTCCAATGAACTACCGGCTCACCGCCGACGACTTCGTCTACATGGCAAACCACAGCGGCACGAAAGTCCTGTGCGTGCACGCCGATTACCTCGATCTCATCGATGGGGTTCGTGAGCGCATGCCGGGGGTGCGGCATTTCGTCGCACTGGAGGGCGGCGCAAAGCGCGGGTGGCTCGATTACGCGGCTCTGATCGCCGAAGGCGGCGATGTGCCGCCGCGTGCGCAAATCGATGAGAACGCGCTCCTCACGATCAACTACACGAGCGGCACCACCTCCCGGCCCAAGGGCGTGATGATCACGCATCGCAACGTCTGGGTGAACGCCGTAGGCATGCTCATTCACTGGCCGCTTCGTGTGGCAGATCGTTACCTTTGGACGTTGCCGATGTTCCATGCCAACGGCTGGACCTTTCCCTGGATCGTGACCGCCGCGGGTGCAACTCACGTGTGCCTGCGCAAAGTCGACGCGTTGGGCGTGTACGAGCAGGTCAACCGCGAGCAGATCACCCACTTGTGCGCGGCACCCACGGTCCTGATCAGCATCGCGGGTGGACCGGAGGCACAGCGGCGAGAGCTGCGGCGCGGCGTGCGGGTGCTCACGGCGGGCGCGCCTCCGGCGGCGGCCACCATCGAGCGCATGGAGCACGAGCTCGGCTGGGTCATGGACCACCTTTACGGGCTTACCGAGACCTCGCCCTCGATCTCGATCTGCGCGCCGCTGCCGGAGCACGCGACGCTCGGCGCGGACGACCGCGCGCGCATCAAGGCGCGCCAGGGCGTCGAGCTCATCACCTCCGGAGAGATGACGGTGGTCGATGAGCACATGCACGAAGTGCCGCACGATGGAGCGACCCTGGGCGAGATCGTCGCGCGCGGCAACGTCATCATGCAAGGCTACTATCAGGACCCGGAGGCCAGCGCCGCGGCACTGGCGGGGGGCTGGTTTCATACGGGCGATGCGGCGGTGGTGCACCCGGACGGCTATATCGAGGTGCGCGACCGATTCAAGGACGTGATCATCAGCGGCGGGGAGAACATCTCCTCGATCGAGGTGGAGGGCGCACTGCTGCGGCACCCGGCGGTGCTCGAGGTGGCGGTGGTCGGGATGCCGAGCGAGAAGTGGGGCGAGACACCGCATGCTTTCGTGGTGCTGAGGCCCGGTGCGGCGGCGACCGAGCGCGAGCTGCACGACCATGCGCGTGGGGTCCTTGCGCACTTCAAGGTGCCGACCGCGTTTCATTTCGTCTCCGAGCTGCCGAAGACCGCGACCGGCAAGATCCAGAAATATGTGCTGCGGGGACGCCGCGCAGCCATCGCGACGCAGTGAGGCGGGAACGCGGCTGGCGGGGCCATGGGCCAGGTCCATGACTGATCCGCTCGCGGTCGCGCTCGAGGCGGCGCAGACCCGCCATCGGGTGCGTCATCCGCAAAGTGCGCGCTGCCATGAGCTTGCGCGGCGCCATCTGCCGGGCGGCAGCACCCGCAGCGCCATCGATTTCCCGCCGTTCCCGCTCACCTTTCGCGAGGGACGCGATCAGTGGCTGACCGACGTGGATGGAATCGAGTATCTGGATCTGCTCGGTGAATACTCCGCGGGGCTTTATGGGCACTCCGAGCCGCGCATCCGGGACGCCATCGCACGCGCCGTGGCGGACGGGCTGGTGCTGGGCGGTCGCAATTGCTACGAGGGACTGCTCGCAGCAGCGCTGTGCGAGCGTTTCCCATCGCTCGAGCTCGTGCGCTTCACCAACTCCGGCACCGAGGCCAATCTCATGGCGCTTGCGACGGTGCGTGCTCGTGCCGGCGTCGTACGGCGCGGCGTTCTGGTATTCGAGGGCGGCTATCACGGGGGCGTCTTCAACTTCCGCCGGCAGCACGGTGCGCTCAACATCGATTTCGACTGGTGCCTCGGGCACTACAACGAGATCGAGCGCACGCGCGAGCTGCTGCGTGCACGCGGCGATGAGCTCGCGGTGGTGCTCATCGAGCCCATGCAGGGAGGGGGGTGCATACCGGCGCGGCCGCAGTTCCTCGAGATGCTGCGAGCGGAGTGCTCGGCCTTGGGCGTGGTGCTCATCTTCGATGAGGTGATGACCTCGCGCCTCTCGAGAGGCGGTCTGCAGGAGCGGCTGCGCATTCGCCCCGACCTCACGACCTTCGGCAAATATCTCGGGGGCGGTGCGAGCTTTGGCGCATTCGGCGGTCGGCGCGACCTGATGGAGCGTTTCGATGCCTCACGACCCGATGCGCTCGAGCATGCGGGCACCTTCAACAACAACGTGATCTCGATGGCCGCCGGACTCGCCGGGCTCACCGAGGTGTACACGGAGAGCGCCCTCGAGCGGCTGAATGCCTTGGGCGACACGCTGCGCGAGCGGCTCAATGCCGTCGCGCTCGAGCGCGCTGCGCCGCTCGAGGCCACGGGGATCGGCTCGTTGATCGGGCTGCACTGGAGAGTCGCCGCCGGGGATGCCCGCACCCGGATCGAGGCGCTCTTTCATCTCGACATGATCGAGCGAGGCTTCTACCTGGGCCGTCGCGGCTACATCGCGCTGTCGCTACCCACGACCGCCGCCGACCTCGAGCGCTTCGTCGGCGCCGTCGATGATTTTCTCAAGCAGCATGCATCGCTCGCCGCTTGAGCGCGGCGCTGCGGGTCGCGGGCAGATCAGTCCTTCAGACTCACCCACAGCCAGTCCTCCGGGTGATCATCGATATTTTTCGATTCGTGCCCTTCAGTGAGGTCGATCGCCGGCATCCAGCCGACCTCACCATCCTCGAACGCCCGTGGATAGGGGTGCTCCGGCTCCCGCTTGGTCCGGGAGGCGCTGCGCCCGCCTTTGATGAACACCCACAAGGTATTGGGCTCGTGCGCGTGCACGCCCTCCCATTGGCCGGGCTGCATGATGAAGCGCTGCACGATGAGATGGTCGTTCTCGAGAAGATCCTCGCCCGCAATGTTTGGGTAGCTGACCGGCTGCGCCTTCACGAAGGGGCCATGGGCAGCGTGCGGGTGCGGTTTGAGCTTGATGCGTACGATCACGATCGGTGCGGCGCCTGAGTTGAAGCTTCCCGCGTCGAGGGCATCTTCGGCGCCATGCCAGGCAACGCGGCCATCGCGCCACCATACCGACCGCCCTGAGGTCATGGAGGTCAGTACCCCGCCTCTGATGAAGATCACGAGCTCGTTGATATGAGCTGTCCGGGGCCCGGTTCGCTGGCCGGGTGCGATGGTCACCCTCTCGGCAAGCACCCGGTCATTTTCGAAGGCGACCTCGGTGGTCGGCATCGCGCCGGCTTGCTCAGCGGATTGGCCTTCAGGCGCTTGGATCGATGCGGTAATCAGCAGGATCGCCAACGACAGCGCCCCTGAATGCAGGCTCACGAGCGGGCGTGCTCTGATCATATATGAAAGAATTTTTTGCGCAGCGCCGCTTCGTAGTCTGATTTTGACTTGTACTCCCGTTGCATCTGATCGAGTTCCGCATGCTCAGTGCTCACGGCTCACCTCCATAGTCATGGTTTGACCGCCTTCAGATGCCCCGGACGCAGCTCACCGCGCTCCAGCACGACGACGAGCTGGCGCCAGTCGGCAATGAAATGCTGCGCCCTGGCTTCGCCGATCTCGCGCGTGATGAGGGCATGCAGTGGTCCCTCCATGCTCTCGAGCTCGCGGCGTGCGAGTGGCAGATACCAGTCGTGACGGTCACGGATCTCGACTTTGACGAAACCCGCAGCCCGCATGAGAGCAGCACTTTCCTGGAGCGTTGCCATGTTGTAGGCAATGCCTTCCAGACGAAAGAATTCCCGCATCTCAGCCGAGTATTCGCCCGATCCGCCACGAAGCCAATCGCTCGCAAGAAAGCGCCCGCCCGGCCGCAACACACGCAATACCTCGGCGAAGATCGCCGCCTTGTCTGGAATCTGCACCATCGCGTCCTTCGAGAACACCACATCGAAGCTCGAGGCCGCAAAGGGCAGGGGCCCGGGCTCGACCCGCTGGCCGCGTATGCGGTCGGTGAGACGCGCTCGCTCGATCCTCCGCTGCATCAATTCGAGCAACACAGGATCGATATCGACGCCCGTCACCGAGCGGGCGCCGTGCTCGCGCACCAGAAGCTCATCGATCACGCCGAGCCCGCACCCGATGTCGAGCACCTCGCAGCCGCCGATGTCGCTGCCCTCGAGCACGCGGGCCACCTCGTCGGCCCCTCCCGGTGAGAGAAATCCTTCGCCCCAGATGATCTGCAGCAATGCGAGCATGGCGCTGTCGTATTCGCCGGGCTCGCTGGCCTGGCCTACCTTGCTTTCGCTCATGGCGCTTCGAGCTCCGTCAGGATGGAGTGCGCACCATAGACCTGATCGAGGGCAAGTCGGATGATGGCGGGGTGCAGGGCCACCGCACGATTCCTCGCCGGATCGAACCAGTAGTCACCCGCGATCGAATGGATGTTGCCGTCGAACATCAATCCGACGACCTCGCCCTGCGCATTGATCAGAGGGCTGCCGGAATTGCCCCCGACGATGTCGTTGTCGGTGGAGATGCAGAAAGGGGTCTGCGGATCGAGCCGATCCTTGGCGCTCATCCAGCTGTCCGGGATTCTGAAGGGGCTCACACCGTTGGCGCGCTCGAATGCGCGCCCGAGATGCGTGAACGGCTCGATGAGGACGCCGTTCTCGGTCCAACCCCGCACGGTGCCCCAGTTGAGGCGCAGCGTGAAGGTTGCATCGGGATAGATTTGATTGCCGAATGTGGCGAAGCGCAGTGCCGCGATTTGCGCGGTCGCTGCCGCGACGGGCGCCTCGACCGTGTCCTCGTAAAGTTTGCGCAACCGCCGCGCATCCGGATCGAGCGCGCGTACCAGCTCGATGATCGGATCATGCGAGGCATCGACGGCCCGCTTTCCGCCCACCCACAGACTGTGCCGGACGGCGGCATCGTCGAGCTTGCTTTCCGCAACCAGGCGGGTCGCAAGCTGCTCCGGGCCCTCGTTCGCGAACAGCCAGTGCATCAAGCGATTGTCGGGACCGAGCCACTCGCGCATCCGCCGCAAGGAGAATGAGAGCGTCAGGGCCTCGACCTCGCCGTAGATCGGCACACGCGCATTGAGCTGCTGATCGATGCGAGGGAGCGCGGAGTCCGTGAACTCACGCAAACGCTGGGTATTCGGCTTGAGGCGCTCGTCCGCGCCGCGCACCAGCCAGCGTGCGTCCCGGAACAGGATGCTGTTGAAGCCTGAGCCGCCTTCGATGAAGTTATAAGGCAGATAGAGCGTGCGCTCGAGGGCCGTGGCACTCGCGATCTGCTGCCAGGCATTGCTCGAGCCGGCGGAGAGATGCGCCTCGAGCGTTGCGTCCTCCTCGCGCTTACGTGAGAGCAACGTTTCCTCGTGAAGGGAATCGAGGAGCTTGCGCCGCACCTTGATGCCGTTCTCCAGGTATTCAAGCGGTCCGGCGATGAGCTCCTCGTCGGCCGGACTGCGGCGAGCAAACTCGAGAAGGCCGCCGTGCAACTCGGAGTAGCGCAGCAGCGTCGTGGGCAATACGACATCGCGCTCCACCTCGAGCTGCGCGAGGGTCGCATGCCGGGACGTCGAGCCGGGATGCCCCGAGACGAACACGACCTCGTTCGCGCGCGGTCCGCCGAAATTGATTCGCAGATGCTCGGGCGTGTTGGCCGGCAGTCCGCCCTCATAGGCACGCAACAACGCGAAGTCGAGGCTCCAGCGTGGATATTGAAAGTTGTCCGCATCCCCGCCAAAGGCCGCGATATCCGATTCCGGAGCGAACACCAGCCGCACGTCCTCGTAGCGCTTGTATTTATAGAGCGCGTACTGACCGCCTTCGTAGAGCGTCACCACCTGGCACGTAAGCTTGCCGCCGCGCGCCTTCGCGCTCGACTGCTCACAGGCCTGCTCGAGCTCGGTCATGAGTTTCTTGCGTGCCTCGTAGGCGGCTTGCGGATCGAGCCCGAGGGCGGCCTTGCGCAGGGCTGCCGTGACGTCCTCGGTCCCGACCAGCACCTCGGCCGATTGCGTGGCGCAGCGTCGCTCCCGCTTCGCGTCGGTCGCGACGAAACTGCGCTCGAGGAGGCTGATCTCCTTGGAAGAGAGCTCTCCCAGACACGATTCCAAGCAGTGATGGTTGGTGATGAGCAGGCCCGCGCCCGAGACGAAGGCGGCGGTGCAGTTGGTCAGTCGGGCGGTCGCGAGGCGAAGATGATCAAGCCAGGCCGTCGAGAGCTCAATGCCATGGGCGCGCCTGAGAGCGTCGGCAGGAAAATGATCGAACGTCCACATGCCCTCGTCCGCCCGGGCGGGGGCCTCGAGGAGCATCAATCCCAGAACCAGTGCCGCCGCCCTCACGGGGCCACTGGGAGTCAGCCAAGCGCGCATGAAGCGGCGATTCTACGCAATTGCGGGGCCGGAGCGCATTTTGGCATGCGGACGACCGGCGCCTCGACAGGCGGTCCGCGATACACTATTGAGCACATGATGCGCAATGCGCCGAGCGACGTCGAGTTCATGCGAAAGGCTCTCGTGCTCGCCGAGCAGGCGGCACTTGAGCGCGAGGTGCCGATCGGAGCGCTTCTGGTGCTCGAGGGTCGGGTGATCGGCGAGGGTTGGAATCGACCGGTCGGGACGAATGATCCTACGGCGCATGCGGAGGTGGTGGCGCTGCGGGCCGCGGCGCTCGCGCAGAGCAATTACCGCCTGACCGGCAGCACCCTCTATGCGACTCTCGAGCCGTGTGCGATGTGCTTCGGTGCGATTTTGAATGCGCGCGTCGAGCGGCTGGTGTTCGGTGCCTGGGATCCGAAGGCGGGCGCCTGCGGAAGCGTCTTTGACCTTACGCGCGAGCGGCGATTGCCCCACAGGGTCGACGTGTTCGGAGGCGTGTGTGCGGATGAGAGCGGCAGGCTGCTGCGCGAATTCTTTGAGGTGCGCCGCTGAAGCGCAGGCGGCGCGCAGCTAATTGAGCGCGACCGCGCCGCTGGGCGCGGCGTTCGCGCCCCACGCCCACTCGAGCAGATCACGGTAGCTGCGCACGTTCTCGACGTACTGCACGGGCTCGGAGCCACGTGCATAGCCATTCGCGGTCTGCGAGTACCAGTACTCCTCGGCAAGCAGCGGCAAGAATTCGCGCACGTCCTGCCAGGTGTCCGGATCGCGCCCCGCTTTCTGCGCGAGCACCCGCGCATCCTCGAGATGGCCGTAGCCGATGTTGTAGGCGGCCAGCGCGAACCAGGTTCGATCGGGCTCGTGTACGTGAGCCGGGATCTTCTCGTAGATCTGACGGAAATAGCGCGCTCCACCGAAGATGCTCTGACGCGGATCAATCGGATTCTGGACCTTCAGCGCGCTCGCAGACTCGGTCGTGAGCTGCATGAGACCGAGGGCGCCTGCGGTCGATGCGGCGCGAGGGTTCCACTTCGACTCCTCATAACCGATCGCCGCAAGCAAGCGCCAGTCCTGGGAGCTCTGCTCGGCCGCCTCCTCGAACCACTTCTTGTAGAGCGACAGGCGACTCTGCATGTGCTGTATGAACACCGACTCGCTCGCGAACTCGAATTGCTCCGACCGGCCGTAGTAGCGATCGACGATCGAGGCGAGCTCGCCGCTGCGGTGCATGCGCGCGAAATAGTCGTAGACCTCGGTCAGGAATTGCGGGTCGCGCGCGCTCACGGCCCAGGCGACCGAGCGGCTGCCCGGAAAATCGAATGCGATGCGCAGATCGGGATTCTCCTCGTGCGCCAGGGCGAACTCGGTCGAATCGGCGATCGTATAGTCGATCTCGCCCGCTGCCACGCGTTTGAGGAGTGCGTGGGTGTTCGCGCTCGAGTTCTCGACCCAGACGAGTTCCGGGATGGAGCTGCGCGCCTGGGTGAGGCTCGTGGACTGGGAGCTGCCGGCGGGGATTTCCAGGTCGCGGTCGCCGATGTCTGCAAGCGAGTTGGGTCGCGGCGAGCCCTTGAGATAGACCAGATGCTCGCTCACCCGTTGATAGGCGGGCCCGAAGGAAATACCGGGTACGGCGTCGGAGGGCACCTTGAGGGCCGCCGCGGCGAGATGGGCCCTTCCCTCGGCGAGCGCTGCGTAGATCTCCCCATAGGTCCGGACCGAGGTGATCTTGAGCGTCACGCCGAGCTGATTGGCGAAGCGCCTGGCGAGCTCATACTCGGGGCCAGCAGGCTCGCCCCCGACCTCATAGTGAAAGGCGAGCGGTGCCTCACGCGTGACCACCCGCAGCTCGCCCAGCGTCTTGATCTGCTGAAAGAGCGAGGGCGCGGGTGCGCAGGTGGTGAGCATCGCGGCGCAGGACACCGCGAGAGACAGCTTCGACCAGCGCAGCCAGATTGTGGGTTGGTAGAGTTTAGGCACGGCTTTTACTATAGGTGTCAAGGCTCTATATAGAGTCCGTGGGGCCCGGACAGTTCTGTTCGTGCCCAAATCCGATGAGCTAGAATAACGGTTCCCGGCCGTTAATGAACCCTTGACAAATCGATTAATATCGCACGCGTTATGCGCGTCACAGGCCCCGGAGGCTTAAGTTAACGGCTGAAAATATAAGTAGATCACACTTTTTTTAGGCAAACGGAGAGGTACCGAAGTGGTCATAACGGCGCCGACTCGAAATCGGATGGTCGGGTAATTCCGGCACGTGGGTTCGAATCCCACCCTCTCCGCCAGATAAAAGGGCCTGTCTTCAGGCCCTTTTTAATTTCTGGGCGTGCAGGGTGTGTGGACGAACGGCCGTCCCCGGTCGCGAGCAATCCCACCCTCTCCGCCAGCGCGAATGAAAAGGCCCCTTCCGGGGCCCTTTTCGTGATTGGCGGGGGCACGATTCCGACCGTGGGCTAGCATGGCCGGGTTCGCTCCTATTGCCTGGGAGGACATAGTCTCTCCGCCATTCTGACGAGAGCCGCAAAAGAGTCGGCGTTCATCTTGCGCATGATGTGCCCACGGTGAATTTGAACAGTGTACTCCGTGATTCCTAAATGTGCGGCGGCCTGTTTGTTCATTAGACCGCTCACCAGCAGCGGCAGCACTTCTTGCTCTCGGGGGGTGAGGGAACTGTAGCGCGCGAGTAGCTCGGCGTGTTCGAGGGCCTTCCGTCTGGCATTTCTGCTCTTTTCCAGCGCTCGTTCGATGGCCGCCAGGAACACTCTACCCTCAAACGGCTTGGCAAAAAAATCACTTGCACCTTCCTTCATCGCGCTAACTGCCAGCGGTATGTCGCCGCGCGCGGTGATGAAAATGATCGGAATTGCACATTCTTCGAACTTGAGCCGTGCTAGGAGCTCAATGCCCGACATGCCCGGCATGCAAATGTCGGCAACCAGGCATGACGCCTGATACCTTGCCCCACCATCCAGGAACTGCTCCGCAGAGTCGAAGCAAAGCGTTGATATACCCTCCGACTCGATGAGATCCTGCAGCGCGTTTTGAACAGACTTGTCATCGTCGAGAATTGCCAGAAGTCGCGGCGCGTGCTCGATATCCATTGGCCAACGCTATCCCCTCAAGAGGGGAAAGCGCAATCGCACGGCGGGTAAGGAACTACTACTGAGGTGGTAGTCGCCTACAACCTGAGGTATCCGAATCCGGGGGTGATGAATCCACCCTATGGAGCAACAACGGATTTGAGTTTGTCGGCCATACGGACCAACTCGATTAGCGAGCCCGCCTGCATCTTGTGCATGACATTGCCTCGATGGATCTTCACAGTGGCCTCACTGGCTCCGATTTCTGAGGCAATCTGCTTGTTTGACATTCCATCGACTACCAGATCCATGACAGTGTGCTCTCGAGCTGTCAAGGTCAGGTACCGTTCGTGCAGTTCGTGGACTTCATTCTGTTGTTCTCGCGCCGTGCAGTCGCGTTGCAGAGCCTGCTGGATCGCATCCAGCAAATCCTGGTTGCGAAACGGTTTTGTCAAAAATTCGACGGCACCCGATTTCAAAGCCCTGACCGACATGGGTATGTCGCCATGCGCCGTAATAAAGATGATCGGAATTTGAATCCCGAAGTTAGCCAACACGCGCTGGAAATCGAGCCCGCTCATCTGGGGCAGCCTTACGTCTAGAACCAGGCAACACGGGTCCGAGGTTCGCTTCTTGCGCAAAAACTCTTCGCCGGTCGCAAAGCCCTCTGCGCGCAGGCCCACGGACTCAACGAGATCCTGTACGGCCCGACGTACGCCACCATCATCGTCGACGATAAACACGGTAGGGACAACCGCCGGTTTCATACCTGGCTCTTGGCCTCGCAGGGAAGAACGAAATGGAAAGTTGCGCCCTTGTCCTTATTGGCGGTAGCCCACACGCGCCCACCATAAGACTCGACGATCGAGCGGGTAATCGTCAGACCCATACCTGTACCTTGTGGCTTGGTCGTATGGAAGGGCTCGAAAATCTGCTCGGCGGACCCGGTCGGCAAGCCGATGCCGGTATCGCTGATGGAAACAAATAAACGACCTTCGGGATTGAACCGAGAACTGATTGTGAGGACTCCTCCCGAATCTTTCATCGCCTCGATCGCATTGAGCATCAAATTCATGAAGACCTGTTGGAGTTGTACCGGGTTTACCATGATATTAGAACTATCGACCTCAAGTTCGGAGTGGATCGAAATGCTGTGCCGATCCGCTTCACCCCTCAGCAGACCGGTCATTTCTTCAATTATTTTTTTCACGTCGATGACACGGCGTTCCGTGGGCGTTCCTGTTTTGTAAAACGACCGCAAACTGTCAATGACGTTGGCCGCACGATTGGCGTCCTGTTCAATTCTGTACGCTGCTGCCCGCGCTCTGTCCAGCTCGGGCGGATCATGCGCCAACCATCGCAATAGAGCGTCTGCGCTCGTAATCGAGGCGGTAATGGGTTGCTTGATTTCGTGAGCCAGCGCCGCGGCCAGCTCGCCCATCATGTTGACGCGGTTGACACGCGCGAGATCGGCTTCCAATTGGCGCAGCCTTTCGTGCTCCGCCTCGGCACGCTTTCGTTCCGTTATATCCATAGTGACGCCGACGAATTCACCCATCTCGCCGGAGGGATTGTGATGCCCTATGGCGCGCAGAAATCGGATGGTCCCATCAGGTCGACAAATGCGGTACTCGGGTATCTCGAAGTCTTTTCGGGCGTGAATCGCATTGTTTATATTTTCCCACACAATTGGCGCATCGTCGGGATGAATGGTTTTATAAAAGCTGTCGGCGGCTAAGAGTCCGTTGTCGGGTTCAAAACCGTGCAGGCGATAAATTTCATTAGAGACGTGATGATTTTGCCCTGTGTGAAAATTGGCCGCCCAACTGCCGATATGAGTCAGGCCTTGTGCCTCCGCAAGGTATGCCCGCTCGCGGCGCAATTCCTGCGTTAGCAGTTCCTGCTCCGTAACGTCCATCGTGGTGCCGATGAACCCCTTAAAGACTCCTTGTTCAACGACGGGAACGGCCACCGCGCGAACGTAGCGCAACTGTCCGTCAGGCCGGACAATCCGTTCGATCTGGTCGAAGCCACGGTGGTCCTCCAGCATGAGTTTGATGGATTCAGCGACAGCAGCGCGGTCTTGCGGATACACGAGAGCCAGGTACTGTTCGACCGTTGGGGCTCCGTTCTTCGGATTCAAACCATAGATCTTGTACAGTTCGTCCGACCAATAGTGACCGGATTCGTTGAAGGCCCAACTCCCTATATGAGCGAGACGTTCTCCTTCGCTGAGGTAAAACTGACTCCGCCTGAGAGCTTCCTCCGCGCGCTTACGATCAGTGATGTCCTGCACGGTCCCAAACATCTCATAAGCCCGTCCCGCCGCGTCTCTTTTCACCGCGCCGTGGCCTTGAACAGTACGCACTTCGCCGTCGGGACGAACGATGCGATGCTCGGCCGCCGCGGCTATACCGCCACGAGCGGCTTCGTCAGCCTCCCGGAAAACACGCTCTCGATCTTCAGGGTGGATCATTTGGCTGACCATCGCCATGTCGATCGGGCCAGCTTGGGGAGTCAGTCCATAGATGCGATAGAGCTCATCGGACCAAGTTACTGAACCGGTAATGAGGTTCCATTCGTAATACCCGATGTGAACAAGCCGTTGCGCTTGCTCGAGCCTGGCATTGCTTGCCTGCAGGTCGCGCCACAGAGCCTCTCGCTTTTCCTCGGCGCGTTTGCGCTCAGTGACATCTTGGATAGTGCCAAATAATTTTCGCGGGTGCGCCGGTGACGCCCCGTTCGACTCAGTTAGAGGCGCGCTCCAGCGCTTTGAGGTGATGGCGTGAACCGTGCGGATTTCGCCATTGGGACGCACCACCCGAAACTCGGCGATGGGATACGCGCCGGCAGAGAGGTCTGCGTCTACCCTCCCGTAAAGGGACTCCCTATCATCAGGGTGGACCATGCCACGATTGGTGGCAAAGTCCATTGGCTGTTCTTGCGGCTTAAGACCAAAGATACGATAGGTCTCGTCCGACCAGACGATCACATTCGTCTGCAGGTCCCATTCCCAGTGACCTAGATGAGCGACCCGCTGGGCTTCTTCGAGCTTTGCGTTGCTCTCCTGCAGCTCGCGAGCTAGTGTCTTGCGCTCCTCTTCGGCGAGCTTACGTTCGGTGACGTCGGTGATGACGCCCATGTATTCGACCCTTCCGGCGCCATCTCGACCCGCATGAGCAACCGCGTGGACGTATTTGATGTTGCCGCCAGGCAATACAATTCGGTGCTCTACATCAAAGTCCGTGCCGCTCCTGACCGCATGTTCCCTGACGTGCTCCATGCGATCACGGTCTTCGGGGTGGATTCTGTCCAATACCAGATCCAGTCTGGGATCCGTTTCGCGGCTGAAACCCAAAATTCTGCGAGACTCTTCCGACCAAACAAGTTCACCGCTATCGACCTTCCATCCGAACGTCCCCGAATGACTCAGCTTCTGAGCTTCGGCTAGATCCTGCCACCTTCTTTGCAAGTCGGCCTGCGCCGCCTTCAAATCGGCATTGGCCTTCTCGAGTGCATAGCTTCGCTCCGCGCCCCACGCTCTCAGGGCGCGAAGGGCCTTGACAACTTGTATTCGAGCCTTATGCCAGCCGCCACGCAGCTCAATTCTGCTCATGGGCAGTCACTGTCCGACTTGATGGGAGCGCACCAAGAATAGCACTCGCCAATGGCCGGTGGCTCATGGAAGACCGCCCGGCCAGCCCGTTGGATGTCAGGGCGCCAGCGCGTCGCCGCGCCGGGGCGTCGCATGCCGCTCGATGGGCGGCTTCGCGTTCCCATCGTAGTGAAACCTGTAAACCCGTCTCCAGGCCGCCGGGGTTTGACCCGCGCAGCGCCGAAAATGCTTACACAGGTGGGCTTGATCGACAAAACCGCACCGTACGGCAATGTCACTCAAGGGCGCTTCGGTCGTGCGCATGTAATGAGCGGCCAGCTCGACGCGACGACGTACGACGAAGGAGTGCGGTGACTCCCCGAATGTGCGCTTGAAGGAACGCGAGAAGTGCGCTTTGCTCCGCCGGACGAGCGCGCAGAGATCCGCGACCAGTATCGGCCCGCTGATGTGACTATCAATGTAGGCGTGCACCATGTGTGCTTGCCAGGCTAGCAAGCACGTTTCTCCGGGGATGTTTCCCACGGGTCGTGTATGCATCTTTTGACGCAACGGCGAGGCCACTTCAAGCAACCTACCCTGTGCCGAGTCCTGTAGTTCGTAGAGCTGACCAGTCGCGGCATCCAGGGGCTTCGCTACCCGGGGCATTCGCTCGCACAACGGCGACAAAGTTGGCTTCGACAGCGCAGGCGGGTCCTCAGGCGGAGTTTCCATCGTTAGTGCCTCCTTCATTTTCGGGCATGGCCGGAATGAAATGATCGAGCCAGTGCAGAGCGCGACGGTAGCAATACATAGGCGCTCGATAAACCACATATTCCTTGTATGCGATAAGACCAAAGCCGCGACTCCGTGCGGTCGGCTACCAGGAAGATGTAATGGCGAGCTCAGCGGGGTGCCTCATACGATGCAGACTAATTGCTCTGTGTTCCCCAAGGAGGCGCAATGAAGGCCATCACGCAACACTACATCGACGGAGCGTTCGTCGATTCCCATGGCCGCGAGGTTATGGACACTATCAATCCGACCAACAGCCAAGTAATTGCGCGCGTGACGCTGGCAGATGAGGAGGATGCGCGTCGCGCCATTGCCGCCGCCAAGCGCGCGTTTGCAAGTTTCGGGCGGTCTACCAAAGAAGAGCGCATGGAGATCCTACGTAGACTGCACGGTGCCGTCTCGGCGCATACCGATGCTCTCACGAAGACGATGGTCGAGGAGTATGGGGGTGTCGTGCAGTTCGCAGCGCCCATCGTGCAGGCGGGTGCCGACGTGTTCCTCTCGGCCGAGAAGGCCCTTCGCGAGCTACCGCTGACTCGGAGTTGGGGCAAGACAACGGTCAC
>DATGIA010000074.1:0-10599 GCA_035307465.1 Steroidobacteraceae bacterium
TTACTCGATCGGCTTACTCGATCGGCTTACTCGATCGGCTTACTCAATCGGCATGCGCTCGTGCCGACCCCGCGATCGCAGCAGCAGCAAGCTCCCACAGAGCAGCGTGAGTGCGCCTGCCGCGCTTGCGGCATCGAGCTCAGGGGCCGTCATCGGCGGCGCGTTGTGAACGGGCCGGCGCAACGGCACATGCCATACGCCGCGATCCGATAACTGCAGACCCAAGCGGTGATCGATACGGGCCGGCCTGTCCCGGTCGGCGTCGTCGACGCTGGCGCGAAGGGAAACCTCCGGCCGGTGAAAAGAGCTTTGATCTGCCCGCGCGTGCAGCGCACAGGCGGCACTGAAGAGGAGCGCTGCTCCTACCCGCATCATTTTGTTCATTTTTTTCTGCAATCTCCGCAAGTGCAGCATCCGCTGCGGTGCTTCATGTAATACCATCGGCATCGGGGTGCCCCTAGCGGACAACATCCGATCCACGCTGCAGCGCAGACCGACGCGGCTGTGGGATGTCCTACACGGGCGGCACCGGATCGCTTCGTCTCGCTCCGCAAGCGGGCGCAAGTGATCGTGCGTTCAACAGGCGGATCGAGAGGAATCAGACATGACGGCACCCGGCGTGAGCGACGAGTTTTCCCTGCAACGAAGAAATCCCAACGGCGAGACGGCCCCGCTGCACCATTGGGGGTTCCGCAACGAGACTGATCCGCTGACGGATGTCCTGCTTGGCTCGCCGCAGTATCTGAAGCACATGGCGACCAGCTCGCTCTCGCGCAAGACCTTGCGAGAAGGTCCGGCGGACCTGCGCGTTGCTCAAGCGCAGCACCGCGAGCTCGTCAGCGCCTATGAGCATTTCGGCGTACGAATACATCTGCATGCACCCGAGCCCGAGCTGCCGATGCAGGTGTACGCGCGTGACTCGAGCGTGATGACGCCTTACGGGGCGTTCATCACCGCGATGGCCGACGTCTGGCGCCGGGGCGAGAATTTCGCAGCGCTCCGCACCTATGGCCGCCTCGGTATACCGATCTACGACATGGTGACGGCGGGAACCTTCGAGGGCGGGGATTTCAACCTCATCGAGGACCGCTGCGTGCTGATCGGCTGCGGGGGGGCGCGCACCACCGAGGAGGGCGCCCGTCAGGTCGAGAGCTGGTTCCGCAAGGAGGGCTGGGAGACGCGTCTGGCCTTCTTCGATCAGTACTACGTGCACATCGATCTGATGGTCGTGCCGATCGCCGAGCGCCTGACTGCGGTCTGCCTCACCTGCACCGAGCCGGGCATCGTCGAGTGGCTCAAGGGGAAGGGCCACGAGATCATTGACGTACCGTTCGAAGATACGATGGCGCTCGGATGCAATTTCATGTCACTCGGCAAGTCGCGCGTTATCCTCCCGCGCTCGAGTCGGGTGCTTGCACGGCAACTCAAGGCGCGTGGCTTCGAGGTTGCCGAGATCGACATGAGCGAGATCTCCAAGACGGGCGGGGGAATCCACTGCATGGCGCAGGCGTTGCGACGGGATCCTCGCGGCTGATGCAGAGTGCGCGCGAGTGCTCGTGAGACGATGATGCTAGGATCGATCCACTGCTCTCACGGAGAAACGAACATGCAACGAAGAACTTGGTGCCAATGGTCGACGCTCGCTTCGCTCGCATTGCTCTCGGCGAGCGGGCTCGCTCAGGAACATGGGCATCCGGGCGCAGGCGGCGGACATCCCGAGGGACGACCGGAAGGGGGCCACGCAGAGGCGCCGCGGGGCGAGCCCCACGAGGGTCCGCGCGGCTACCAGCGGGTGACCGAACCGCACGGCTGGGATCAGCGGCCTTCGAACTTCGATCGCGGTGCCTATCGGCACAATTATCAGGCGTCCCGTGCCTATCGTGTGGGCCCCTACCATCGTCCTGAGGGCTGGCGACCCCATCGCTGGGTGTATGGGGAGTTTCTGCCGCGGGCTTACTGGGCCCCGTCCTATTTGATCGGCGATTACTGGCTGTTCTCCCTCGAGGTTCCGCCGGCCGGCTACGAATGGGTCCGCGAGGGCAACGATGCATTGCTCATCGACACCACAACGGGCGAGATCCTGCAGGTCGAGTACGGCGTCTTCGCCTGAGCTCGACCGCGACGGTCGAAGTCAGCGCGACTCCTGCAATCGTCGTCGGCGATGCCAGTGCAAGTAGAGCGGGATGCCGAGGGCCGCGAGCGCAAGCCCCGCGAGTGACTCGCGCGGCCGCGCGAGCAGGGTCGAGATGACGAAGCCCGCGGCGATCACGATGTAGATGAGCGGCAGCCAGGGGTAGCCGAAGCAGCGATAGGGACGCGGCCGCTCCGGCTGGGTGCGCCTCAGCACCAGCACCGCGCCTACCGTCAATGCATAGGTGACGGTCATGGTGAAGATGAAGCAGGTGTAGAGCTGCTCGTAGCGGCTGCTCAAGATGAGCACGCAGACCCAGGCGCATTGCACCAGCAGGCTCGTCGAGGGGGTATGCCAGCGCGGATGCAGCCGGGTGAGAGCGCGAAAGAAAGCGCCGTCCTTCGCCATCGAGTAATAGATGCGCGCACCGCCCAGCACCACCACGCAGTTCGAGCCGAAGGAGATGAGCGCGATGAAGAAGGCGACCGCGCGGCCAACGTCGGCGGAGAACAACTGCCTCATCGCCGCATCGGCGGGCGTGGCGGTGAGCGCCAGCTCAGCGGCCGGTAACGCGTAGAGGAACACGGCGTTCGCCAGCAGGTAGGTCAGTATCACGAGCGCGATGCCGGCGATGAGTCCCAGAGGCAGATTCCGTCGCGGGTTCTTGACCTCACCACCCACCCAGGAGAGAAACTCCCAGCCGTCATAGCTGTAGAAGAGCGCGATCATCGCCACACCCGCGCCCGCCGTCGTCACGCCGGCGAGGCCGCTGCCGCCGCTGAAATGCGCGAAGGACCCATGACCGAGCACGAAACCGAGCACCACGATGACGAGCACCGCGATCAGGTAGGCGAGTGCGGTGATGTTCTGCACCCAGGCCGCGAACTTGACACTGCGCAGGTTGACCGCCGTGAGCACGATGATCGAGCCCACCGCGATCAGGCTTCCCTGCGTGATGGAGAACGGCCAGTTGAAGAGGTGGGTCGAGTACACCACATGCTCTGCCGCGAGCGAGGGGAAGGCCTGTCCGAGGAACAGCGCCGCGGCGATCGCGGTCGCGGCGAGCGCGCTCGAGTTGCCGGCCGTGAACAGGATCCAGCCGTAGAGAAAGGCCGTGAATCCGCCATACGCCTCGCGCATGAACACGTACTGCCCGCCCGCTTCCGGGAACATGGCGCCGAGCTCGGCACAGGCGAGACCCGCCAGCAGAGTGATCACGCCGGCCGCGACCCACAGACCGAGCGCGATGCGCGGATCGGGGACCGCCTTGAGCACTGCGGCGGGAATGATGAAGATCGACGGCCCGATGGTGCCGCTGATCACGATCATGATCGAGTCGAACAGCGTGAGCCGCCGGTCCAGATGCGCAGGCCCGCTCCCGTCGGTCGTCCTCATACGGGCTGCGTGGGCAGGCGGCAGGCGCGGCCCGGGACATGCCGCACCTGCTCACGTACGTAGCGCTCCTCGCGCTCGGCGGGCGCGAAGCGCGCGACGTCGAGCGCCTGCCAGTCGATCGACGGCCGGCCTTCGAGCAGCCACTCGGCCAGATAGCGCCCCGCCGCGGGCGCAAGCGCCATGCCGTTCGAGTTGAAGCCAGCGATCACCCACACACCCGCGTTGTCCGGAACGGGACCGAGCAGCATGCGTCCATCCGGAGTGAATGCCTCCGGTCCGTTGAGGAGCATTTTCACCGGCGCCGATCGCAGCGCCGGGAAGCGCCGCAATGCGGTCGCCAGATAGGGCTCGAACTGCGGCCAGCGCTCGGGCAGGAGCGCGCCCGCGCCCGGCTCGGGAACCGCCTCGACCGCGATGGGAATGGCCTCATCATCGAGGCTGCCGACCAGAATGCCACCGACCTCTTCACGCCCATAGAGCTGGTCGTCGTAGGAGAGAAAGAGCGGCAGGTCGCGCGACACGCCGCAGGGATGCGTGATGAGGTATTGATGCTCGAGCGCGTACAAGGGCAGCGCAATCCCCACCGAGCGCGCGAGCTCAGCAGACCACAGACCGGCGGCGAGCACCAGCGCCTCACAGGGGAGCGAGCCTTGCGTGGTCTCGACGGCGCACACCCGACCGCGCTCGAGAACGATCTGCTCGATGGCGCACTGCTCGCGGATCTCGACGCCCGCCGCACGTGCGCAGTGCGCGAGCGCCTGCACCGCATCGCTCGGATCGAGGCGCGCATCGCTCGGGATCCAGACGCCGCCGAGCAGGGCCTGCGTCTCGAGGATCGGCAGCCGCTGCGCGAGCTCCGCAGGCGAGAGCAGCTCGATCTCGATGCCGCGCGCCCGTCCGAGCTCGGGCAACGTCTGGAACTCGTGCCAGCGCGGCGCGCGGTCCGTGTACATGACCCGGCCCACGGCGCGCCAGCCGATGTCGCGTCCGGCCTCACGCGCGATGCGTGGATAGAATTCGGCGGCGTAGCTCACCATGGCGAAGGGTAGAGCCTCGGGCCGGTAAGTCTCCATGTTGCCGGTCGAGTGCCCGGTCGTGCCACCTCCGAGTCGGGCACGCTCGAGCAGGAGCACGCGGGGCGCTCCGCGCTGCGCGAGGTGGTAGGCGGCGCTCAGGCCGCCGATTCCGCCGCCCGCCACGACGATCGGCCGGCACGCGCTCATACGGGCTCGCGGTCTGCTCGAGCCCCGATCAGAACTGCTTCTTCAGATCGATGCCGATCGTGCGCGGCTGCGTGATCATCCAGCGCGGCCGACCCGGCAATTCACTGATCTCGGATTGCTCATCGCCCAGGTTGCCGCGCACGTCCGCGACGTTCTTGATGAAGAGCGACGCCTCCCAGGTGTCGAGCTTGCCTCCGAAGAACAGATTCACGAGGGAGTAGGAGCCGCGCTCGCGCTGCGCCAGCATGGAGTTGACGACGCTCACCGGATTGTTGTCGCTCACGCTGCGTCCCGTGAAGCTGTACTGGCCGCGCACGAAGCCCTTCCCAAAGGAGGTGGGGAAGGAGTAGTCGGTGAGCAGTGAGCCCGTCCAGCGCGGCACCCCGTTCAACGGTGAGCCGACGGGCAATGGCGAGCCCGCCGCCGCGGAGGTGATCGCGGCATCCTCGTAGCCGACGCCGAGATTCAGGTACAGGCCGGTGAAGGGTGTGCCGTCGAGCTCGAGCTCACCGCCCTTGCTCACCGCAGAGCCGACGTTCTCGGTCACGTGAAAGGAGCAGCCCAGAAGGATCGACTGCTGAATCTGGTTCCAGTTGATCCGGTAGGCGGCGAGACGGCTGTTGAAACGCCCATCGAGGAAGCTGTTCTTGCTGCCGACCTCGTAGCTCCACAGGTTATCGCTCCCGAACGGCGTCGATCCGGCGGTGTACTGCGGAGGACAGCCAATGCCGCTCGGCAGCTGCGAATTCGCGCCGCCAATGCGATAACCCTTGGCGGCGTTCGCATAGATCATGTTCGACTCGTTGAACTTGTACTTGGCCGTGAAGCGCGGCGTGGTGGCGTGCTGATTGCTCGACACGGGGCTGTCGGAGGGGCCGCCGTTGATCCAGCCGTTGGCGATGTAGGCGTTGCTGAACTCGAGGTGCGACTGGCGCACGCCCGCCGAGAGCTCGATGTGGTCGGTCGGGCTCAAAGTGCCGCTCATGAAGGCGGCGGACTCCTCGTTGACGCGCGGGATGTTCTCGGTGAAGGCCGGGTTGCCGAGGGCGTCGTAGGGCAGCACTTCCGCCGAGATGATGAACTGGCGCAGCTTGTTGAAGTATCCGCCGCCCACGACCTGGAAGGGACCCGGGAAGCTCGACTCGAAGCGCAGCTCATCGGTGAACTGGTTGCTGTTCACCCAGTTGGGCGAGGGCGATGCGCAATACACGCCGGCGACGCAGGTCGGAACCGGGGGACCGCCGTAGCCGCCGATCGAGATCAGCTCGCTGCCGTCCTCGAGATCGCGAGAATAGCGGTGGAAGTAGGTCGCGGACTCGATGAAGGAGCCGAATGGAGCGGCATATTTCACGGTGAGATTGGCGAACGTCCAGATGTCGGTATCGCTTTCGCGAATGTTCAGGGGCCGCACCTGGATGAGATTCTGCGTGGCGTAGTCCGCCAGCGGAAACCCATTGTTGCTCTGATCCTGATGCATGATCATCGGGGTGATGCTGAGCGCATCGAGTGCGGCCGGCCGATAGGTCATGGAAATCGTTGCGCCTTGCTCGACATCGTTGCCCAGATGCGCGACCGATTGCACGGGCTGGCTCGCGGGGACGGTCAGAACGGGCCAGGGGGCGCCGCCCGGGCCCGGACCGGCGGGCGGCAGAGCGAGGCCGTACTGCCCGGTGAACACGCCCGGCGAGTACGTGCTATAGCCGCTCAGCATCAGCGCCAGCTGGTTGTCGAGGATCGGCAAGTTATAGGTCGCCGAGAGCAGATAGCCGATGCCCCCATGGCGGATGTCGTAGACCTGGGCATCCGCCGAGCCGAAGGCGCGCGTGAGGTCCGGCTGTCGGGTGATGAGCCGCACCGTGCCGCCCATGGCGGAGGAGCCGAAGAGTGTGCCCTGCGGTCCCCGCAGCACCTCGATGCGATCGAGATTGATGGCGCGTGGATCGATCGAGAGCGGGAGCGGTGTGTCGTTGATGTAGTAGCTCGTGGTGTTGAAGCCGCTGATGCCGCGAATCGTGATCTCACGCCCGTTCGTGAGACCGAACGTGTTGCCCGTGCCAAAGGAGAGATTCGGCACGAGGTGGGCATAATCATCAAAGCTCACCTGATCGAAGTCCGTGAGCACCGTGCCGGAGATTGCCGTGACGCTCAAAGGCACCTGCTGGATGCTCTCCGCGCGCCGCTCCGCGGTCACCACGATCTCCGCAAGGCCTGCGCTCTCGGCGGCCGGTGCATCGGCCGCTCGCGCCGCCTGCGCCGCCAACTCCCCCCACGAGAAAACGAGCGCTGCCCACAGGGCAAGCGAGATTCGAGCTCCCATATCCCCTCTCCCGTTGTGACCTTATGGCTCGGTCCCGGTGGGAGTATTGTCATAAACCCGGAGTTTGATCAAATTGCACTGATTTAGATCTATTTGGGCATCCCCGCTCGGGCTGCCTTGTTACACTTTCCGGGAAACCTGGGTGGGCGGCGAGTGGATTGCCCGAGCCCACGGCATGGGAGAGAAGCGATATGGCCCACGACGGCCGCGTCTCGATCGAGACAATCAGAACGGATTCGGGTGGCCTGTCCGGTGAGACCGATAACGCCCGGGCGTATGGAGCGCTCAAGCAGACGGTGCTCGCCGGTGGATTCCGGCCGGGTGAGGTCGTGACGTTGCGCGCGCTTGCGCAGCGGCTCGACATCGGCGACACGCCCGTGCGCGAGGCCATCAAGCGGCTCATCTCCGAAGGAGCGTTCGAAGCGCTGCCGAATCGATCGGCCCGCGTGCCGATTCTCGATCGGCGGGAGCTGCGTCAGATCGTGGATTTGCGCATCGAGCTCGAGGGCCGGGCCGCCGCACTCGCAGCCGAGAACATCACGCTGTTGCAGATCGCGAAGCTGCGCGCGGCGCATGAGGGCATGCGCCGCGCCATTGTGCAGGACGATCATGCGCGTTACGGCGAGCTCAACATGGCCTTCCACTTCGAGATCTACCGGATCGCGGACAACAGAACACTGGCGACGCTGATCGAGGCGCTGTGGCTGCGAATGGCGCCGCTGATCCGGCGCACCCGCACGCTCCTGCCGACGCAGACGGAGCGCGCCCTGGAGATCGCTTGCGGACACCATGAGGCGCTGCTTGGCGCGCTGCAGCTGCGCGATGCGGAGGGCGCGCGCCGGGCGATGCATGCCGATCTTTCCGCACTCATACCGCTCGATGGTTACTGGGATTTGATGGAGCAGATCTAGGCGCACAACGAGCGAGGCGGCCACGGCCGCCGGAGGGGATTCATGAGAGCTGCAGACCAAGTCATCATCACGTGCGCGATCACCGGGGGCATCCATACGCCTTCGATGTCTCCGCATCTGCCGATCACACCGGCGCAGATTGCCGCCGAATCGATCGCCGCGGCCGAGGCGGGCGCCGCGATCATTCACCTGCACGCGCGCAACCCGGAAACGGGTTATCCCGACCAGACGCCCGAGCGCTTCCTCGAGTTCTTGCCGCGCATCAAGCGCGAGACGGACGCCATCATCAACATCACCACCGGCGGGGGCCTCGGCATGACGCTCGATCAGCGGCTCGCGCCGGCGTTGCGCCTCGCGCCCGAGATTGCCTCGATGAACATGGGGTCGTTCAACTTCAACATCTCCGCCGCCGCGGAAAAGCGCAGAGACTGGCGCTTTGATTGGGAGAAGCCCTATCTCGAGGCGACCCGCAACATGATCCTCTCGAATACCTTCACGCAAATCGAGCGCGGCATGCGCGAGCTCGGCGCACTCGGTACACGTTTCGAGTTCGAGTGTTACGACGTGGGTCAGCTCTACAATCTTGCGCACTTCGCCGATCGCGGCCTGGTCAAGCCTCCGTTCTTCGTCCAGTGCATCTTCGGCATCATGGGGGGCATCGGACCGCACCCGGAGAACCTGCTGCACATGCGGGCGATCTGCGATCGTCTGTTCGGCAACGACTACCATCTTTCGGTGCTCGCCGCCGGCCGCCATCAGATGCCGTTCGTCACCTTGAGCGCGATCCTCGGCGGCAATGTGCGCGTAGGGCTCGAGGACAGCTTGTACTGCGGCCGTGGAAGGCTCGCGGTGTCGAACGCCGAGCAGGTGGCGAAGATCCGCCGCATCCTCGAGGAACTGAGTCTCGAGATCGCCACCCCGGCGCAGGCCCGCGCGCTGCTCGAGACCAAGGGCCGCGATAACGTGAATTTCTGAGCCGGGCTCAGCTCACCGAGCCGAGCAGCGCGCCGACCTGCTCGAGCGCGCGCGACAGGCCCGCCGTCGCGAAGGTGAGGGCATCCGCATCGTGCGCGGTCGATACGCTCAAGATGCCGCCCGGACCGAAGAGCACCCCTTCGTTGGCACAGGCGAGCTGAAAGAGCGAGGCGAGCCCGAGCGCGGACGGCTCATCCTCGTGTCGCTGCGGATCGGCGGGGAAGGAGATACCGGTGACCGAGCCGATACCGCTCACCGTCAGCTCGACGCCGAGCTCGCCCGCACGTCGCGCGATGCTCTCGCGGAGCGTCGCGCTGGCCGAGTCCATCGCCTCGATCCGCTCGCGAGTGAGATCGCGCAAGGTCACGAGTCCCGAGGCGCACCCGAGCGGATTGCCATTGAAGGAGCCTCCGTGGAAGAGAGGTCGTGGGCGGGTCGGGTCGAAGATGGCCATCAGGTCACGCGCACCGCCGAACGCGCCGAGCGCGGTGCCCCCGCCCAAGAATTTGCCGAGCACGACGAGGTCGGGACGCAGCTGAAACTTCTCGGATGAGCCGCCGAGCGCGAGCCGCAGCATCAGACAGTCATCGAGGATCGAGAGCGCGCCGTGGCGGCGCGCCAGCGACTCGAGGGCGTTGAGAAAGCCGGGCGCGGGCGCCACCACGCGTCCGGTCACGAGCACGGGCTCGATGACGAGGGCGGCGATCTCGGCGCCCCGCTGCGCCATGATGCGCTCGAAGGCGGGCAGATCGTTGAAGGGAGCGACCAGCGCGCTACCCGCGATCTCACCTTGGCCGTACAGCCCCGCCTCGAGATCGGGATAGCTGCCGTGATAGGCGCCGATCGCCTTGAGAATGTAGGGGCGCCCGGTGATGCGACGTGCGGCTTTCACCGCGAGCATGCCGGCCTCGGATCCGGAGCTCGTGAAGCGCACCAGCTCGACGCCCGGGATGCGATCACACAGCAGCTCGGCAAAGGCGATTTGCTCACGCGAGGCGCCCGACCACGCCGCGCCGCGGGCGAGCGCATCCTCCAGGGCGGCGCGGGCCGGTGCATACGCATTCCCGTGAACGAGCGAGAGCCCGTTCTGAAACAGATCGACGTAACGTCGGCCATCGACGTCGTATAACCACGCGCCTTCGCCGCGCTCGATGACGACGGGGTAAGGTGGATGAAAGCTCGTCGTGCGCGTGTTGC
Source organism: Steroidobacteraceae bacterium (assembly GCA_035307465.1). Classification (GTDB taxonomy): domain Bacteria; phylum Pseudomonadota; class Gammaproteobacteria; order Steroidobacterales; family Steroidobacteraceae; genus Bog-1198. Next base: position 10,150 of record DATGIA010000074.1, read on the forward strand.
CGCCGGGCATGACCGCGGCAGCCTGGCGCATCAGCGCCGCCGATCCGGAGGTTGCGCGACGGTAGCGATCCTCGATCGCACTGCGCGCGGGCATGCGGCGAATCCGTTCGCCCAGGGGAAGCGGCGCCACAGCGGATTACGCGGTTGCGATGGCCGCGACCGCGTCGACCTCGAGGCGGGCACCGAGCAGCAGATCACTCACACCGACACTCGCGCTCGCCGGCCAGGTGTCACCGAAGACCTCGCTGCGCACCTTGGCGTAGGCGGGATAATCGGTGAGGTCCTTGATATAGGCGGTGATTCGCACGACATCCTGGAAGTCGGCGCCGGCGCGCTTGAGTGCGTGGCGAATGTTGGCGAAGCAGCGGCGAGCTTCCGCCTCCATGCCTCCCGCGACCAACCGGCCTTCCTCATCTCGCCCGATCTCCCCGGAGATAAAGATGAGCGACT
>DATGIA010000075.1:0-29382 GCA_035307465.1 Steroidobacteraceae bacterium
TCCGAGTGACTGCCGGGCGGTCGCGATTGTACACTCGTGGATCGAGCGGGCTGGTCATCAGGGGCCTTCGACAGGCTCTAGGGGGATCTGTGGGCATGCTCCGGACTACGACTCTTTGGATGATGATTTCGTTCATTCAGGCGTGCTCCTCTGCGCCCGACGCCACGCCCGCGAAGTCCGACCGGCCTGCCGCGACGCCGAGTCCGCCGCAAAAGACCGTGTTCGATCCGCTCACCCAGGGTGCACTCGGGCGCGCGCGCGGCGTGCAGGACACCGTCGATGAGAGCGCCGAGCGCACACGTCGCGCCGTGGACAGTCAAGAGAAAGGCGACAGCGCCCCGTAGGTCCGGGCGGGCTGCTCGGTGATGGACCTCAGTCGCGAGCACCCGGGCGCGTGAGTCTTTGGAGCGGTGTCGTCACCGCCTGGCGCTTCAGCGTTCGCAAGGTCCTGGGCCTGTGGGTGAAGCTTGCCGTCAAGCCCGAAGATGCGGCCGAATCGCTGCGGGCTTCGCCGCGACCGATCTGCTACGTGCTCGAGCACGAGAGCCACACCGATCTGGCGGTGCTGCACAACGCCTGCCGGCAGCTGCGCCTGCCGTTGCCGGAGCGGCGCCTGGTGCTCGGGCGCACGCGCCTCGATCGCGCGTACTTCGAGCTCACCCGCCTGCCGCCGCCCTGGAGCCGTCGACGTCACGTGCGCACTCCACGCCTGCTCGAGCAGCTCGTCGCCTGCCTGCAGGAGGGGCCGGAGCTCGACGTGGATCTGGTGCCGGTCGCGATCTTCTGGGGACGCGCACCCAACAAGGAAGAGAGCCTGTGGCGGCTCCTGTTCAGCGAGGACTGGGTGCTGGTCGGGCGCTTTCGCAAGATTCTCAAGGTGCTGTTCAACGGGCGCAACACGCTCGTGAATTTCGGCGAGCCCTTGAGGCTGCGCGATGCGATCGGCGATCTCGACCCGGCGCGCAGCGTGCGGCGCGTGCTGCGCTCCCTGCGCACCGAGCTCAAGGCGCAGCGCGTCTCGACGATCGGACCCGATCTCTCGCATCGCCGGACGATGATCGAGCACATCCTGCGAACGCAGGCGGTGCGCAGCGCCGTGCGCCGCGAGATCAAGCAGCGGCTGGAAGGCGCGCGGTCCGAGCCAGGACGCGCGCGTGGCCGGCGGACACCCGATCGGCTCGCGGTGCGCCGCGCGGTGCTTGCTCAGGCACGGCGCCACGCGCTCGAGATCGCGGCCAACTACTCGCAGGCCTTCGTCACCTTCATGGCGCTCGTGTTGGGGAAGCTGTGGACGCGGCTCTACGATGGCGTCGAATTCGAGCATGTGGAGAAGCTCGCCGAGGTCGGGGACAACGTCGAGCTCATCTATGTTCCGTGCCATCGCAGCCACATGGATTATTTGCTGCTCTCCTACGTGATCTATCGCAAGGGGTTCGCCGTGCCCCATGTCGCTGCGGGCGCCAACCTCAACCTGCCCGTGATCGGGCATTTTCTGCGCAAGGGCGGAGCGTTCTTCCTGCGCCGCAGCTTCAAGGGCGATGATCTCTACGCGGCGGTCTTCAGCCAGTATCTCAGCTTCATGATGGCGCGCGGCCATCCCCTCGAATACTTCATCGAAGGCGGACGCAGCCGCACCGGCCGGATGCTGGCGCCGCGCACCGGCATGCTGGCCATGACCGTGCACAGCTATCTGCGCGAGCCGCGCCGTCCCGTGGTGTTCGTCCCGGTGTATTTCGGATACGAGCGCATCGTCGAGGGGCGCACGTACATCGGCGAGCTCTCGGGCCGGCCGAAGGAGAAGGAGAGCGTGCTCGGGCTCGTGCGCTCGCTCTCGGTGCTGCGCCGTCGCTGGGGCGAGGTGCACGTCAACCTCGGTCAGCCGATCGTGCTCGATGAGCTCCTGCTGCGCCATCATCCCCATTGGCGCGCCGAGCCGCGCGTGACTGCGGGCATCGATCCGCAGCTCGGGCTGTTTGCGGATGAGCCGCCCGCCGGCTGGACGTCCGATGCGATCGAGGATCTCGCCCGGCGCATCACCACCGGCATCAATGCCGCGGCCGCCGTGACTCCCATCAACCTCGTCGCGATGGCCGTTCTCGCCTCGCCGCGCCAGGCGCTCGCCGAGGCCGACCTCGTTCACCAGCTCGATCTTTACAAGCGCCTGCTCATGGATGCTCCCTATGGACCGCTCGTGACCGTGACACCGAAAAGCGGCGCCGAGATGGTGCGTTACGCGAATGCCCTGGGGATGATCGAGCGACTGCCGCACCCGCTCGGCGACATCATGCGAATGAGCGCCGAGCGCGCGGTGCTCGCGACCTATTACCGCAACAACATCCTGCACCTGTTTGCGATGCCCTCGCTCATCGCCTGCTGCTTTCTCAGCAACGCCACGATGCGCAGCGTCGACATCCAGCGCCTGACCTGGCGCGTGTACCCCTACATCTGCGCCGAGCTCGCGCTGTACTGGCCCGAATCGCAGATCGCCGAGGTCACCGAGTCGCTGCTCGAGGCGCTCGGGCGCTCGGGCTTGCTCGAGCGCGAGGAGGAAGGGCGAGTGTGGCGGCGCCCGCCGCCGACCTCGCTCGCGGCGATGCAGCTGTCGCTCCTCGCGCAATCGACCATCCAGACGATCGAGCGCTATTACCTGGTGATCGCGCTGCTGCTGCAGGCCGGGTCGGGCACCATCAACCGGGAATCGCTCGAGCAGCGCTGTCACCTGATGGCGCAGCGCATGACCTTGCTCCATGGACTGAACTCGCCGGAATTCTTCGATAAGACTCTGTTTCGCCAGTTCATCGACCTGCTGCTCGCCCGCCACGTCGTGCAGACCGACGCGAGCGGCGCGATCACTTTCGGCGAGCCGCTGCTCGGCGTTGCAGCCGACGCGCAGCTCGTGCTATCGGAGCAGATCAGGCACGACATCCTGCAAGTAACGCTCGGACAATGATCCCGCCGCGCCGTGTGGACGTGCTTGCGGTTGCTCGTCCGGCCAAGAGCCTCCACTATGTGTCCGCCTTTCGCATGGGTGCAGTGCCGTGACGGTGACCGAATGGATGTGGGCGCGGTGGCGCGAGCGGCAGGGGCTATGGTTCCTGCTGATCGTCGTCGTCATCTGCGTGATCGCCATCGCGCTTGCGCCTGCCGGCGGCTACTGGCGCTGGTGGCCGCATGGACGGCCCGCGCTGTTTCGCTTGAACGATCAACTGGTGCTCGCCATCCCGCCCGAATATCAGAAATTCTGGCTGCAGGGCGACCGGGTGGTGCGAGCACCCGCCGCCCCGCAGGCCATCCCGAGCGTGCCCGACGTGTCGTTCTCGTTCTTCCTGCCCCACTACAGCGGGTACACCCCGCGCAACTTCAAGCGCGAGGTCGATCCGGATCGGGTCGACATCGTCGCGCTCGGTGCCGCCGATGCAGCCGAGGGGGAGGCCGGCGCCTCCGGTTACTATCCGCCCAATTTGCTCGGTCGCATCCTCGAAGGCGGCGGTGACCCGCATGCCCGCGAGACGCATGGTCTGCGCTGCTACCAGCCCGCGGGCCTCTCCGGCGATCGATGGGTGTGCTTCGGTCCTCTCGGCGAGGAGCCGAGCCGGCAGATCATGCTGTGGGTCGACCTGCCGCCCTACGAGCCGAGCGTGCGCGAGCCGATGATGCAGGCGGTGTACTTCACCCCGCGCTACGGCGGCATGAAGATCACCTGGCGTGCCCACGCCACGCACCTGCCTGCTTGGCACGAGATCGATACGCGCATCTGGGATCTCGTCAGCCAGTGGAACGTTGCGGATTCGCTCGCGCACCAGGCGGAGTGAACCGGCCTGCGGCGCCCGGGCGTCGCGTGAGCGAAGCTAATCCCAGTGGCGGGTGCTGCGCCCGCGCTTGGTGCTCGAGCGATGCTTCTTCGACTCGATCCGGCGCTCGCGCGAGGCGGCGGTCGGGCGGGTCTTGCGGCGTGGCTTCGGCTCGATGACAGCGGCCCGGATGAGCGCCTGCAGCCGCTCGAGCGCCGCCCGGCGATTTTGCTCCTGACTGCGCTCGTTGCGCGCGCTGATGAGGAGCGTGCCGTCCTCGACGATCCGGCGCCCCGCGAGGCGCACCAATCGTGCGCGCACCGCCGCCGGAAGCGTGCTGTTTTGCGGCAGCAGGAAGCGCAGCTGGACCGCACTCGACACCTTGTTGACGTTCTGGCCGCCGGGACCTGAGGCGCGGATGAACTTCCATTCGAGCTCCTCCTCGGGGATGGACAGCCCGGGTGTCACCTCGAGTGCCATGGAGCCGCCGTCTCAGTCGACCTGGACGTGCGGGGGGTGCGTGGGCTCGCGGGCCGAGTGGATGCGGATCTCGCGCTGCGCCAGCGGGATGGTGATGCCGTGCTCCTTGAACAGCGCCCAGATCGTGCGATTGACCTCCGAGCGCACGTTGTTCACGCCCTCCTGCGGATCGGAGATCCAGAAGCGCAGCTCGAGCTCGATGCCGTGATCGCCGAATTGCATCAGGCGCGACACGGGCGGCGGGTCGCGCAGCACGCGCCGCTGACCCTCGCACGCCCGGAGCAGTATCTGTAACGCAAGCTCGGGATCGTCGCTGTAGCTCACGCGCACCGGCAGCTTGAGGCGGATGCGCGGATCGGTGTAGCTCCAGTTGATCACCGCGTTGGAGATGAGGTGCTGGTTCGGCACCAGCATCTCGATACCGTCCCGGTCGCGAATCACCACGTAGCGGCCCCGCAGCTCCTGCACCCAGCCGAAATTCTCGGTGCTCGTGCCACTCTGTCCGGACAGGCTGATCACATCGCCCGGCTTGATCGAGCGATCCATCAGCAGCACGAAACCCGAGACGAAGTTGGCCGCGATCGACTGCAGGCCGAAGCCGAGCCCCAGGCCGATGGCGCCCGTGAGCACGGTCAGCGCCGTGAGATCGACGCCCGCGGCGTTCAGTCCCATCAGGATGCTGAGACCGATGAGGAACGCGTTGGCGAACTTGGCGAGCCCGATGCGCGTGGAGGGCGCGAGGTTGTGCAGGCGCTTCAGGCGCCGCTCCAGCCAGCGGCTCAGCCACACCGCGACCACCACGAAGCAGGTCAGGGTGAACAGCAGCTTCAGCACCGACCACAAGGTGACGCGTGTGCGGCCGGCGGCGATGCCGATGCTGTCGAGCTCGGCGACGATGGGATCGAGCCAGCCGAGATACTCGGCCGCGATGATCAACCAGATGGCGAGCGCGAGGCGCGTCTCGATGTGCTGCACCCAGGGCTGATTGCCGAAGCTCGCGGCGAGCAGCATGACGCCGACCCTCACGATCGCGAACACCGCGGTGAGGCGGACCGCTCCGTCGAGCTCGCTGGTATCGTAATGGGCTGCCGACAGCAGGCCGCGCGCCAGCAGCAGCGTCCCGAGCGCCACCAGGATGGGACTCACGACGACCAGGCCATGCCGCAGGAAATAGTCGCGGGTGAGCGCCGCGGGCGCGATGGCGCCCTCGCGACGGTAGCGGGCGCCGAGCGCGTTGCCGACGAAGTAGCCGAGCGCGAGGCAGACGGCGACCGCCGCGGTCTCGGCAATCACGCTCGGGGTGAAGAGAATGTCGAAGAAGGCGACGATGCGCAGCCAGAGCTCCATCATGCGTTCAGGTCCGGGATCAGCTGGCTCTCGAGTCGGGCGATCTGATCCTTGAGCATGAGCTTGCGCTTCTTCAGGCGCTTCATCTGCAATTCATCGACCTTGAAGTCCATCGACAGCCGCGAGATCACATCGTCGAGGTCGCGATGCTCGATGCGCAGCTGACGCAGGCGTTCGATGTTCTTGAATAGATCGGTATTGACGTTGCTGTCGTGTTCACTCACGAGGAAAAGCTTTCAGCTGAACGACCGTGTTCTCTTGTAAGTCGTGACCCGTGCCAAACCGGGGTGACCGAGTCGGGTAGCTTAGCCAACCGCCCGAGCGGATTCCAAGTTTGCTCTGGAGAGTGAAAATCGGAGCCCACGGAGCCCTCGAGGCCGAATCTCGTGGCGAGCGTCGCGAGGCTCTCCGCGTGCTGTGCGCCGTTGCCCCCGCTCACGACCTCGAGCGCTCGTCCGCCCGCGGCGGTGAATGCGCCGAGGAGGAGCTGGCGCGCGCCGGCGGACAGGCGATAACGGGCCGGATGTGCGAGCACCGCGCAGCCGCCCGCGCTCACGATGCTCGCGACGATCGACTCGATCCCGGGCCAGCCGGCACTCACATGCGCGGGCTTCCCCGCGGCGAGGTAGCGCCGAAACGCTTCCTCGGCGGCACGCACGTGCCCGGCCGCGGTGAGCGCGGCCGCCAGGTGTGTGCGGGTGGGGATCCCGGCGACCGACTCGACCGCGCGCCTCAGGCTCTCCCCCGGCAGACCGAGGCGCGTCAGGCGGGCGCACATCTGCTCGAGCCGTCGCTGGCGGCGCGCCGCCTGGGCATCGAGCACGCTGCGCAGCGCCGGGGCCTCGGGGTCGATGCCGAGGCCGACGATATGGATCGTCTGGGCCCGCCAGGAGGCCGACAGCTCGATGCCCGGCACGAGGGTGATGCCGGCCAGGCGCGCCGCGACCGCCGCCTCGGCGAGTCCCGCGGTGGTGTCATGATCGGTCAACGCGAGCGTGCCGATGCCCGCGGCGGCGGCCCTGGCGATGAGTGCGCGCGGCGTCAGGGCGCCGTCCGAGCAGGTGGAATGGGTATGCAGGTCGACGGCATCCCTCATGAGGGTGCGCCCGCCAGGCCGACGGCCTCCAGCCGCAGGCCGGCGAGAACGATGAAGCCCTGGGCACGCTCAAACCCATCATGGGTGTAGTCGAACGTATAGGTGCGCAGCAACCGCCGCCGCCCCGACAGGTCGCGCCCCAACCGAAAGCCGGCGAAGGCGACCGTGCCGTCGAGGAATTGCACCACGGCACGCGAGCAAGTCTCGCGCGCAATGCGATTTGCCGCCTCGCGGGCCTCGAGGGCGCTCGACCACAGCCGGTAAGCCGTGGCGACCCCTGCAGCGCCCACCATCAAGAGGCCGACCTCGGTGCCCATGCCGCGAAGCTTACCCTGGATTTCCAGCCAGCATCCCCCATAGAGAGACCATGAACACACGCTCCCGCAATGCCACCTCGACCGCCCAAGCGGCGGCTGCCGGCAACGCCACGGCCGGCGCTCCCGCCATCGACTGGTCTCAGTACCTGACGGTGCGGGTGGATCCCGACGATATGGTGCAGTACGTGCACAATCTCATGACCTCCCCGAAGCTCGCCGAGCTGCAATGGGCGGGCGACATCTCGCGGGCCCGCGCCGCGCAGCTGCGCTGGAATGCGCTGAATCGGGCCTTCGGCGATGCGCGCGTCAGCACCTGGACGAACTCCCAGCAGCGGAACCACATTCACGTCCCGGCGGCGCTCATCGGCGCCGCCGGCGTCGCGAAGCTCACCCTCGATGAGGACGAAGTGGTCTTCGACATCCCGACGCTGCTCGATGCCACCTTGCAATTGTGCGAGCCCGTGGGGAATGCCTGAGGCGGCCACGGCCTAGGACCCGGCCGGCAACACGCTGCGATCGGCATAGGCCACGAAATCGCCGTTGATCACGCTTTCGCGACAGTTGTAGCGCAGACGGTGGCCGTCGAAGCGGGTCACGTGGCCGCCCGCCGCCTCGAGCACCGCCTGACCCGCGGCCGTGTCCCACTCGGAGGTGGGGCCGAAGCGCGGATAAAGGTCCGCCTTGCCCTCGGCGAGCAGACAGAACTTGAGCGAGCTGCCGATGCCCCGCATCACGTGCGGACCGAGGCGGCCGAGGTACCGCGCCGTCTCGGCGCTCAGGTGCGAGCGACTGCCGACGACACGCAGCGGCTCGAGGGGAGCGGAGACGCTGATGGGTCGCGTCGGCGCACCACTCGCGCGACTGAACGCTCCGACTCCGGCAATGCCCCAGAAGAGCTGATCCAGCGCCGGCGCCACGATCAACCCGAGCACCGGCTCGTGCTCGACGATGAGTGCGAGGTTGATCGTGAACTCGCCATTGCGCTTGACGAACTCGCGCGTGCCGTCGAGCGGATCGACCACCCACAGCTCACGCCAGTTGCGTCGCTCGCTCCACGGCGCCTGGGCAGATTCTTCCGACAGCACCGGGATCGTGGGCGTGAGCGCCTTCAGTCCCTCGAGGATGATCCTTTGCGACTCGAGATCGGCGCGGGTGAGGGGTGAATGGTCCGCCTTGTGCTCGACCGAGAACGCGCTCTCGTAGATGCGCATGATCGCCTGGCTGGCGCGGGCCAGCACGGGAATGAGAGTCTCGGCGAGCTCAGGAAGGGTCGTCATCGATTGCTATGATACCGGCATGAACGCGACGGCCGCGCTCGACTGGGGACTCATCGACACGGTGTTGCTCGACATGGACGGCACCTTGCTCGACCTACGCTACGACAATTGGTTCTGGCGCGAGCTCGTGCCGCATCACTATGCGCGCCGTCACGGTCTCGATCTGCGCGAGGCGCAGGCTGCCTTGAAGCCCCGCTTCGAGGCCGTGCACGGCACCATGGAGTGGTATTGCATCGACTACTGGAGCGAGACGCTCGGGCTGGACATTGCCGCGATCAAGCGCACATCGCTCACCGAGATCGGCTTTCTGCCGGGCGCCGAGGCCTTCCTGGAGAGGCTCGAGCGCAGCGGCAAGCGTCGCGTGCTCGTGACCAACGCGCATCCGACGACCTTTGCGCTCAAGAGCGAGCAGGCGGGACTCGGACGCTGGTTCGATGCGTGCTACTCGACGCACCCTTTCAGGATGCCGAAGGAGCAGCGCGAGTTCTGGCCACGCTTTGCCGCGGTGGAGCAGTTCACACCCGAGCGCACGCTCTTCGTCGATGACAGCCTGCCGGTGCTCGATGCCGCGCATGCCTTCGGTATCGCATGGTTGCGCGCGATCCGCCGCCCGGACTCGAGCCGTCCGGTCCAGGAGGTGGGCCGCTACGGCGGGATTGATCGGGTCGCCGATCTCATGTGACGACGGGCGCATCACCGCCGCCGCGACTGCGACGCCGACGACGGCGGCGACCCGAGCCGGGACCCGGGGTGGGCGCATCGCTTCCCGCGCGCTGCTGCGCTGCCTGCGGGGACCCCGCGCCCGCCGCACCGTCGTGCGGTGCCGTCGAGCCGTGCGGCACGCGCCGCGGCTGCGAAGCATGCGACCCGTGCGCACCACCCCCGGGGTCGGAGCGGGGCGTCGAGCGCGCTCCGTTCGCGCCGCCCTGTCGATGGCCGCCCGCGGAGCGGGAGCCGCCGCCGCTGCGCCCGCTCCCCGGGCGTCCCGCGCCGCCCGGACGACCGCCGCCCCCCGGCCGTCCCGCCCCGGGACGGCCGCCGCCGCGCCGGCTGCCGCTGCGCGGCGCCCATTCGCGCGGCTCGGCGGGAGGCGGAGCGGTGATGGCGGCGAGATCGGCGGGATCGATGGCGGCGCGTGGGATCTGATGACCGATGTAGCGCTCGATGTCCGGCAAGCCGATCGCATATTCCTCGCAACCGAAGCTGATCGCGTCGCCTTCCGCGCCGGCGCGCGCGGTGCGCCCGATACGATGCACGTAGTCCTCGGCGTCGTTCGGCAAATCGAAGTTGAACACGTGGCTCACGTCCGGGATGTGCAGCCCGCGCGACGCCACGTCGGTCGCGACCAGCACCGCGAGATCTCCGCTGTGGAAGTCGCGCATCATCTTCAGGCGCTTCTTCTGCGGAACATCGCCCGAGAGCGCCTGCGCCACGAAGCCGTTGGCCGTGAGAGTGCGCTCGAGCACCTCGGCGACGCGCCGGGTGTTCACGAACACCATGGTGCGCTGCGCGCCGATGCGGCGCAAAAGGCCGACGAGCAGGGGGATTTTCTCCTCGGTCGAGGGGAAATAAAGAAGCTGCCGCACCCGGTCGACCGTCATCTTGTCGGGCTCGATGCGGATCAGCTCCGGGTTGTTCATGTGCTCGTAGGCAAGCTCGAGCACCCGGTAGGACAGCGTCGCCGAGAACATCATGTTGAGCCGCAGCGTCGGGGGCGGGAGGCGGCGCAGGATGAAGCGAATGTCCTTGATGAAACCGAGATCGAACATCCGATCCGCCTCATCCAGCACGGCCACTTGAATCTGCCGCAGGTCGAACACATGTTGCTTGAAGTAGTCGATGATCCGACCGGGCGTGCCGATGAGCACGTCGCTCCCCTCCTCGAGGGTGCGCCGTTGCTTGTCGTAGTCGACCCCACCGAACACGATCGCGAGCCGCAGCCCGGTGTACTTGCCGATTTTCTCTGCGTCCGAGTGGATCTGCACGGCGAGCTCGCGGGTCGGTGCGATGACGATGGCCCGCGGCGAGAGGCTCGGCTTGCCGGGGACCCCCCGGTCGCGCAGCAGCCGATCGAACAGGGCGATGAGAAAAGCGGCGGTCTTGCCCGTGCCCGTCTGTGCCTGCCCGGCGACATCGCGACCGGCGAGCGCGATCGGCAGGGTCTCGCTCTGAATCGGCGTGGCGTGGGTGAAGCCGAGCTCGGCGATTCCACGCTTCAGGGCCTCGGGGATGTCGAGGGAGTCGAATGTGAGTTGAGTGAGATGCGCGTCTGACATTTTTACTGCGTGACCGGGGGAAACTTGCAAAATGGTGAGGGACCGGTTAACAATACGGTCAATCCGGAGACGGCCGTGCCGCTCCCCTCAACCGTATCATCGGTACCCTTTTAAGGTAATCAAGACCGCCAAAGCCGCTGTATTGTGCCCGAACGGCTGCGCATCGTCACTTCGCGCGCGTCTCGGACGTCATCCTTCCCTCTCAAGCTCTGCCCGTATTCAAATGAACATCTCCAATGAGGAGGTAACCTTTCAGTGAGTAATCCAAGTATCGTCCACACCAGCGATGCGACGTTCGATAACGACGTCCTGAAGCACGACAAGCCCGTGCTGCTCGATTTCTGGGCGGAGTGGTGCGGACCATGCAAGATGATCGCGCCGATTCTCGATGAGATCGCCGACCAGTACAAAGACAAGATCCGCATCGCAAAGCTCAATATCGATGACAACCCGGCGACTCCGCCGAAATTCAACATCCGCGGCATTCCGACGCTGATTCTGTTCAAGAACGGCACGGTGGAGGCCCAGAAGGTCGGTGCGGTGACCAAGTCACAGCTCGCCGCCTTTCTGGACAGCAACCTGTGAGGGGCTATCTCGGCAATCAATCGCGCGGGCAGGGCCCGCAGGGCCAGGGCGGTGGCGGCGGCCGCTCGAACCGCGGCAACCGCATGCGCAATGACCGCAACGGCAACTCCAACGGAGGCCGTCCGGCGCACGAGGATTACGGGGATCTGCCCGAGGGCGGAGATGACCTCGAAATCATAGCGCAGGCAGACCTGGCACGCAGCCGCAGCTCGATGAACCTCACCGAGCTGAAGAAGCGGCCGATCAGCGATCTGGTCAAGCTCGCCGAGTCCATGAGTCTCGAGAACATGGGCCGCTCGCGCAAGCAGGACATCATCTTTGCGGTCCTCAAGGCGCATGCCCGCAAGGGCGAGGACATCTACGGTGATGGCGTGCTCGAGATCCTGCAGGACGGCTTCGGCTTCCTGCGCTCCTCCGACTCGAGCTATCTGGCGGGTCCCGACGACATTTACGTGAGCCCGAGTCAGATCCGGCGCTTCAATTTGCGCACCGGCGACTCGATCTCCGGGCTCATCCGGCCGCCGAAGGACGGCGAGCGCTACTTCGCCCTCCTCAAGGTGGGCGAGATCAACTTCGACTCGCCCGAGAGCTCGCGCGGCAAGGTGCTGTTCGAGAATCTGACGCCGCTGCATCCGACCGAGCGGTTGAAGCTCGAGCGCGGCAACGGCTCGACCGAGGATCTCACGGCCCGTGCCATCGACCTGGTCGCGCCCATCGGCAAGGGCCAGCGCGGCCTGATCGTCTCGCCGCCCAAGGCCGGCAAGACCATGCTCCTGCAGAACATTGCCACCTCGATCACCGCCAATCATCCGGAGTGCTACCTGATCGTGTTGCTCATCGATGAGCGACCCGAGGAGGTCACCGAGATGGCGCGCACCGTGAAGGGCGAGGTCGTCTCCTCGACCTTCGATGAGCCGGCGAGCCGGCACGTGCAGGTCGCCGAGATGGTGATCGAGAAGGCGAAGCGCCTGGTCGAGCACAAGAAGGACGTGGTCATTCTGCTCGATTCGATCACCCGTCTCGCGCGCGCCTACAACACCGTGGTGCCGAGCTCGGGCAAGGTGCTCACCGGAGGCGTCGATGCGAACGCGTTGCAGCGGCCGAAGCGCTTTTTCGGCGCGGCGCGCAACATCGAGGAGGGCGGGAGCCTGACGATCCTCGCCACCGCCCTGGTCGACACCGGCTCGAAGATGGACGATGTGATCTTCGAGGAGTTCAAGGGCACGGGCAACTCCGAAATTCACCTCGACCGGCGTATCTCCGAGAAGCGGGTCTTCCCCTCGATCAACATCAACCGCTCGGGCACGCGCAAGGAAGAGCTCATCACGGATCCGGCGGAGCTGTCGAAGATGTGGATCCTGCGCAAGCTCCTGCATCCGATGGACGAGCTGGCCGCAATCGAATTCCTGCTCGACAAGATGAAGGACACGAAGACCAACAGCGACTTCTTCGATGCAATGAAGCGCTGAGGCCGCAGAGGAGCAGAGCGGTATGCCATGGTGGGCGTGGGTCGCGGTCGGCGGCATGCTGCTGGGCGCCGAGCTCTCCTTCGTCGACGCTCAGTTCTACCTGATCTTCGTCGGTGGGGCTGCGCTCATCGTCGGCTTTCTCGAGGTGGCAGGACTGCACGTCGCGGACTGGCTGCAATGGGCGATCTTCGGACTGCTCTCGGCCACCTCCGTGCTCGGCTTTCGTGCGCGTATCTACGAGAGGATGCGCGGCCGCTTGCCGCCCGTGAAGACCAACCCGCACGGTGACACGCTGATCATGCCGGCGACGCTGCCGCCCGGGGAGAGCTGCCGGTGCGAGTACCGCGGCAGCTCCTGGACTGCCCGCAACGCCGGCCCGGTCGTGATCAGCGCAGGAAGCCGCGCGCGCATCGAGCGCGTCGATGGCTTGACGCTCGTCGTGCACGCGGATCTTTAACTTAGGAGAAGGCCGTGACACCCTTTACTTTCTTCGTGCTCGTCGTCGTCTTGCTCGTGGTGATCACGATCTTCAGGACCGCGACCGTGGTGCCGCAGCAAAGTGCCTACGTCATCCAGTACCTCGGCAAGTACAGCCGCACGCTTCAGGCGGGCTTTCACTTCCTCATCCCGTTTGCCGAGGCGATCGCCTACCGCCACAGTCTCAAGGAAGTCGCGATCGACATCCCGGAGCAGATCTGCATCACTCGCGACAACGTCCAGGTCGGGGTCGATGCGGTGCTCTACATGCAGGTGCTCGATCCGCACCTGGCCTCCTATGGGATCTCCAATTTCATGTTCGCCATCACGCAGCTTGCGCAGACCACGCTGCGCAGCGAGATCGGCAAGATCGAGCTCGATCGCACCTTCGAGGCCCGCGGTGCCATCAACGCGAACGTGGTCGGCGAGCTCGATAAGGCCTCGGCCGCCTGGGGCGTCAAGGTGATGCGCTACGAGATCAAGAACATCAACCCGCCGCGCGACGTGCTCTCCGCGATGGAGAAGCAGATGCGCGCCGAGCGGGAAAAGCGCGCGGTGGTGCTCGCCTCCGAGGGGGATCGGGACGCGAAGATCAATACCGCCGAGGGTGACAAGCAGCGCGTCATCAAGCAATCCGAGGCCAGCAAGCAGCAGCAGATCAATGAGGCGGAAGGACAGGCGGCGGCGATCCTCGCGGTCGCGACCGCCACCGCCGAGGGCCTGCGGCAGGTGGGCATCGCGCTGTCCGATCGCGGCGGCATCGAGGCGATGCAGCTGCGCATCGGCGAGGAGTACGTACGGCAATTCGGGCGCATGGCCCAGAGCTCCACGACGCTGGTGATCCCCGCCGAACTGAGCGATCTCGGCTCCATCGTCAGCATGGCGACCAGCATTGCGCGGCGCACGGCCGCGCCTGCGCCCTCTGCGCCGGGCTCAGCGCCGCCCGTGGCGCGCACCTAGCAAAGCACTCCGAGGCACGGTGACGGCTCTCCGGGCGAAAGCCCCGCTCGGCTTTTCCGAATTCGTGATGCTTGCGGCCGCCATGATGGCGACCCAGGCCATTGCGATCGACGCGATGCTGCCCGCCTTTCCCACCATCGTGCATGCGCTCGCGGTGGGCAACGAGAATCATGGACAGTGGATCGTGACCGCCTACATGGGCGGCCTCGGCGTGGGGCAGCTCTTCTGGGGTCTCGTCTCCGACCGGGTCGGACGCCGGCCGGTGCTGCTCACCGGCCTCGCGCTGTACATCGGCGCCGCGCTGCTGTGCGGACTCTCGGTGAGCTTTCACGCGCTGCTCGGCTGGCGCTTCCTGCACGGGCTCGCCGCGGCGAGCGTCACCGTGACCCGCTCGATGATCCGCGATCTGTACTCCGGCAGGCACATGGCGCGGGTGATGTCCCTCACGTTCGTCGTGTTTCTCACGATCCCGATGGTCGCGCCGAGCTTGGGCGAGCTCATCCTCTGGATCGGCAGCTGGCGCGACATCTTCATCGTCTGCGGCGGCTTCGCCATGGCGGTCTGGATCTGGGCGTTTCTGCGCCTTCCGGAGACGCTGCATCCCGAATACCGGATGACGCTGACGGCGGGGCACATCGTGGCGGCCGTCCGGCTGGTGCTCGGCAATCGAATCTCGCTGGGCTATGCATTCGCGATGACGGTCATGTTTGGCTCGATTCTCGCGTACGTCGGCATGGTGCAGCAGATCTTCGCGGACACCTTCCATCGCGCCGCGTTGATGCCCCTCATGTTTGCGCTGTGCGCGGGCTTCATGGGACTCGCCGCGTTCCTGAATTCCCGTCTGGTCGGGCGGCTCGGCATGCGCCCGATCTCCCACACGGCGCTGCTCACCTTCATCGCGATCACCGCCCTGCACACGCTCATCGCGGCCCTCGGTCTCGAGCAGCTCGACACCTTCGTTGCGCTGCAGTCGGCGACCCTCGCCTGCGTCGGCTTCTCCACGGCCAACTTCGGCGCGATGGCGATGGAGCCGGTCGGCTCGGTCGCGGGCGTGGCCGCATCCCTTCAAGGGTTCATCTCCACCTTCGGTGCCGCCCTGGTCGGCGCACTCATTGGGCGTCAGTTCAACGGCACCACGTTCCCGCTCGCGGCAGGCGCCCTGCTGTGCGGCCTCGCGAGCCTCGCATGCGTGCTCGCCGCCGAGCGCGGTCGCCTGTTCCGTCGCCGGCACTCGGCGGACGAGGCGAGGGGGCTCGATGTCGCGACCGGTTGAGGCAGGCGGCCGACAGAATGCGGATATGATTCGGGGCATGCTGGCCGAGCGGAGGGACACTATCGATGGTGAAGCGTAGAGCTGTGGGCGCGCAGGGGGTGGATGCCCCGGACCTCGTGCACGAGACCCTCACCAAGGTGCCGGCGGTCACGCTCGGCTTCTGGGTGATCAAGATCCTCGCGACGACGCTCGGCGAGACCGGCGGTGACACGCTGTCGATGACGCTCAACCTGGGCTACCTCGCCTCGAGCGCCATCTTTCTCCTGGTGCTCGCAGTGCTCGCGGCCTGCCAGATCATCGCGCGTCGCTTCCATCCCTTTCTCTACTGGGCGACCATCATTGCCTCCACCACGGCCGGCACGACCATGGCGGATTTTGCGGATCGCTCGCTCGGCATCGGCTACGCCGGTGGCTCGCTGCTGCTGTTTGCGCTCGTGCTGCTCTCCCTCGCTGTGTGGTACTTCACCGAGGGCACCGTGTCGGTGAGCAGCGTGAGCACACCGCGTGCCGAGTCGCTCTACTGGGTGACAATCACCTTCTCGCAAACGCTCGGCACGGCGCTCGGCGATTGGGTCGCCGATTCCGGTCCGGGTTACGAGGGCGGGGCGCTCATTTTCGGCGCGGCGATCGCGCTGGTGGCCGTGCTGTATCGCTGGACCTCGCTGTCTCGCGTGGCGCTCTTCTGGGCGGCCTTCATCTTGACGCGACCGCTCGGCGCGACGATCGGCGATTTCTTCGACAAGCCGGTGCAGCAGGGCGGCCTCGCAATCAGCCGGCCGCTTGCCTCGGCCATCCTGTTCATCATCATCGTCGTGCTGATCGTGGTGCTGCCGCAGCGCGCCGGCCGGCGCGGCGAGGAATGAGAGCGCAGGCGGCCTAGCCGCGCCCGATGGCGCGATGGCCGATGTCGCGCCGATACAGCGCGCCGGGAAAGGAGATCTCCCGAACGAGGTCGTATGCCTGGCGCTGCGCGGCGTGCACATCGGTCCCCAAGCCGACGGCGCACAGCACGCGTCCGCCGGCGGTGACCGTGCTGTGCTTTTCAAGACGCGTTCCGCCGTGGAACACCTTGCCGGGTCGCCGGGCTGCCGCTTCGAGGCCGCTGATCGCATCGCCGGTGTGTGGCTCCTCGGGATATCCGGGCGCCGCCATCACGACGCCGAGCGCGGCTCGCGGGTCCCAGCGAAGCTCGACCTCACGGAGATCGCCCGCGAGCGCCGCCTCGCACAGCGCCACGAGATCGCTCTCGAGGCGCATCAGGATCGGCTGTGTCTCCGGATCACCCAGGCGGCAGTTGAACTCGAGGACGTTCGGGGTGCCGTCGGGTGCGATCATGAGGCCGGCGTAGAGAAAGCCGGCATAGGGGACACCGTCGCGCGCGAGTCCCGCGAGCGTGGGCCCGATCACCTCGCGCATGACGCGCGCCTGCAGAGCGGGTGTGATCACCGGCGCCGGCGAGTACGCGCCCATGCCGCCCGTGTTCGGTCCGAGATCGCCGTCGTCGCGCCGCTTGTGATCCTGGGAGCTCGCAAGCGGCACCACCTGCTCGCCTGCCACGACGACGATGAAGCTTGCCTCCTCGCCCTGCAAGAACTCCTCGACGACGACGCTCGAGCCCGCGGCGCCGAACAGTGCGCCCGAGAGCATGTCGCGGGCCGCCTGCAGCGCCGAGAGGTGCGAGTCGCAGATGATCACTCCCTTGCCTGCGGCGAGACCGTCTGCCTTGACGACGAGCGGCAGACGCTGCGCACGCACCCAACCCTCGTCGAAGTCGCGTTCGCTGAAAGCGCGATAGGCGGCGCTCGGAATGCCGTGGCGGCCGAGGAACTCCTTCGCGAACACCTTCGATCCCTCGAGCTGTGCAGCCGAGCGGGTCGGGCCGAAGCAGCGCCGGCCCTCACGCTGAAACCGATCGACGATCCCGGCCACCAGCGGCGCCTCAGGGCCGACGATCGTCAAATCGATGCGCTCCGCGCGAGCAAGCGCGAGCAAGCCCTCGATGTCGGAGGCCGCAATGGGGGCGTTGCGCACCTTGGGCTCGCGCGCCGTGCCGGCATTGCCGGGTGCCACCAGCACCTCGGCGACCCGCGGCGACTGCGCACACTTCCAGGCGAGCGCATGTTCGCGTCCCCCGCCGCCGACGATGAGGACGCGGCGGCCGCGCTCCGCAGGCTGTGGGGGGTCCGACATTCCTCGAGGCTCCTTCAGTGCCGGAAGTGGCGCTGATCGGTGAAAACCATCGCGATGTCATGCTCGTCGGCCGCTGCGATCACCTCCGCATCACGCTTCGAGCCGCCGGGCTGAATCACCGCACGGATGCCGATCTCGGCGAGCGCATCGAGACCGTCGCGAAACGGGAAGAAAGCATCGGACGCGGCCGCGGCACCGGCCAGCGGCAGGCCCTCTTCCTGCGCCTTGAGCGCCGCAATGCGGCTGCTCACCACCCGGCTCATCTGCCCGGCCCCGATGCCCACCGTGGCCTTGTCCTTCGCGCACACGATGGCGTTCGATTTGACATATTTGGCAACGCGCCACGCAAACAGGAGATCCTCGAGCTCGCTGCTCGAGGGCGGGCGCCGGCTGACGACGCGCAGATCCGCAGCCCGGACCTGCGCCTGGTCGCGACTTTGCACCAGCAGTCCTCCGCCGACGCTGCGGTAGTCCAGTCGCTGCTCGAGCGGGCGCTCGAGCGCTCCGACCTCGAGCACGCGCACCTCGCTCCTTGCGCTGAGCAGCGCGCGGGCCTCCGCCGGCACGCTCGGCGCGATGATGACCTCGACGAACTGGCGCTCGAGAATGGCGCGAGCGCTCGCCGCATCGAGCGGGCGATTGAACGCGATGATGCCGCCGAAGGCGGAGGTCGGGTCCGTGCGATGGGCATTCGCGTACGCTCCGAGCAGCGTCGCGCCGAGGGCCACACCACACGGATTGGCGTGCTTGACGATGACGCAGGCGGGCTCCTCGAACTGGCGCACGCACTCGAGCGCCGTATCGCCGTCGGCGATGTTGTTGTACGAGAGCTCCTTGCCCTGCACCTTGAGGGCGCTCGTGATCGAGACGCCGATTGCCGCGGGATCTGAATAGAAGGCCGCCTGTTGATGCGGGTTCTCGCCGTAGCGCAGGTCCATGTGCTTGCGAAACGAGAGATTGAGATCATCGGGGAAGGTTGCCGCGGCGCCCCCCAAGGTGCTCGCGAAATAGGCCGAGACCATTGCATCGTACTGCGCCGTGTGGGCAAAGGCCTTTGCTGCGAGGCGCTGGCGCACGATCAGGCGTGTTGCGCCCCGTTCCCCGGCGAGCTCGTCCAGAATGGCGCGATAATCCTCAGGATCGACGATGACGGTCACCGCCGCATGATTCTTCGCAGCGGCGCGGATCATCGCCGGACCGCCGACGTCGATGTTCTCCACTGCCTCCTCGGGCGCGGCTTCCGGCCGCGCGACCGTCGCGGCGAAGGGATAGAGGTTGACCGCGAGCAGATCGATCGGCTCGATGCCGTGCTCGCGCATCACCGCCTCATCGAGGCCCCGCCGCCCGAGCAGTCCGCCGTGGATGCGCGGATGCAGCGTCTTCACCCGTCCGTCCATGATCTCGGGAAAGCCGGTGTGCTCGGCGACTTCCTTCACCGGGATGCCATGACGCACGAGCAGTCGCGCCGTGCCGCCTGTCGAGAGCAGCTCGACGCCGCGCTCCTTCAGCTCGCGCGCGAACTCGACGATGCCGGTCTTGTCGGAGACGCTGAGCAGTGCGCGGCGGACGGGGGAGAGCAACGAGCGAGCCCTGCCGCCTCAATCGGCGATGCCGAGCTCTTTCAGCTTCTTGCGCAGCGTGCCCCGATTGATGCCGAGAATGGTCGCGGCCCGGCTCTGGTTGCCCTGCACGTGACCCATGACGACCTTGAAGAGCGGCTCCTCGACCTCTCGCAACACCAGCTCGTACAGCCGCGCCGGCTTGTGGCCGTTCAGCGTCTCGAAGTAGCTTTGCAGAGCTTCTTCGGCCTGCGTGCGCAGCGGCACGCCCTTGCCGTTGACCTTGAGATCGCGACCATTGAATGCCGGCGCAACATCCCGCCGGGATCTCGACTTCTTTTTAGCGACCATGGCCCCACCCGTATCTTCAAGGTTTTTTTTATTTTTGCCGACGCTCATGCGGCGTGCTGCACTTGAGTTCCAAACCGCTCCAGCAGAAGGTCGAGCTGTTCGCGCGGCGTCTCGATTCGCATGAGATGGTCCCGCAAATCCTCGTATCCCGCCTGCTGGCGGAAGTACCACGTCAAGTGCTTTCTTGCCACCCGAACACCCGTGTCATCGCCGTAGAAGTTATACAGGTCTTCGAGGTGGGCGCGCATGATATCACGGACGATTTCCGATGCTAGCTCCGCGCGCGACTCGTGTGCGCTCAGGAAAAAATTGACTTCGTCGAAAATCCATGGCCGACCCTGTGCCGCGCGACCGATCATCACGCCGTCACAACCGGTTGCGCGCAATACCTCACGCGCTCGCTGCGGCGTATCGATGTCGCCGTTCGCAAACACGGGAGTCCTCACCGATTGCTTGATCGCGGTGACCGTCTCGTGCTCCGCGCAGCCGCGAAAGCCCTCGGCGCGGGTGCGGCCGTGGATCGCGATCGCCTGAATGCCGCTCTCCTCGGCGATGCGCGCGATCCGCAGGCCGTTCTTGAGCTCAGCTCCCCAGCCGGTGCGTGTCTTGAGCGTCACCGGTGCGTGCACCGCGCGCACCACGGCCTCGAGGATGCGCGCAACCAAACGCTCATCTTTCAGGAGCGCCGAGCCGGCGAGCCGGTTGCACACCTTCTTCGCCGGACAGCCCATGTTGATGTCGATGATCTCGGCGCCGAGATCGACGTTGCGCTGCGCGGCCTCGGCGCACATCGCGGGCTCGGAGCCGGCAATCTGCACGACGCGCGGGCTGGGCTCGCCGACATGATCCATGCGGCGGCGCGATTTCACCGTGTGCCACAGCCGCACGTCCGAGGTCAGCATCTCGGAGGCGGCAAGCCCCGCGCCGAAACGCCGGCAGAGCATGCGAAACGGACGGTCGGTGACGCCCGCCATCGGAGCGAGGAGCGCGCGGCTCGCGAGCTCGAAGGGTCCGATCTTCAGGGCACTTGTTTCGCTGCGGCTCATCGTGCGCTCTGCGACGCAGCATCCGCGGCGCAGGCAACGCGCTCCCCCGCCCGCAGGCACACATCGAGCTCGTAGCCTTCCGCCTCCTTGCCGGGGTCTTGAATGTCGAGCATCGCATCGGCGCGCTCGCCGGGCGCGAGCATGCGCACCGTCGGTCTGCCGAGATACTCCGAGGGCGCGAAATCGCGGCTGCCGATTCGATTCCCGAATCGATCGGTGAGCGTGATCCGCAGCAGCGGGTAGGGCTGAAGTTGCGCGCTCGTGTTCATGATGCTCGCGCGCACACGCAGCGTGCCGCTCGCGCCTGGCTCGCCGGTGACACCCCACACCTGCTGCTGGTAGGCGGAGAGGCTCGGCGGCGGCGCGCCGCCGACGCCGAATGTCTTGCCGAACCATGCACGGTTGGCGAGGAACACCTGTATTGCGAGCAACGCACCCAGCGCGATCGCCGCGCCGAGCCACAGGAGAAAGGCGGGTGAGCGCTCGCGCTCCGGCTCGAGCACCGGAATTGCAACGCCGTCCATGCCCGCGAGCATCTCGCGGCGCACATCATCGGAGACGAAGCCGCCTTTGGCGTCTGCGCTCTGCTCGGCCGCGTGCGACCTTTGCGCGGCTCGCGACTCGGGATGCGGCGGCAGCGCATCGTCTGCGCTGAGATCGATGTCGGCTTCCTCGATGGGGGGCGCCGCGGGCGCGGACGGTGGGGGCCGGTCGGAGAGCGGCGTGCGCGGTGGGGCGCTCGGGCCGGGCGATCGCGCTGCGGGGCCCGCGGGCGCCGCCGCCGGCGTGCTCTTTGCCGCCGGTGTGGATGCGGTCGATGCGGGCGCGCCCGGTGTGGGCCCGCCCGGCGCCGCCCGAGTCGCGGGCGTGGGCGTGGGCGGCGCGGCAGGTGCACGCACGGGCGTGCGGCCACTTGGGGGCGTGCGGCCATGTGTGGGCACAACGCCCGGTGCGCGCTCGGCCGGAAACGGCGGCGCGGGGGCCGCGCCCGCGCCGCCCGGGGCCCCGGGCCGCGCCGTCTCGGCTTCCTTGCCTTTCAACTTGGGCTCGACGAACACGCGATCGAGCTCGGCCGGAGGGAGGGAGAACTCCAGCGTCTCGCTCGGAACGTCGATCACCTGCAGCTGCGCGAATTCGACGTCGGCCGCATCGAGCAACTCGAGATCCTCTCCCTCCTCGTCGCCGGGCGCGAGCGGCTGCGCCGGCGGTGTCGATGCCGGCGGTGACTCGAGGATGCGATTGGCGCGCGCCTCCATCTCGAGCGGCGACTCCACCGTCGCGAAGGCATTCGCATCCTCGGCGAGGCGCGCGAGGGCGTTGAAGACCTCGCCGCACTGGCCGCAACGGACCTGTCCACCGGCCGTGCGCAGCACTTCGGCCGACATCTTGAACACGGTCTCGCACTTCGGACACTGCGTATACATCTAGGAACCTGTCCGCGGAGTTTGCACTCGGCGGCCGTGAATGCAGCACCAGTCCTCGCGATGCACGGTTCGAACGATATCAAAAGCGGCGCCGTATGCCGCTCTCACCTGGTGGGCCTGGGACTTGAGGAGCCCGGACAGCACCAGATCGCCGCCCGGGCGGCACGCACTCGTCAGAAGCGGGGCGAGCTCGACGAGCGGCTGGGCGAGAATGTTCGCGAGCACCAGGTCCGAGGGCGGAAGGTGCACGGGCGGCGCATGGACCTCGAGCCGTGCGCTCACGCCGTTGCGCGCGCCGTTCGTCCGGGTTGCGGTGAGGGCTTGAGGGTCGATGTCGACCGCCCATACGCGCGCGGCCCCGAGCTTGAGCGCGGCGATGCCGAGAATGCCCGAGCCGCAGCCATAATCGATGACGGATCGACCGCCGAGCTCGAGCGCATCGAGCAACTGCAGGCAAAGCGCGGTGGTCGGATGCGTGCCGGTGCCGAAGGCGAGACCCGGGTCGAGCCGCACCACGAGGGCGGCAGGATCCGCGGGTTCCGCGGCGCTCGTTGGACATACCCACAGGCGCCGACCGAAGCGCATCGAGCTCCAGTTCTCGAGCCACACCCGCTCCCAGTCGCGCTCCTCGACGCCGTGGATGCGCGCGTGTGCGGTGATGTGAGCTCCCAACCGCTCGGCGAGCAGGCCGACGGTGCCGAGCGCATCGAGCGAGCCATCGAACAGAGCGCGCACCTGGGTCTGGCTCCAGAGACGCACCTCGCCCGGTTTGGGCTCGAGCACGGGCTCATCGCCGCCGTCCTGAAAAGTGATCGATGCGGCGCCGAGCTCGAACAGCGCGGCTTCCACCGCCTGCGGGCTCAATGCATCGAGCGGGAATTCGATTTCATAGAGCATGGGCGGCGGCGTGCGGCGCGTTACTTCAACCCGAGGCGCCGCTCCAGGTAGTGAATGTCGGTGCCTCCCTGGCGAAATGCGGAGTGGTTGAAGATCTCCTGGTGCAGGGGAATGTTGGTGTTGATGCCTTCCACGACCATCTCGGCGAGCGCGTTGCGCATGCGGGCGATGGCGGTTTCGCGCGTATCGCCGTAGGCGATCACCTTGCCGATCATCGAGTCATAGAAGGGCGGCACGTTGTAACCGGTATAGACGTGACTGTCGACCCGTATACCGGGACCGCCGGGCGAGTGCCACAAGCGGATCGGTCCGGGCGAGGGCACGAAGGTCTTCGGATCCTCGGCATTGATGCGGCACTCGATCGCATGTCCGCGGATCTGAATGTCGTTCTGGCCGAAGGCGAGCGGCTCGCCGGCCGCAATGAGCAGTTGCGCCTTGACGATGTCGATCCCGGTCACCAGCTCGGTGACCGGATGCTCGACCTGCACGCGGGTGTTCATCTCGATGAAGTAGAACTCGTTGTCCTGATACAAGAACTCGAGCGTGCCGGCATTGCGATAGCCGACCTCGCGGCAGGCGCGCGCGCAGCGCTCGCCCATCACCTTGCGCTGCTTGGCGGTGAGGCCCGGGGCGGGCGCCTCCTCGATCACCTTCTGGTTGCGCCGCTGCATCGAGCAGTCGCGCTCGCCCAGGTGCACGACATTACCGTAGTTGTCGGCGAGCACCTGGAACTCGATGTGTCGCGGCTTCTCGAGGAATTTCTCGATATAGACCTGCGGGTTGCCGAACGCGGCGAGCGCCTCGGACTGCGTCACGCTGATCGCGTTGAGGAGCGAGGCGTCGGTGTGCACGACGCGCATGCCGCGGCCGCCGCCGCCGCCCGAGGCCTTGATCATGAGCGGGTAGCCCACGTCCTTTGCGATCCGAAAATTCTCGTCGGGATCGTTGCCGAGGGGTCCGTCCGAGCCCGGCACGCAGGGCACCCCCGAGGCCTTCATGACCTTGATGGCCGAGACCTTGTCGCCCATCAAGCGAATGGTTTCGGCTCGCGGGCCCACGAAGATGAAGCCGCTCTTCTCGACGCGCTCGGCAAAGTCCGCGTTCTCCGAAAGGAAACCGTAACCCGGATGGATCGCGACCGAGTCGGTGACTTCGGCTGCACTGATGATGGCCGGCATGTTGAGATAAGAGAGCGCGGCCTGCGGCGGGCCGATGCAGACGGTCTCGTCGGCGAGGAGCACGTGCTTGGTGTTGTAGTCGGCGGTGGAATGCACAGCCACCGTCTTGATGCCAAGCTCGCGGCAGGCGCGCAGGATTCGCAGCGCGATTTCGCCCCGATTGGCGATGACGACTTTTTCGATCATCGCGTGTCTATTCGATGATGAACAGCGGCTGACCGAACTCGACCGGCTCGCCGTTCTTGGCGAGGATGGCGGTCACGCGGCCCGCCTTGTCCGATTCGATCTGGTTCATCATCTTCATCGCTTCGATGATGCACAGCACCTGGCCGACCTTGATCTCCGTGCCGAGCTCGACGAAGGGCTTGGCCCCGGGCGAGGAGGAGGCATAGTAAGTGCCGACCATGGGGGAGGTGATCGTGTGCTCATCGTCGCGCCGCCGCGACTCGGCCGGCGTCGCGCCGACGGAGGGGGTCATGGCCGGCGGCGAAGGAGCTGGCCCGCCATACACCGGAGCGGGCGCCGCCGCGGGCTGCGAATTGCGCGGATGGCGGCTGATGCGCACCGACTCTTCGCCCTCGGAGATCTCGAGCTCGGCGATGCCGGATTCCTCCAGCAGCTCGATCAATTTTTTTACTTTGCGAATGTCCATCCGCCCTTCCCCCGCAAGCTCGATAGAAGTTAGTGGCTGCCGAGGCGCGCGCAGGCTGCCTCGAGCGCGAGCTCGTAGCCGATTGGCCCAAGCCCGATGATGCAACCGACGGCGATCGCGGAGAGATAGGAGCGATGCCTGAAGCTCTCGCGCGCGAACAAGTTGCTCAGGTGCACCTCGATGAAGGGCATTTTGGTGGCGAGAAAGGCGTCACGCAGCGCGATGCTCGTGTGCGTGAAGGCGCCCGGATTGATGATCACGAAGGCGGTCTGGCTCCCGGGGGCGGCCTGAACCTCGGCGATCAGCTCGTGCTCGGCGTTGCTCTGAACCGATTTGAGCTCGTGCCCGCGCGCCGTGGCCGCCTTCGCCAGACGGGCCTCGATGTCGGCGAGTCGGTCGGTCCCGTAGAGCGCCGGCTCGCGCGTGCCGAGCAGATTCAGGTTGGGACCATTCAGCAGCAGAATCCGCGCCATCCAGCCTTGGTATGCGCCGCAGCGCCGGTCGAGTTGGCGCGATCATACCCAGAAAGTGCGGAGAAATACCACGCTTTTGCGCCGAAAAGGTCAGCTTCGGCGGCGATCTACCAGCAGCGACGCGAGACGGGTGTCAGCTCGGGCGCCGCAGCGCCCGTAATCCTTCGCTGATGCTGCGGCGGGCCTGCGCGACCGGCTCGCGGTCCTGATTGACGGCCTGCACCTCCTCCAAGATCAACTTCGCCTCCGCCGGGTGCAACTCTCCGAGGTAGAGAGCGACCACCTCACCGCGACGATCGGTGAACACGGTGAAGGGAAAGCCCGGCGAGTCGAAGCCGAGGCGGGCGGCGACGTCGAGCGCGTCTTGCTCGCCGACGAGGAGCGGGTAATCGATTTTCAGCTCGCGGGCGAAGTTGACGACCTGTGGGCGCTCATCGACCGCGATTCCGATCACCGTCATGCCGCGGGACGACCATTGGGCCGCGAGGGTCTTGAGGAGCGGTATCTCCCGGCGGCAGGGCTCGCACCAGGTGGCCCAGAAGTTGACGATGAGCGAGCGGCCGTCCCAGGTGTGAATGGAGGTGTCGTGACCGCTCGTGTCCGCGAGCGCGAAGTCAGGCAGCCGCTCGGGGATCTTGCTCGGCATACCCACCCCGCCGAGCTCGGCGATGCGATCACTCGGGGTGGGTGCGCTCGCGAGGCCGGCCGGGACGCGCACCCCGGCGCTCGAGCCGCGAGCCGCGAGGTACTCGTGCACACGCAACCCCGCCCAGACCGAGAACACGCCGAGGAGCGCGAGGGCGCCCGCCTGGAGCAGCCGAGGCCCGACCGGCAGGGGACTCACGGTGGCGGTGGATCGAGCCGCCGGCCTTTGCGCAACAGAAGTCCAGCGAGCAGAAAGGCGCAGAGGCCGCTCAGGATGGCGACGCTCTCCCAGGGGTAGGGTCGATCGATAGCACCCGTCGAGTCGGCTGTGGCGCCCGCGGGCGAGAGGACCTTGGTGATGGGCGGATAGCACAGCCCCGCCTCCGCACAGCCCTGGTAGGTGATCTTGATCTGCAGCGGGTGCGCGCCGAAATCGAAGCGCCGGAAGGGCACGGTGCCCTCGACCTGCTGGGTGAGGATCTCCTGATTGCCGAGAAAGCGATCGCTCTTCATCACACCGCGCGGCAGGATGATGCCCGCCACGAGCAGATCCGCACTTTCCGGTGCCACTGCGATTTTGTGCCGATACAGGTAGTAGCCGGGGGCGATGACCCAGCGCACCTTGACCGTGTTCCCCTCGATGCTCGAGCCCACCCGAAAAGCGACATCGGGCGGCAGGAAATCGCTCTCGTTGGCGTCGCTCCCCCGCAGCCACCAGGGTTTCGCCAGGAGGCCGAACGGAGCGAGCAGGATCAGCGCGGCGAGGGGAATCAGGGCGTGTTTCGGGCGTACGGCGTGCATCCGGACACTTTATAATAAAGCGGATTCCACGCCCGCTGTTCTGGCGGGCGCCGCGCGAGCTTACCGCGCTGCAACAAGTAAAGTCCTCCAGTGCCCCTTGAAACGTCAGAATTCGCCACTATGATTGGCAGCCAAGAGCGGAGAGTGCTAACAATCCGCTGTCAACATCCCAGCAACTGACATCAGGAGTCTTGTCTATGAAGATTCGTCCCCTTCATGACCGTGTGATCGTGAAAAGAGAAGAAGAGGAGCGCAAGTCCCCCGGCGGTATCGTCATCCCCGACACGGCCACCGAGAAGCCCGTGTTCGGGCGCGTCATGGCGGTCGGCAAAGGCAAGATCTTGGAGAACGGCGAGGTTCGCCCGCTCGACGTCAAGGTCGGCGACAAGGTTCTGTTCGGCAAGTACAGCGGAACGGAAGTGAAGATGGAGGGCGAGGAGCTCGTCGTCATGCGCGAGGAAGACGTGATGGCGGTGGTCGAGGGCAAGTAAGCCCGCATCGCGAACCGCTTCCAAGCCAATCAATTCAATCAGAGGAACAAAGACTATGGCAGCTAAAGACGTACGTTTCAGCGACGACGCCCGGCAACGCATGTTCAAGGGCGTGAACATTCTGGCGAATGCCGTGAAGGTGACGCTCGGCCCCAAGGGCCGCAATGCGGTGCTCGACAAGAGCTTCGGCGCCCCGACGGTGACGAAGGACGGCGTGTCGGTCGCCAAGGAAATCGAGCTCAAGGACAAGTTCGAGAACATGGGCGCGCAGATGGTGAAGGAAGTCGCATCCAACACCTCCGATGAGGCCGGCGACGGCACCACGACCGCCACCGTGCTCGCGCAGGCGATCATCCGTGAGGGCCTGAAGGCCGTCGCGGCGGGCATCAACCCGATGGACCTGAAGCGAGGCATCGATCAGGCGGTGATCGCAGCGACCGAGGAGCTCAAGAAGCTCTCCAAGCCCTGCAAGGACCCGAAGGCGATTGCGCAGGTCGGCACCATCTCCGCGAACGCGGATGAGAGCATCGGCAAGACGATTGCGGATGCGATGGCGAAGGTCGGCAAAGAAGGCGTGATCACGGTCGAGGAGGGCTCGGGCCTGGACAACGAGCTCGAGGTGGTCGAGGGCATGCAGTTCGACCGCGGCTATCTCTCGCCGTACTTCATCAACAATCAGCAGAACCAGAGCGCCGAGCTCGACAAGCCGCTGATCCTTCTCGTCGACAAGAAGATCTCCAACATTCGCGAGCTGCTGCCGCTGCTCGAGGGGATCGCGAAGGGCGGCCGCCAGCTGCTGATCGTGGCAGAGGACGTCGAGGGCGAGGCGCTTGCCACGCTGGTCGTCAACACGATCCGCGGCATCGTCAAGGTCGCCGCCGTCAAGGCGCCCGGCTTCGGCGATCGTCGCAAGGCCATGTTGCAGGACATCGCCACCCTCACCGGCGGCACCGTGATCTCCGACGAGGTCGGACTGTCGCTCGAGAAGGCGACGCTCAATGATCTCGGCGAGGCGAAGAAGGTGCTGGTCGAGAAGGAGAACACCACGATCATCGACGGTGCCGGCAAGGCGGCCGATATCAAGGCCCGTGTCGAGAGCATCCGCCAGCAGATCGAGGAGGCGACCTCCGACTACGACAAGGAGAAGCTGCAGGAGCGTGTGGCGAAACTCTCCGGCGGCGTGGCCGTGATCAAGGTCGGGGCTGCCACCGAGGTCGAGATGAAGGAAAAGAAGGCCCGCGTCGAGGACGCGCTGCACGCCACCCGTGCGGCGGTCGAAGAGGGCGTGGTGCCGGGCGGCGGTGTTGCGCTGATCCGCGCGCAGAAGGCGATCGAGAAGCTCGAGGGCGCGAACGAGGACCAGACGGTCGGCGTGCGCATCCTGTCGCGCTCGATCGAGGAGCCGCTGCGCCAGATCGTCGAGAACGCGGGCGAGGATGCCGCCGTGATCCTCAACCAGGTCAAAGCAAAGTCCGGCGCCTACGGCTATAACGCGGCCAAGGGCGAGTTCGGCGACCTGCTCGAGGCCGGGATCCTGGATCCCACCAAGGTGACGCGTCTTGCACTGCAGAACGCGGCATCCGTGGCCGGGCTTCTGCTCACGACCGAGGTCATGGTGGCCGAGGCTCCGAAGGACGAGGAGCACAGCCATGCAGGTCCCCCGGGCGGCATGGGCGGAATGGACATGTAGTCCGGGCCTCTCTAAAGAGGTATCGATTCTGTAACAACGAGCCGATAGGCTTGACATAACGGTTAGGGGCTGCTGCCCGGCTCACCGCTGAGGCGGCGCCCCCAAAGACGCGGAACAAGACCCCCTATTCCGCGCAACATTTACAGGCCCCCTCGTGGGGCCTGTTTTTTTGGTTTATCGTCCTCGGCAATCCATCCTCTCCGAGGAGATTCACATGGCTTCAAGGAAGGCTCGCGCGCTGCTCGCTGCAGCGTGCGTCGGTTCCCTCGTCCTTGCCGCCTGCGGCAAGCAGGGCCAGGACGAGATGAGCTGGGCGCGCGCGGCGCTCGAGCGTAATGCGGCTCTCGAGATCGTCGCTTCCGACCCGCAGGCCCGGACATTCACGGTCCGCATGAAGGACTCAGGCGGCCTGAGCGTGCTGCGCGTCGACCAGATCGTGGCGGGCCCCAACCCCGGCGCCGGTGCTATGGCCGCTGCCACCGGTGCTGCCCCGGCGATCGCGGCCGCGGCGGCCGAGCCGGCCTCTGCGACGACCGCCGTCAGCACCGCCGACTCACAGACACCCGGCGAGACTGCCTCGACGGGCGATGTGGCGGCGCCCCCGTACCAAACGCCTGGCGAGGCGGCGCAGGCGAGC
>DATGIA010000076.1:0-45213 GCA_035307465.1 Steroidobacteraceae bacterium
TCATGTCGACCCAATCGTCGACATGTTTGATCTGGCCTTAGGAGGGAGTGGTAAGTTTCGCGACCGGCCGTTCTGCAAGGCGCACATTTCGCCGGTGATCTCGCCACTCCGATACGGCGAGGATGCCGTGGATGTCACCCTCGCCTGTGTTCGCCGCGGCGTGCCGATCAACGCGATCATTGCAGCGCAATCCGGCGCAACCGCACCGGCGACACTGGCAGGCTTCCTGGTGCAGTCCCTGGCAGAAACGCTCGCAGCCCTGGTCTTGGTCAATGTCTTGGAACCCGGGTATCCGATGATCTTCTCGAACTGGCCGTTGGTCATTGATCTACGCAGCGGCGCGTTCTGTGGCGGAGGAGGGGAGATCTCGGTCCTGAACGCCGCTGCAGCCCAGCTTTCAAACTGGCTTGGTCTTCCTTCGGGCGTTGCGAGCTCTATGACGGACGCAAAGGCAGTCGATGCCCAAATGGGTGCGGAGAAGGGATTCTCAGCTCTCGCCGTCGGCCTGGCCGGCGCAAACATGGTCTATGAGAGCTCGGGAATGATGGCGAGCTTGCTCGGCGCATCATTCGAGGCGTTCGTAGCCGACGATGAAATGCTGTCACATGTTTATCGCATCATCCGCGGTGTTGAGGTGAACGAGGAAACGCTGGCATTCGATGCCATTTGTGAGTCGGTCTTGGGCGCCGGGCATTTTCTGGGCGCATCTCATACGATGGCGGCAATGCAGCGAGACTATTATTATCCCCGTCTAGCGGACCGTAACGAGCCACGCACGTGGAGTGACAACGGAGCACCCGATCTTTGGTCCAAAGCGAAGGCGAAGGCCAGGGCCATATTGGCAACGCATTATCCGGAGTATCTTTCACCCGCGGTCGATTCGGTCATTCGCGATCGATTCAAGATCCATCTGCCGGTGGAGCGGATGCGCTTTCCGCGGTGACCTTAGACTCAAATGATTCGATGAACCAGCCGGTATGGTAGCTGGAGCGCTCAAGGAGGCGGCGGAATCTACTGCATCGAGCGCAGTCGCTGCGACTCGAGCCATTCCCAGCGAGCAAACATTCGCACCAGCAGTGCTTCGATCTCCTCGAGCCGAGCGCGATCCGCGCGCAGCGCCTCAGGACTCTGCCGGTAATAATCGGGTGCACTCATGCGCGCGGTGAGCAAGCCCTGCTCACGCTCGAGTTTCTCAATCTCGTCGGGGAGGGTTGCGAGCTCCCGCTGGTCCTTATAGCTGAGGCGCACGCGGCTTTTGACACCGGGCGCGGCAGGTGTCGGCTGCCGTTCCGGCTCCGCCGAATGAGCATCGGCGCGCAGCCCTGCGGGTGGCCGCTGCTGCAGCAGGTCGCTGTAGCCGCCCGCATACTCGCGCCATAGCCCGTTTCCCTCGGCGACGAGCGTCTGCGTCACCACGTTGTCGAGGAATCGTCGGTCGTGACTCACGAGCAGCAGCGTTCCGTAGTAATCCTGCAGCCGCTGCTCGAGCAACTCGAGAGACTCGATGTCGAGGTCATTGGTCGGCTCATCCAGCACGATCAGATTCGCGGGCCGGGCGAACAGCCGCGCGAGCAGAAGCCGGTTGCGCTCGCCACCGGAGAGCATTCTGACGGGCGACTTGGCCCGTTCCGCCGAGAACAGGAAGTCGCCGAGGTAGCTCACGATATGCTTGCGCTCAGTGCCGAGTTGCACCCAGTCCGAGCCCGGGGCGATGGCGTCGGCGAGCGTCACCTTGGGATCGAGCTGTTCGCGCAGCTGATCGAAATAGGCGATGTTGAGACGGGTTCCGAGCCGAACCGTGCCGGCGTCCGGAGTGAGCTCCCCGAGGATCAACCGGATAAGCGTCGACTTGCCGGCGCCGTTTCGACCGACGAGCCCAAAGCGATCGCCCCGCATGATGCGCAGCGACAGTTTCTCGATGATCGCACGGCCCTCATAGCGCTTGCTCACCTGATCGAGCTCGGCCACCAAGTGACCGGAACGTTCACCGGCGTCCAGCGTGAGGCTGATGTGCCCGATCCGGTCCCGGCGAGACACCCGCTCAAGACGCAGCTGCTCCAGGCGGCGCACTCGCCCCTCGTTGCGAGTACGTCGGGCCTCCACCCCTTTGCGGATCCAGACCTCCTCCTGCTGCCAGAATTTCTCAAAACGACGCCGCGCGGTGTCCTCGGCTGCGAGCTCCTCGTCTTTGCGCTTTTCGTAGGCGCTGAAGCTTCCGGGATAGGAGCGCAGAATACCGCGGTCCAGCTCGACGATCCGAGTCGCAACCCGATCGAGGAAGGCGCGATCGTGAGTGATGACGACAGCAGCCAACGCCGCCTTGAGCAGCAGATCCTCGAGACGCTCGATGGCCTCGATATCGAGATGGTTGGTGGGCTCGTCCAGCAGCAGAAGATCCGGTTGCAGGGTGAATGCCAGAGCGAGGGCGGCGCGCTTGCGCTCCCCACCGGAGCAAGTCATCGGGGATTCGGTACCGGTCAGACCGAATCGGTGAAGGAACTCGCCGAGCCGAGAATCCATGCGCCAGTGCTCGCGCTCGTCGATGCCGGCGGCCCTGCCTGTGCCCGGCGGTACGCAGCTCATCGAGCCCGGCAGCCGAGCGCGCAGCAGCAAACTCTCGCGTAGGCTCTCGGCGGCCGGCAGCTGCGGCTCCTGCTCGACGAGCGCCACGCGCAGGCCTTCACCTCGCTGCACCTCACCTTCGTCGAGCGGCGTGAGGCCCGCGAGCACACCGAGCAGCGTCGATTTACCGGTGCCATTGCGCCCAATCAGCCCGAGGCGCTCCCCGCCCAGGATCGTAAGCTGCGCCCCGTCGAGCAGCGGCCGCTCCCCGAAGGCGATATGCGCATCGCGAATTGAGACGAGCGACATGGCCGCATTGTCCCGATTGGAAGCAGCCAAGCAACCTCACTTGCGATCTTTTTGCGGCGGGCTCGGTCCGAGGATTTCAGACTGAATGAGCGTGAAAGTGGGGTCGGCGGCGAAGTCCGCCTCGAGCGATCATAATCGCTCGCGACCTGCGGTGTTGTGGCACAGGATGCCGTGCCCAAAAAAGCTATTGCATGTACCAGCCATGGCTCACGACGAGCGACTGTCCCGTGAGCGCCTTCGACTCGAACGAGGCGAAGAATACTGCGGCCTCGGCGACGTCCTCAGCCGTCGTGAACTCGCCGTCGACGGTCTCTTTGAGCATGATGTCCTTGATGACGGCCTGCTCGGAGATACCGAGCGCGCGCGCCTGATCCGGAATCTGCTTCTCGACGAGCGGGGTGAGCACGAAGCCCGGGCAGATCACGTTCGCCCGCACCCCGTGAGCCGCGCCCTCCTTGGCAACGACCTTGGCGAGCCCGATGAGTCCATGCTTGGCGGTGACGTAGGGCGCCTTCAGGAGCGAGGCTTCCTTCGAATGTACCGACCCGATGTAGAGAATGCTGCCGCTGTGGTGCGCGTACATGTGCTTGAGCGCCGCACGCGTGGTGAGGAATGCCCCGTCCAGGTGGATTGCGAGCAGTCGCTTCCAGTCGGCGTAAGCGAGCTTCTCGAGCGGGGACACGATCTGGATACCTGCATTGCTCACGAGAATGTCGATGCGCCCGAACGCCGCAGCGGCCTTCTCGATACCGGTTACCACCTGGTCCTCATCGCTCACGTCCATGCCAATGCCGAGGGCCTGGAAGCCCACGGCGGTGAGTTCGGCTGCGGCGCTCTTGGCGGCGGTGCCGTTGATGTCTGCGATCACGACCCGCGCACCCTCCCGGGCAAATGCGTGGGCGATTTCCCTGCCGATGCCGCTGGCGGCGCCGGTGACGACGGCAACCTTGTCTCTTAGACGCACGCTCTGACTCCTTCTCTCTCAACGGATAGGTAATCGTGGACGACTTTGCCCAAGCCGAGTGTCAGATCCGCCACGAGGTGCACCGCCTCGATCACCTCGAGCACCGGCAGATCCGCGACCGGGGCGAGGGCATGCGGTATGAGTGCGAGGGCGGCAGGCCCCGTCCACGCTCCCTTAACCTCGATGTCTTCGAGGACATACTCGACCAGCTCGCAGATCCGCGGCGTACCATCCACGTGAGGGATGATCTTGAGGAGGTAGTTGGGGGCAGCAAGTGCCGCCTTCGTGCGTGCGGTGTCGAGCGACTGGTGCTTGTAGCCCATCGTCGCGGTCGCAACGCGCACCGAGCCGTAGTCGAGCGTTCCCACCAGCACGTCGGTTTCGGCTCGAAGCGTCGGGCTCGCGAGCTTTTTCGGAAAGCCCCACAGCTCACGACCCCCGGCGATGGGCGGATGATCATCGAGAAACATGCAAAGCGTGTACGACCCTTTGCGACCCCGGAACGACACCGGGATCACCTGTCCGCTTTCGGTGTAGTCCCCGAACCCCGTCGAGTCCGGCATGCGGATGAATTCGTACTTGACGAGCGGCGCTCCGAGCTCGAGCGGTGCAGGCACGACTGCCCGCAAGCGCTCGGGGTCCGTGCGATAGGTGATGATGAAGTACTCGCGGTCGACGAAGCGATAGGGCCCGCGGGGATAAGCGGGTTGCGTCAGGGGCATTGCGAAAGCCCGCTCCCGGACCTCGGCTTCGCTCATGACGGCTCCAGGGGAGAAAATGTCGCTTGCGGGGCGTCTCATGGGCTCAACTCTCCTATTCGCGACCGTTCTGGCCGAGGTCGAAGGTCAATACACCCTCGATATTGTCCGGACGTTGCAACACCTCCGGATGGCGCAGCGTGCGCACGGTGTCGTGATATCCAGCGCTCCAGTGCTCCTCCATGCTGAGGCGGGAGAACTCATAGTCCTTTGAATGGCTCTCGTATCCTTTGGCTCTATAGATGAGCTGGACGATGTTATACGCACGCGCACTGGCGACTGGCCGAAGCAGCTCGAGCTCGGGAAGGCGCTGCAATTCTTCGGGAAGCTTTCCGAGCAGGCTGCCGAGCGCATTGCGCACCTTCTGGATGTAGCGGAACTTGTCGGAGTTGCTGCGTGTGCGACTCGAGAACTGAATCTCCTTCTGACGACCCATGACCTCGGCGAGGTTGTGCGGGAAGGCGCCGCGGGCGCTCCAGACATCGACCTGGAAGGCGAGGGTGTCCTGCTGCGGCTCGCTCTCGAGCACCCATTGCAGCGGCGTGTTGGAGACGAGTCCGCCATCCCAGTAGAACTCGCCATCGATTTCGATCGCCGGGAAGCCCGGTGGTAGCGCGCCGCTCGCCATCACATGCTCGGGTCCGATGACATGCGTCTCATTGTCGAAGTAGACGAAATTGCCGGAAGTAACGTTCACGGCCCCCACGCTGAAGCGCATCTCGCCCGCATTGATGCGGTCGAAGTCGATCAGACGTTCGAGGGTCGAGCTCAGGCGTGCCGTGTTGTAGAAACTGGTGGCCTCGAGCGATCCCGGCGGATGCCACCAGGTCATTGGCATTCGCGGCTCAAAGAAGCTGGGTGCACCGACCATGAGAGCGGTCGCCGCGCTGAGCTGATTGAACCAACTGCGACCGAGCTCCCCTCTCATCCAGGACATGGGCTCGAGCTTTGCGATCTCATCGAGCGGCGTCGTCGGAGTAACGCACTCCCAAAATTCCCGCAACCGAGAAACTCGCTGTTCAGGGGGGTTGCCCGCGATGAGGGCGGCGTTGATGGCGCCGATGGAGATTCCGGCAACCCAGTCCGGGTGCAGCTCCGATTCGCTGAGCGCTTCGTAGACGCCCGCCTGGTAAGCGCCCAGCGCGCCGCCGCCCTGCAGCAGCAGTGCGATGCACTGGAAGGGCAGCTCCCGGTGAAGACGAGGCTCCGTCGGGCGGCTCAAGGCACCCGCAGTCATCCCGAGCCGCGCCCGAGCGGCGGGGACGGTCGTTTGACGAGAGGGACCCTGGAGCGCTTTCATCGAGGCAGTACTCTTTGTGGCAAACTGTACGGTACAGTCTATTTAAGAGTCGGGGTCGTTGTCAAGAAAAATGTACTGAGCGGTACCGCCGCGATGCACCGCGCCAACGGTTGTCAAAGCTCGAGCGACTTCCAGCCTGAGCGCCGATCTCCGTAAAGGAGCGGGAGCAACAGAATGTGGTTCTGAAGCGAACCCGGTCCGGCGGCTTTTTCTTACATACACCCGTGATGATTCTCACCAAGCTATGTTCGACGTGTACGGCAGAGCCCGTTGGAGCGTGCCGACTCATGGAAAATCCAGACTCTTTGCCGCCGGCCCGCAAAAATATGGGTGACCCTCGTGACTGATGTCATGGATGAAGCCAGGGCCCAGCCGGTGCAGGGATCACCGGCTTCCCGCGCGCCGGAACCTGAGCCTGCATCGTCGATCGGCGTGGGTCGAGTGCTGCGCGAGCGCTATGTCTTGGAGTCGCGGCTGGGCACGGACGGAGGATCCGTATTCAAGGCGCTCGATCGCTTGCGCGTGGGGCTGCCCGAGACCCACCAGTATGTCGCCTTGAAAATATTACATGCTGAGGGTCCTTGCTCGGAGGACACGCTCGCGGATTTGCGGCTCGAATTCTACTGCGCTCAACTGCTGTCGCATCGGAACATCGTCAACGTTTACGAACTGGATCGTGATGGCGATGTGATCTTTTTCACCATGGAGCTCCTCGAGGGCGAGCCGCTCGGTCAGGTCATGGAGCGCCTGCGTCCCGGACTCATGCGCAGACCGCAGGCCTGGCAGTTGATCGAGCAGCTCGGCGCAGGATTGGCGCACGCCCACGAGCGCGAGGTGATTCACGGGAGCCTCGACCCGCGACACATATTCGTAACGCGTGAGGGTGAGCTGCGCATCTTGCGATTCGGAGCCGCAAACGGGCATGCGGCGATGAAGCCCTCGCCGGTGCCCGCAGCCTTCGCTCCCGCCTGCGCAGCGCCCGCGTACGCGAGCTGCGAGCAGTTGGAGGGTCGAGCCGCGGAGCGAAGGGACGATCTTTATGCGCTCGCTTGCATCTGCTACGAGCTCCTCGCCGGATCCCATCCGTTTGGCTCGCGGCCAGCGACCCTGGCGCGCGATTATCGCGTGAGTGCGGCACGGCCGAAGGGCCTCACGGCCCGACAGTGGAGCGCTTTGCAGAAAGGGCTGTCTTGGCACCGCGCCGCGCGTTCGATCAGCGTGCCTTCATGGACTCGGAAACTGACCAACGGGCGCGTGCAAGAGCATTCCTTGACCCCGCTGCAGGAGCTCACGCAGCCTCTTGCGACGCAATCACGAGCGCCGTGGCACCCCGCAGTCGTATTCGCGGTTTTGGCCCTCGCGGCCGTCGGACTGGTCCATCTCCGATCGACTTTTGCGGTGAAGGCGGTCGATGCGTCACCGGCGCCTCCGATAGCGGCAAGCGGGGTCGTGACCTCGGCACCCCGCGCTGAGCCACCGGATATCGCTCTCCATGCGGCCGAGCCGATCGCTTCTGCGAGAAAAGCGGTCGCGTACGGCGAGCCCCGGGCCAAAACCCCGCCGAAGCCCAAACCCGTTGCCATCTCCGTCGAACCTTCCCAGGTGCGGTCGGATGATCACTTCGCCGAGATCCGGTTACAGCGCAACCTGCTGCAAAAAAATGGCTCCTTCACCTGGTGGACCGAGCCCGCGACCGCGAAACCCGGCGTCGATTACGTGCCTGAAGCCGTCGCGCTCCAAACATTTCCGCCCGGCTATCGCGCGACGCGTTTGTACGTGAGGCTGTTGCCCCAGCCGTTGCGGTCACAACGCTCCTATTTCTATATTGCGATTGCCCAACCAGGCGCTCATCCAGCAGGCGCCAACGTGATCCGCCGGCAGATCTGGCTTCCTGCGACTTCAAATCTTCAGGCCAGACGCTAAGCGGCTACAATTCCGGCCTTCGGCGGGCGCTCGCAGCCCGACAGTCGTGCAGGAGACGGACGGACCCGACATGCATGAGCTAGTGCTCGAGAAGCCCGACGGCCGGGTGCTCTCCCTCTATAGCCGCACCGCAATTCATGTGGGGGCGGTGGAAGGCGCGGTGGAAGCGTCCTCGCTCCACCCAAATCCCGAATTGCGGTGGCATCCCCTGCGTGGCGAATGGGTGGCTTATGCCGCTCACCGCCAGCAACGTACTTTCCTGCCGCCGCCGCACTATGACCCGTTGCGGCCAGGCTCGGATCCCACCTCACCGACCGAGTTGCCGGCGGGAGATTACGAGATCGCCGTGTTCGACAACCTGTTTCCCTCGATGTGCGAGGACGCCGCCGCACCCGCTCCTCAGATCGTGGACGTCGGGGTCGCTCGCGGTCGCTGCGAGGTGGTGGTCTTCACGCAGGATGCCGATACGTCGTTGTCACGACTGCCCCTCGGCCACATCGAGCTGCTGATTGACGTGTGGGCGCGGCGCACTCAGGTGCTTCGCACCCACCCGCACATCCGCTACGTGCTTGCCTTCGAGAACCGCGGCGCGGAAGTGGGTGTGACGCTGCACCATCCGCACGGCCAGATTTACGCTTATCCGTTCGTGCCCCCGGTTCCATTGCGGATGCAGGCGCAAGAGCTCGCGCACTTCACGGCGCACGGCAGATCCCTGCTGGAAACGCTCATCGAGGCGGAAACGAACACAGCGAAGCGCATCATCTACTGTGGTGAGCACGCCGTTGCGTTCGTTCCTGCCTGGGCGCGCTATCCCTACGAGGTATGGATTGCCCCGAGAGCCGCGGTCCCGGATTTTGCATCTCTCTCGCCGCTGCAAAGGGCGGACCTGGCGCGCGCGATCAAGCGCACCCTGTTGAAATACGACCGGCTCTGGGGATTGCCCATGCCGTACATCATGGCCTGGTATCAAGCCCCCTTCGATGGCACGCCGCCCGGGGCTTACCATCTGCACGCGGAGTGCTGGCCTGCGTTTCGCATGAAGGGGCGCTTGAAGTACCTCGCCGGGACGGAGGTGGCCGCCGGGACGTTCGTCAACGATACCTTACCCGAGGAGAAGGCTCGCGAGCTGCAGGCGGTCTCGGTGACGGATCTCGAGTCTTGACCCGCTTCGAGCAATTCTTTGGATACCCGCCCGAGGCCTGTGCGGAGGCTCACGGTCGGGTCAATCTGCTGGGCGAGCACACCGACTACAACGAGGGCTTCGTCCTGCCGACGATCATTCCGCAAGCCACGCGGGTCTGGGTGGCGGTGAATCCCCAGGGCGTCGATCGTGTCGTCTCGGCCCAGCTCGGAGCAGGCGATCGCGCGGATTTCGCCCGCTATGCGCTCGGGTGCTTGGCGCTTCTGCGAGCCGCATCCTATCCCCTGGAGGCAATGTCGATCCTCATAGACTCCGATGTGCCGATCGGCGCGGGGCTCTCGAGCAGTGCCGCGCTCGAGGTCGCGGTGCTGCGTGCCGCGCGCAGCCGCTTTGCGCTCGATATCGACGATGTTCAGATTGCACGCCTGGGGCAGCAGGCCGAAATCGAGTATGCCGGTGTTCACTGCGGAATCATGGACCAGATGGCCGCGAGCGTCGGAGTCCTCGGTCATATGCTGCTGCTCGACACCAGAAGTCTCGCGCGGTCCCTCATACCGCTGCCGCAAGGCGCCGACCTCTGCGTCCTCGACAGCGGCATTCCGCGCTCGCTCGCCACCAGTGCCTTCAATCAACGGCGCAGCGAGTGCGAGCAAGCCGCTCGTGCGCTCGGCGAGCGCTCGTTGCGGGACGTCGATGATCTCGAGCAAATCGCGCGGCTCCCGCCGCCGCTCGATCGGCGAGTGCGGCATGTCGTCACGGAGAATCGCCGCGTGCTGGCGGCGGTGAATCAATCGGCGTCCGGGTTCGGGCGGCTCATGAATGCATCGCACGCGAGCCTGCGCGATGACTTCGCTGTCTCGGTGCCGGCCCTGGACCTCCTGGTCGATTTCCTGCAGCGCGATCCCCGGGTCTTTGGCGCGAGACTCACGGGTGCAGGCTTCGGGGGAGCGTGCGTGGCGCTCGTGCACTCGGGCACGCAATCCGAGGTGGCGCGCGACATTCTCGCGGCGTACGGCGCGAACGGCCACCCGGGTGCGCGACGGGTCTGAAGGCTCAAGGCGGCTCAGCGGCGCCGCGGGGATCTCGCGACTCGATGGGTCGTGCGGCGCGTCAGGAGACCGTGGTGCGGGTCAGGGGATGCGTTCCGCATGCGGCTCGCGCCGACACGGCCGCGGCCGGCGCACTGATGGGCGCGTGCGCGCCCGCTTCGTAGTGTCGAGTCTCCCACCGCACGCTTCGCTCTACACGCTTCGCTCTACAAGGACCTCCCTCCATGGCAGACACGGTCGGCGATTTTTTCTGGCAGCGCATGCACGCCTGGGGTATCCGGGTGGTGTTTGGGTATCCCGGTGACGGCATCAACGGACTGCTCGGAGCAATGAATCGCTCCAACGGCGAGATCAAGTTCGTGCAGGTGCGGCATGAGGAGATGGCCGCCTTCATGGCGAGCGCCTATGCAAAGTTCACCGGTCAGCTCGGGGTCTGCATGGCCACCTCCGGCCCGGGTGCCACCCACTTGATCACCGGCATGTACGATGCGCGCCTCGACCACGTGCCGCTGCTCGCGATCACGGGTCAGCAGGCGCGCGCTGGCTTGGGGGGTCATTATCAGCAGGAGGTGGACCTGCAAAGCGCGTTCAAGGACGTCGCGGGCGCCTTCGTCCAGCAGGCGAGCGTTCCACCGCAGGTGCGGCACATCGTCGACCGTGCGGTGCGCATCGCGCAGGCCGAGCGACGTGTCACGGCGATCATTCTGCCGAACGATCTGCAGGACGAGCCGTACAGCGCCCCCGCGCGCAAGCATGGCACTTTGCATTCGGGCATCGGCTGGAAGGCGCCGAAGGTGGTGCCCTACGAAGAGGATCTCGACCGCGCGGCCGAGATTCTCAACGAAGGCAAGAAAGTGGCCATCCTCGTCGGCGCAGGCGCATTGCACGCGACCGAGGAGGTCATCGCGGTCGCCGAGGCGCTCGGCGCGGGGGTGGCGAAGGCGCTTCTCGGCAAAGCCGTGCTGCCGGATGACCTGCCGTGGGTGACGGGCTCCATCGGGCTTCTCGGTACGAAGCCGAGCTGGGACCTCATGACGGGCTGCGACACGCTGCTCATGATCGGCTCGGGCTTTCCGTATTCGGAATTTCTGCCTAAGGAGGGCGCGGCGCGCGCTGTGCAGATCGACATTGCGCCCGAGATGCTGAGTCTGCGCTATCCGATGGATGTGAACCTCTGCGGGGACAGCGCGGAGACCTTGCGGGCGTTGCTGCCGCTCCTGCGACGCAAGGAGGATCGATCCTGGCGGGAATCCGTCGAGAAGGGCGTTGCCGAGTGGTGGCGCGTGCTCGAGTCGCGCGCCATGACCGACGCCAAGCCGATCAATCCGCAACGCGTCACCTGGGAGCTTTCGCCGCGGCTTCCCGACCGCGCGATCATCACGAGCGACTCGGGGTCCTGCGCGAACTGGTATGCGCGTGACCTCAAGATCCGCCGCGGCATGATGTGCTCGCTGTCGGGCGGTCTGGCCTCGATGGGCGCGGCGG
This sequence comes from Steroidobacteraceae bacterium, assembly GCA_035307465.1. Lineage (GTDB taxonomy): Bacteria > Pseudomonadota > Gammaproteobacteria > Steroidobacterales > Steroidobacteraceae > Bog-1198. The sequence continues at coordinate 11,492 of DATGIA010000076.1, forward strand.
TGCCTTATGCGATCGCGGCGAAGTTCGCTTACCCCGAGCGCCCCGTGATTGCGCTCGTCGGCGATGGCGCGATGCAGATGAACAACATGGCCGAGCTCATCACGGTCGCGAAGTACTGGCGCGAATGGCAGAGCCCGACCTGGGTGGTCTGTGTGTTCAACAATCAGGATCTGAACCAGGTGACATGGGAGCAGCGCATCCAGGAGGGCGACCCGAAATTCGAGGCCTCGCAGGCGCTCCCCGACGTGCCCTATCACCGTTTTGCCGATCTCATCGGTCTCAAGGGAATCTACGTGGAGGAGCCGGGACAGCTCGGCGCGGCGTGGGACGAGGCGCTCGCCGCGGATCGCCCGGTGGTGCTCGAGGTGCGCACCGATGCCAACGTTCCGCCGCTGCCTCCGCACATCACGCTCGAGCAGGCCAAGAAGTTCACTTCCACGCTCCTTCACGGAGACCCGGATGAAGGCAGTGTGATTGCCGGAGCGGCGAGGGAACTGCTGCACACGATACTGCCGGGACACAAAAAGCACTGAATTCGTGGACTGCTCGCAATCGACCCGACCGCCCTAGAACTGCGGCACGGCGTGATCGGCGACACCGGCGCGACTGAACTCGAATCGCAGCAACCAATCCCGGGATCCCCGGCTCGCTGCCGGAGAGAATTTCCATTTTTTCGCGGCCGTCGTCGCGGCGCGAGCGAAATAGTTGCTCGAACCATGCTCTTTCACGCTCACCGCCACCACGTTTCCCGAGCGATCCACCGTCACGCGAACGGCGACCTTGATGTGCCCTCGGATCGATGCGAGGGCACCGCGCGAAACGTCGGGAGCTTCTTCATGCAGCACGGCAGGGGCCGGGGGCGACGGTGGGGCGGGACGCTGCGCGGGTAGTGCAGTAGGGGGCGCGGCAGGAATCGTCTGTCCGTCAGAGGCGGCCTGCGTGCTCGAGGCCGCGGGCGGCTCGGCGGCGGGCGACGATCGCTGGACCCCCCGCCGTGCGCCGAAGGCGATGACAGCGACGATCACGAGAAATCCTGCGATGAGCGCGATCTGCGCCCCGCGCTTCCTGAGCAGCTCCTGGACTGAGGGTACGAGAGCCGGCGCTTCGCGATGCGAGCGCGGCGAATTCGGAGCGAGCGTCGCCTCGGACCTGGGGGCGAGCGCCTCGGGCCTCGGGGCAAGCGCCTCGGGCCTCGGGGCGAGCGCCTCGGGCCTCGGGGCGAGCGCTGCGGAGCTCGGGCTGAATCTTTTTTGAAGCTCGGCGATCGTCGCACGCCGCGCCGGATCGGGATTCAAGCATCGCCTGACGGTATCGACGATCTCACCAGGAATATCCCGCGGCAAGGCCGCGACCGCGGATTCTGCATCGGGCCATTGAGCAGCCCTTTGCGAGAGAGCCTCCACCAGGCTGATGCCGAGACTCCAGACATCGCCCGCCGGGGAAATCTTGCCCCGTGCGACTTCGGGAGCATCGTAGAGGTCGGTCGGCCCGGGGGCCGCAGCGGCGCTCGCGGACACCGCGCCGCTTGCGGTGTCGCTGGCGCGCAGGGGGTCGACCGCGCGCGCAGTGTCGCTCGAGAGCTTCAGCTGATCGTTGACGACCAGAAAGTTGGCGGGCTTTAACTGCCCGTGCACCAGGCCGCTGCGATGAAGGAAACTCAAGGCCTCGAGCGTGGGAGGCAGCAGCTCGCGCACTTCATCGGCGGTGAGCGCGCGATGGGGAAGAATTTGATCGAGACTCTGCTCGGCCTGTTCCATCACGACGAAGAGAAAAGGATGCCCGCCGAGTCGGCATTGGCCCACCTCGACAAGGTGGATGAGATGAGGGTGGGCGAGGGTCGCGACCCTCTTCAGGTGCGCGACCTGGGCCGGCGCGGTCGCAGGGTCGGCGGGAATGATCTTGATCGCGGCGTCGGCGTGGTCTCGTGTCTCGGTGAGGAATACCACGCTGTGGTTCGATCGAGTCAGGAAGCGACGCAGCGGAAAAACTCCGTTGATGACGAGGTTCTCCCAATCCGTCCAGATCTCAGCCACTGTCTACCCCACGCTCACGATCATGCGATGCCAGGATAACCGGATGAGAGCAGCACCGGCAGCGGGACCGGGGCCGGTGTCGGCCGAACCCGACATGGCTAGTCGGTCTTAGGAGGTCGTGGCACGTCGGGAGCTTCTCGGAGACGCTTCGCTTGCTCCGCCAGATCCTGGAGTTCTTTCATTGAGGTCGAGTGCGGGGAGCGGTCGCCATAGTCATGGCACATGGACAGAAGCGCGATCGATCCCCAGAGGTAGACGATGATTCGCAGCCAGCGGGGGCGCCGCTGAAAAAAAATCCAGGCCGATCGCAGCAGCCAACCGAGCACTTGCGCCCAGTGATGGAGCGCTTGACCCGGTACGGCGAGCGGGAAAGGCGGGTAGGGGCTCAGGACGCGAGCAGAGGAGCCTTTGAGCCGCTCCCGGGTGGGCGCAGGCGGCTCGGGGTCGACGACGGTACCCGAGGCGATTCGGCGACACACCGCCTCGAGCGCAGGCGTCGGTTGGCCCCCCGGGAGCCGCAGCCATTGCACGCTCAGGAATTTCTCGGGTACGCGCGCCTGCGCCTCGCTCACATCGTCGATGGCCACGGGAAGAAGAAAAGGGTGGTCGTCCGCCATGTCGAGCGTTCGCTCGACCGCGAGGCGCCATTCGCGACGAAAATAGCCCTCATGACGTGATTCGGTCCGCGCCGAGATGATCGGCATGAAATAGTCGCAGTCCCGGATTTGCCTGCGGATCTTTTGGTCCCACGCATCGCCCCCTCGGAGCTCGCTCTGGTCGAGCCACACGACCAGACCGAAGCTGCGCAAGGCCTCCCCGATGCGGAGGGCGGCCTCTCGATCTTGCGACGCGTAGCTCAAGAAAACCGAAGCCATGAAGAGCGCATCCCGTGAGGCAGGTGCTCAAAGGTAAAAGCACGGCTGCGCCATTTCAAAGCCGCCCCACTTGACAAACCGACCGATCGTGCTTTTAATGGGCCCATGCGACCGGCCGAAGCCAAGGGCGACATCAAAGGCGAATCCAAGGGCGAGCACACCCGGCGGGTCATCATCTCCCGCGCCCTCGGCATCGTCAGCGAAGTCGGTTTCGAGGGCCTCTCCATCGGCACCCTGGCCCAGGAAGCCAAGCTCTCCAAGAGCGGACTGTTCGCGCACTTCAAGTCCAAGGAGGCGCTGCAGCTCGGTGTGGTGCAGGAGTTGATCAACCGATACACGCTGCAGGTGGTGCAACCGGCGCTGGCGGCGCCGCGGGGAGAGCCCCGCCTGCGAGTGCTGTTCGACAAGAAGCTCGAATGGATCACCGGAGCGTCGGAGCTGCGGGGTTGCCTGCTGCAAAAAGCCTCGCTCGAGTATGACAACCGCTCAGGACATCCGGTCCGCGAGCGACTGGTGCAGGCGTTGCAGGATTGGCGCGAAGTGATCGCGCGATCGGCGCAGGGCGCGATCGATACAGGGCATTTCCGCGCTGACCTGGATACGGATCAGTTTGCCTATGAGTTCGACGGCATTCTGATGATGTATCAACATCGACATGGCTTCATGCGCGAGCACGACGCGGCAGAGCGCGCCCGTGCCGCTTTCGCGTCGCTGCTCGAGCGCAGCCAGCGACGCTCCAGACCCCGTTGACCCACCCGAGGATGCACCCATGACCGCATTCATTTCGCCCACAAATAGCACGACCGTTCGATCGTTAATTTTGACCTTCAGCCTGGCAAACGCGGTGCTCTGGTCGAGCGCTGCCGGAGGTGCCTCCGAGATCGTCGTCGACACTCCCCCGCCGCCGCCGCGCGTGGAGACCACGCCCGCGCATCGCGATGGGTATGTGTGGTCACCGGGATACTGGGAGTGGAACGGGCGCTTCTTTCGCTGGAGATCGGGCACGTTCGTTTCCGAACGGCGAGGTCGCTGGATCGCCGATCATTGGGACTCGATCGACAATCGATGGCATTTCGTCGCGGGCCACTGGGAGCACTAGCGCCGGCGGCCGGCCCACTCCGTCTTGGCCCAATCGCGCCCGGGAAGATATGCTGCGCGCGAGTGCAGGCTGCGGGCCCCCGGGGCGCAGCCGGCCGGGCTACCGAATGGCAATTCCCTGAACGCCGGAGATCTCATTGGCGCACACACAAACCCCTGCAGGAGCGGCCTGCGCCACAGCAGCCATACGCCATGACTGGCGTCTCGCGGAAGTCGAGGACCTTTTTAAGCTGCCCCTGCTCGATCTGCTGTTTCGCGCGCAGCAGATTCACCGGCTGTTCCAGCCGGCCAACACCGTTCAGATCAGCACGCTCTTGAGCATCAAGACCGGAGCGTGCCCCGAGGACTGTGCCTATTGCCCGCAGAGCGCGCGTTACGAGACCGGCCTCGCCGCCGAGGGGTTGATGCCGCTCGATGAGGTCGTCGATAAGGCGTGTGCCGCGAAGGATGCGGGCGCCACGCGATTTTGCATGGGCGCAGCCTATCGCTCGCCGAAGCCGAAGGAGTTGCAGGCGATCGCGGGTCTGGTCCGCGCGGTGAAGGCGCAAGGCCTCGAGACGTGCGTCACGCTCGGGATGCTGACCCTCGATCAAGCGCAGCTCCTCAAGGAGGCGGGACTCGATTACTACAACCACAACCTGGATACCTCCGAGCGCTACTACCGGGAGATCATTCATACCCGCACCTATCAGGATCGTCTCGATACGCTCGCCGCCATTCGCGCGGCGGGCCTGAAGGTTTGCTGCGGCGGCATCGTCGGGATGGGCGAGGAAGAGGCCGATCGCGCCGCGCTCCTGCACACTCTCGCCACCCTTCCCGAGCATCCCGAGAGCGTGCCGATCAATCATCTGGTCCGGGTTCCCGGCACGCCGCTCGCCGAGGCTCCGCCGCTCGATCCTCTGGAATTCGTGCGCACCATTGCCGTTGCCCGCATCCTGATGCCGCGCGCGCGCGTGCGCCTGTCGGCGGGCCGCAGCGCGATGAGCGATGAGCAGCAGGTGCTGTGCTTTCTCGCCGGCGCCAATTCCATTTTTTACGGCGAGAAGCTCTTGACGACGGGCAATCCCGACACGGCGCACGATCGCTCGCTGTTCGAGCGCTTGCAGCTCATCCCCGCCGCACGCGACGCTCCTGCCGCGCAGAGCTCCCGCGCATGAAAGCGTTGCTCTGCGAGGCCTTCGGGCCGCCGGAGAATTTGCGGCTGCGCGAGGTCGCGATGCCCGAGCCCGGGCGAGGCCAGATTCGCATCCGGGTGCGATCGGCAGGACTCAATTTTCCCGATGCCCTCATCATTCAGAACAAATACCAGTTCCGTCCCACGCTGCCCTTCAGCCCGGGCGGTGAGGCCGCCGGCGAGGTCGATGCGCTGGGCGAGGACGTCACCGGGTTTGCGCTCGGCGATCGCGTCGCCGCGATCACGATGCACGGCGCGTTCGCGGAGTATGTGCTCGCCGAGGCAAACCGCACGACCCGCATCCCCGCGAGCATGGACTTGCGAACCGCGGGCGGTTTCACGTTGACCTATGCGACGGCCCATCACGCATTGAAACAGCGCGCGGCGTTGCGACCCGGCGAGACCGTGCTCGTGCTGGGTGCCGCCGGGGGAGTCGGTCTTGCCGCCGTCGAGATCGCGAAGGCGATGGGCGCCGCCGTCATCGCAGCCGCCTCGAGCGAGGAGAAGCTCACACTCGCGCGCGCCCACGGAGCCGATGAGACCTTCAACTATGAGCAGGCGGACTTTCGCGAGTCGATCAAGCAATTGACGGCGGGCCGCGGCCCGAACGTGATTTTCGATCCGGTGGGCGATCGCTTCGCCGAGCCGGCGTTTCGCTCGATTGCATGGGAAGGCCGCTATCTGGTCATTGGTTTCGCCGGCGGGCAAGTCCCGTCCATTCCCCTCAATCTGCCTCTGCTCAAAGGCGCATCGATCGTCGGCGTGTTCTGGGGCGGTTTCGTGTCGCGCACTCCCGAGGTGCATCGACAGAACATGGAAGAGCTCTATGCCTGGCACGCGCAAGGCAGGATCAAGCCCCTCGTGAGTCGCACCTTCCCGCTCGAGCGGGGGAGCGAGGCGATCCGCTGGATGATGGATCGCAAAGCGCTCGGCAAGGTGATCGTCACCGTCGATGAGCGGGCCGGATGAAAGTTGCCGGCAAAGTGATCGTCGTCACGGGCGCCGCCGAGGGCATTGGCCGAGCGCTCGCGGAGCGATTCCGCCGCGAGGGCGCGCGCCATGTCGCGATTGCCGACCGCAATGCCGAAGGCGCCCGCGCGGTCGCGAGCACCCTCGGCGGAGCGGCCTACGAGTGCGACGTCTCGGTCGAGGCGGATCTGCGCCGGGTGATCGAGGACACCGAGGCACGCCACGGGCCGATCGACCTGTTCTGCTCGAATGCAGGACTCGCCGATCCGGACCCCGATCCCTCCAATCTCGCCTCCGCGCCGGATCCGGTCTGGAATCGTGCCTGGGGCGTCAACGTCATGGCGCACGTCTATGCGGCGCGCCTTCTGGTGCCGCGGTTCGCGGCGCGCGGCGGCGGTTATTTCCTGAACACCGTGTCCGCGGCCGGGCTTCTGAGCCAGATCGGCAGCGCCGTGTATTCGACCACCAAGCATGCGGCCGTGGGCTTCGCCGAGAGCCTCGCGATCACCCACGGCGATCAGGGCATCAAGGTCTCGATCCTGTGTCCTCAGGCGGTCGACACGGCGATGGTGCGCTCGGGCCTGCCCGGCGCGCACTCGCTCGATGGGGTGATCTCCCCGGAGGAGGTGAGCGAGGCGGTCATCCAGGGACTCGACTCGGAGAAGTTCCTCATCCTTCCGCATCCGCAGGTGTCCACGTACAGGGCGCGCAAGGCGGCCGATTACGATCGCTGGCTGGGCGGAATGCGCCGTCTTCGACAACGCATCCGCTAGCTCGATCCGCAGGCTCGCTCAATCCACTCGCTAAAGCGTAATGCCGGATTGCAGGAACTCGAGCATCGCGGCGTTGACGGCTTGCGGCCTCTCCTGCTGCGTCCAGTGTCCGCATCCCGGGAGCATGATCGTCGCACGAAGCTGCGGCACGAACGTGCGGAGGTGAGGCAGGAGTTTCTTGACGCCCGCGAAGCGCACCACGAGGTCGCGCTCGCCCGCGATATAGAGTGCGGGCACGCTCACGCGCGCTCCGGTCCAGGCTGCCAGCAGCGACCAGTTGAGATCGATGTTCCGATACCAGTTGAGGGCGCCCCGAAAGCCGGTTCGCGCAAACTCGGACGCGTAGAAGTCAAGATCGCTCTCGCTGAGCCAGCTCGGGAGCGCTGTCGGGTTAGGCAGCCCGCTCAAGAACCCACCGCTCCGCGGCACCATCCCGAGCGCGCGATCCGGGGGCGAGCGCTCGGACGACTCTCCCGAGGCCGAGCACAGAATCGACTTGATGCTCAAGCGCGGATCGCGCTCGAGCTCCGCCTCCGCCGTGCCCGCAGCCTGGAAGTAGAGCTGGTAGAACTGGGCGTGCTCATTCTGCGGCATGGCGCTCGTCGGACGCACGGCGGTGCGCGGAAGGTAGGGAACGCTCAGGCCGATGACGGCGCGGAATCGGTCGGGCCGCAGCAGCGCCGCGTGCCATGCCACCGGCGCGCCCCAGTCGTGCCCCGCGATGATCGCTGTGTCCGCGCCGAGGGCGTCGAGCAGCCCCACCACATCGCCGACCAGGTGCAGCAGCGTATAGCTCTCGATCGGGTCGGGGCGATCGGTCGTGCCGTATCCCCGCATGTCCGGTGCAACCGCCCGGAATCCCGCATCGGCGAGCGCTTGCAATTGATGGCGCCACGAATACCAGGATTCGGGAAAGCCGTGGCACAGGAGCACCAGGGGCCCTTCGCCCTGCTCCGCGATGTGCATGCGAATTCCGTTGGTCTCGATGATTCGGTGTCTGACCTCGGCCATGGCGATCCCAAAAATCCGACGATAGCTGCCATAGTACCCAGACCGATGCGTCAAGGGGCGAGGTGACCAGAAAAGCCATGTCGATCCGCAAGCAGGATTCGGCTCGCGCGCTCGGTCTCGATGCGCAGATCACGCGTCGCGATTTTCTCGGTGCGACGCTTCTCGGCTCGGGCGCGCTCTTGCTGGGGGCACCGGCGCCCGTCCGCTCACAGGGTCTCGGCGCCGAATGGAACGGCTACGCCGGCATCGGCGACTACGCCCGCTCGAACGGCAACATCGCCTCCGTGGTCAACGCGGCGCATGGCGTGCGCGATGGCCTCTATGAGTCGCGGCTCGCCTCCGCAACGGCAGTCGATGAGCCCTATGATCTGGTCATCGTCGGCGGCGGATTTGCCGGAATCATCGCGGCCTACGAATTCCACAAGGCGCGCCCAAAGGGTCGCTGCCTGCTGCTGGAGAATCATCCGGTGTTCGGCGGCGAGGCCAAGCAGAATCAAGTACTCGTCGACGGCATCATGCTGACCGGGCCGCAGGGCTCGAACGGTGCGGTCATACCGAGGCCGGATAACACGTACGCGCACGTCGTCGGGCTCTGGGAGGAGATCGGCCTGCCGCGCTCGTTCGATTTCGTCGCTCCCCAGGGGGCCGCGACCGGACTCAGGTTTGCACAGGATCACTACGATCCGATGTTCTGGAACGAGAACGGTGCATCGCTCGGCTATTTCTTCGACAAGCCGTTTGCCGAGCGGCGAGCGTGGGTGGTCGATCCATGGTCCGATGGGCTGCGCCGGGCGCCCCTGTCGGCGCAAGCCCGGCGCAGCTGGCTCGCCTGGAAGGACGCCGCCATTCTGACCCGCGGCGATGAGGCATCCACCGATCGCTGGCTCGATTCCATGTCGTACGGCGACCTCGTCGTGCGCGAGCTCGGTCTTTCGAAGGATGTCTTCCGGCTGTCCGATCCGCTGGTGGCCACGGCGGATTACGGTGTGAGCTCGGATGCCATATCGGCGTACGGCGCGAAGCTTCTCGGACTTCCGGGAACCGACAAGAGCAACATCGCGAGCGGCGCGTTCTCGTTCCCCGGCGGCAATGCCGCGATTTATCGCCACATCGTCAAAACGCTCCTGCCGCAGGCGATCAGCGGATCGCGCTCCTTCGCGGACGTGCTGTATGCGCCGATCAATTTCGCCGAGCTCGATCGCCCGCAGCACACGCGAATCCGTCTCGGGGCGACCGTCGTCGCCGTCCGACACGATGTGGATCCGGCCAGCTCGCGGGGCGTCGATGTCACCTATGCGATCGATGGGGATCTCAAGCGGGTGCACGCGCAGGCGGTGATCGTCGCCGCGGGCGGCTGGATCGCGAGGCACATCGTGCGTGACTTGCCGCCGGCTTACACCCGTGCGTATTCCCGGTTTCATCATGGGCCGATCCTGGTCGCGAACGTCGCAGTCCATCACTGGCGCCCCTTCGCGAAGCTCGGCATCTCGGCGGCTCACTGGTTCGACGGCTTCGGCTTCTTCGTCAACGTGCGCCAGCCCATGAGAGTCGATGGGGTGCCGACGCCACTCGATCCGTCGAAGCCGGCGATGCTGACGCTTTACGTCGGATTTCCGCAATCGGGCGTGGCCATCGATCGGCAGACGAGCTCGGCGCGGGCAAAGCTGTTCTCGACGACCTATGCGGAGTTCGAGCTGCAGATACGAAGGCAGCTCCAGCACATGCTCGGCAGCGCCGGTTTCGATGCGAAACGCGATATCGCCGCGATCATCCTCAACCGCTGGGGCCACGCCTACATTGCTCCGCAACCCGGCTTCTATTTCGGCACGCCCGAGGAGCCGGCGCCCCTCGAGGTGATCCGTCGACGCTACGGCCGCATCGCCTTCGGCCACAGCGAGCTGTCCGGCCGGCAAAGCTGGGGTCGGGCTGCGAAGGAGGGGCGCCGCGCGCTCGAGCAGGTGCTCGAGGTGATCGCCTGAAGGCCCGGCGCGACGCGATTCCATCGTTCTGGACCGTGCGGCCCAACCGATGCCCACGGAGCTTGGAACACTGGACGCCATACACCTGGCGTCGGCACTGCTGTGGAAGGATGCACTCGGCCTCGAGCCTGTGGTCGCGACTCACGACAAAGCATTGCGGCTCGCGGCGACCGCGCACGGGCTGAAGGTCGTCGGCCTCTAATTCGCAGTGGCTGGCGGCGTCTGCCTGAGGTCCGTCTCGCGCGAATCAGCGCGGCGAGCTCGGCGCCTCGCTCGGCGGTGCTGGACTCGGACGGGTCGTTGGAGCTTGTGGAGTCGCTGGCCGCTCTTCCCGGGGCCCCGGGAAATAGGGCGGGGCGTCGGACCGTCCATGCATCCAGCCTTCGCCCATGCAGTGATGATGGCCGCCATGAGCCGCGGCGAAGATCGCTCCCAGCAGGACCAGCCCGGCCAGTGTGAAGGCCCAAAAGCCCAGGTACTTGCCAAAAGCGCGAAAAGCGCCTTCGGAACGATTCGACAAGAACAACACGAAGTAGCCGGCGATGGTCAATCCCGTCGCCGGAATGAGCGCCAAGAAGTAAATCATTATCCTTCGATGCTACTCCGACTTCGCTTCGGTGCTGTTCTTTAAGCGCGGCGCCGCCTAGAGTTGGAGCATGAGCTCCCCGGGCGGATCAGGCCGTGCGCGGGCTGCGCAGACTCGCTTCTTCGACGTCGAGGGGGTGCCGGTCAAGATCGAGCCCGCTGCCGACGGGGGTCTCGACGTGTTCGCGTTCGACCCCGAGCCCCGCTTCTTCCCCCTCCACTGGGCATTGCGAACCGGAGCGCCGATCACACCGGATGAGTTCGCCGAGATGGTCAGGGAGTGCGCAATCGCAAAGCGCCGCGAGCAGGGGCAGGCGCGCGAGATCGTCGAGCGCGCGAAGCCCCAAGGTTCAGTCGAGGATGAGAATTCTGAGGCCCAGGCATCCTTGCAGTCCCCCGGCGCCGGTGAGGACCCGGAGAAGCGGCCAACCGCGCGGCCCTACGATGATTGAGTAAGCGAGTCCGCCGCGAGCTCATTTCGGCGGTGGCGCGACGATGCACAGGGTCTGAGTCGACTGGCGCTTCGAGGGGTTTCTATAGGAATGAGGGATGCGAGGATCGAACGTGATCGTGTCCCCGGCGCGCAGCAGGTGCGTCTCCCCGCGCACCGTCACCTCCAGAGAACCCGACAGAATGACGATGATCTCTTCATCGGAGTCGAGCGTATGGGGATCATCCCCGGAGCGGCCGCCGGGAGCGAATTTGCCGTGGACCGCGATCGCGCGGTGGGCGTTGCGCGCGGAAAGCATGGAGCAGCTCATTCCAATGCCCCCGTACGGAATGCTCTGGCGCTCCCCTCGACGCACGACCTGGGGCAGGGAGCTGCGAAAAAGCGTTGCCACGGACAGCGACAAGGCGTCGCGCAGCTTGAGCAGTGTCGCGACCGAGGGGGTTGCCCGGTCGCGCTCCACTTCGCTCAAAAATCCCTTGGTGATTCCGGCCCGATCCGCGACCTCCTGCAGCGTGAGATCGAGATGACGACGTTGCTCGCGCAGCTTCGCGCCGATCAGCGTCGTGCCCGGCGAGAGCTCCTCCGCGCGGGATTGATCCCGGTGGATCAGCCTCGACCGGACCCGCCGGGCTCGATGGCGATCCCGCGCGGCGGAAGGCGGGGTGATCGAGGAGGGTCTTCGCGACATTCAACACCCATGGGATGGAGATCCAAAGTGTAACCCGGCTGCTCCAGGGACGCCCTCGTCGAGCCGCAGCACCCGCAGCCCCTGCGCCCCCCTTGCCATTTCTTGACGGCGAACAAAGTTTTCTATATGTATACAAAAATCGGCATGCACGAACGGGTTGCCTGCCGCAGGGAGCATCAATAGCAACGAGCCGTCGGGTTGCCGGCTTCAACGCACCATCGAGCAGCGCCATGCCGGTGCTTTCGCCCGCCGAGCTCCTCCGCGCTCGGCAGTGGTCACGAAGCACGGGCGCGACTGATCGCGCTTTGCCCGCATGCGTGAAACCTCGAGCGGCAACTGCACGCGAGCTCGCTTTACGAGGGGATCAGCAATGAATTCCAGGCTTTCAGTTGCGATCGCGGCCGTCTTGAGCGCCGTCCCGGGCACGCGATTCCAGGCGATGGCCGCGGAGACCGGCAGCGACGCCCTCGAGGAAATCATCGTGACCGCGCAGCGGCGCACCCAGAGCATGCAGGATGTGCCGATCTCGATGCAGGCGTTCACCGGCCAGGCCCTGCAGCAGCTCAACATCGAGACGTTTGACGACTACATCAAGTATCTGCCCAACGTCACCAGCGCAAACAACGGGCCGGGGCAGAACGAGGTGTTCATGCGCGGCCTGAGCGCCGGCTCGCAGGCGAGCCAAGGCAGCTCATCGACCGGATTGTTCCCCAACGTCGCCATTTATCTCGACAATCAATCGGCGCAGCTGCCGAACCGCAATCTCGACATCTACGCCGCGGATCTGGACCGTATCGAGGTGCTCGAGGGGCCGCAGGGAACGCTGTTCGGCGCAGGCGCGGAGGCGGGCGTGATCCGTTACATCACCAATGCCCCCAAGATCGACGTGACCGAGGCGAACGTGAAGGCGGGCTACGGCACGACGGCGCACGGCGACAACAACTCGGACGCGACCGCGGTTTTGAACCTGCCTCTCATCGCCGAGCATCTGGCCGTGCGGGCCGTGATCTACAATGATAATCGCGGCGGCTACATCGACAACGTGCCCGCGACGTTCACGCGAAAGAACACCGATCTCGGCATTCAGTATGCCGGCTATCCGGCCGTCAACGGCCATTGCCCGGATGGGCTGCCGAACGACGGCTTTTGCGTTCCGCCCGGCAGTCCGACGCTCAACAACAACAACCTGACCGGTCGTGCCATCAATCCGGTGACTTACCAGGGCTTACGGGCGCAGCTGCTGTTCAAGCTGAACGACGATTGGGATGCGCTCCTTGCGCAGAGCTATCAGGACATGCATTCCCAGGGGGTGTTCTACCAGCAGCCGAACGCCTCGGATGGCGCTCCCTTGGCTCCGCTCGAGGTCACGCTGTTCAATCCCGCCTACGACAACGACAAGTTCGAGATGACTTCATTGACCATCGATGGAAGGGTGGGTTTTTTGAAGGCTGTCTATACCGGCGGCTATCTGGTGCGGCACGTCGAGCAGTCCGGCGATTACACCAATTACTCGCGCGCCGTCTACGCCGAGTACTATCAATGCTACGGAAAGTTCGATCTCACGCCGAAGTGCTTCTCGCCGAGCGCCTACTGGCACACCAGTGAGCAGAACAAGCACCTGCAGCAGGAGTTCCGCCTGAGCACCCCGGATGACTGGCGAGCACGGGGCATCGTCGGCGCGTTCTACGAGGACAACAAGCTTTCCGATCGGACCGCGTGGAGTTACAAGGGCGTACCGACTTGTACCGCAACGCTCACCACGGGCTGCTTCACGCCCCTGGGAACCTGGCCAGGGAGCTCGGTTGACCCTGCGGGCATCCGACCGGCAAGTGAGTCGTTTTATCAGGACACCCCGCGCGAGACGATTCAGACTGCCTTTTTCGCCTCCGCCGACATCGACCTGATCCCGAAGAAGCTCACGCTCACGGGCGGAACGCGGCACTTCCTGTTCGAGAACTCGTACAAAGGCAGCGTCATGTCGAGTTTCGGCTGCTACGAGCAGGGCGTCCGCCCCGGCGGCTGCACCTCCTCGTATTCGTACAATCTCGACGCGCAAAACTTGAGGGGGACGGAGACCGGCTTCAAGAACCGCGCCAATGTCACCTGGCACGCGACACCTGACATCATGCTGTATTACACGTGGTCCCAGGGATTCCGGCCGGGTGGTTTCGATGAGAATGGGGGCACCGGGCATGCTTACGGTACGGACCAACGCGCGCAATACTTGCTTCCGCGCTCATGGGATTCCGACAAGCTGACTAACAACGAGATCGGCTGGAAAACCGAGCTTTTCGACCATCGCTTTCAGTGGAATGGGGCCATCTACCGTGACAACTGGGACAATGTGCAAATATCGTTCTTCGATCCCGGCTTGTTGGGCAACTTGTTCTTCAACACGAACGGGCAGAACTTCCTGGTCAAAGGCATCGAAACCTCGATGGTCGCCCGCGTGATCAGCGGACTGACCGTTCAGGGGGCCGCCGCCTGGAATCAAACTCGACAAACCAATTCGCCGGCGCTGATCGACAACAACCCGCTCAGTAGCAATTTCGGTCATGTCATCACGCAAAGCTGCGGCGGCAGCGCCTACTCGGGCACCTGCAGTCCAATCACGAATCCTTTTGGTCCGGTCGGCTCGCCCGCTGCAAATGCGCCGCCGATTGCCTTCAGCGTGCGGGCACGTTACGAATGGACGTTCAATGACTACAATTCCTTCGTGCAGTTCGGCGCATCGCATACGGGACACTCGTTCAGCCAGGCAGGCTCCAACCCGACATTCGCGGGCTCGAGCAGCATCTCGACCTCGCGGCTGCGATTCGAGAATCCGGCCTATACGACCTTCTCCGCATCGGTCGGCATCGCCAAGGATGCCTGGAACGTGATGGTATTCGGCGAGAACCTGAGCAACTCGAATGCAGCCACGTTCACCAGCACCGACCAGTTCATCGTGGAACAGACGCCGCTGCGACCGCGCGTGCTCGGAGTGTCCTTCGGCTACAAATTCCTCTGATTTGACCGCCGGTGGCCACGGGAGACGTCGCGCGCTCAGGGTGAGCTAGAATGGCTTTCCGATCCCGCAATGAGCGCCACAGCCTTGCACGCAGCATCCGAGGGCTCCAATGCCCGCTCGCAAATCGATGTGGGGCGACTCGAGTCGCATCTCGCCCGGCATCTCGGCGGATTCGAAGGTCCTCTGCGGGTCGAGAAATTTCCCGGCGGTCAATCTAACCCGACCTTCAAACTCCTGACTCCGTCGGGGGCCTACGCGATGCGCTGCAAGCCGGGCAGGGCGGCAGAGCTTCTTCCCTCGGCCCACGCGATCGAGCGTGAGTTTCGAGTGCAGTCGGCGCTGGCCGCAAGCGCTGTCCCCGTTGCGAAAATGCATCACCTGTGCGAGGACGAGACGGTGATCGGCCGCGCCTTCTATGTGATGGAGTTTGTCGAGGGCCGCATCTTCTGGGATCAGACGCTGGCCGCTCTCTCAAGGGCGGAGCGGGGAGCCCTCTACGATGAGATGAACCGCGTGATTGCAGCCCTGCACGGGGTCGACTACGCCGCGCTCGGACTCGCCGACTACGGCAAGCCGGGAAACTATCTCGCGCGCCAGATCGATCGCTGGACTCGCCAGTATCGGGCTTCACAGACCGAGACCATCGAGGAAATGGATCGGCTCATCGAGTGGCTTCCCGCCCATATTCCGGGCGAGAAGAACCCGCCGACTTCGATCGTGCATGGTGATTTCCGGATCGACAATCTCATCTTTCACCCCACCGAACCGCGCGTGCGTGCCGTCATCGATTGGGAGCTGTCAACGCTCGGACACCCGCTTGCGGATTTTGCCTACCACGCGATGAGCTGGCGTATCCCGCCCGAGCGTTACCGCGGCATCGCCGGACTCGATCTCGTTGCGCTCGGAATACCCACGGAGAGCGAGTACTGGGCCCGCTATCTCGAGCGCACCGGCCTCGAGCTCTCGGGCAGCCGGGAGTTCTATCTCGCCTATAACATGTTTCGCGCCGCGGGCATCCTTCAAGGAATTGCCAAGCGCCTCCATGACGGCACGGCCGCGAGCGCCCAGGCGGCCGATCTCGCTCGCTCGACCCGGCCGATGGCCGAGCTCGGCTGGCAATTCGCGCGACAGGCACAGGCTCCCTCCTCAGCCGCAGGCCGCGCGTAGGCAGGCTTGCCCCTTCACCCCCGCTCCCAAGGACACCCATCATGGAGTTCTCATATTCGCTTCGCACCCAGGAATATCTCGAGCGAATCGCCGCCTTCATGGACAGCCATATCTACCCGAACGAGTCCACCTTCTTCGCCGAGGTGCAGCAGCATCGCAGCCAGGGGAATCCGTGGCGGCCCACTCGGATCGTCGAGGAGCTGAAAGCCCGCGCGCGCGATCAGGGTTTGTGGAACCTGTTCCTGCCGGACGCGGCGCTTGCGCCGGGCCTTTCGAACACCGAGTACGCGCCGCTCGCCGAGATCATGGGTCGATCACCCATTGCCTCCGAGGTGTTCAACTGCAGCGCGCCGGACACGGGAAACATGGAGGTGCTGCACCGCTATGGCACCGAAGCGCAGAAGGCGCGATGGCTGCGCCCGCTCCTCGAGGGCGAGATTCGCTCCTGTTTTGCGATGACCGAGCCCGAGGTGGCTTCGAGCGATGCGACGAACATCGAGTCGAGCATTCGACGGGAGGGAGCGCACTACATCCTCAGTGGACGCAAGTGGTGGTCCTCAGGCGCCAACGATCCGCGCTGCAAGATCATCATCTTCATGGGAAAGACGGCGCCCGAGGCGGCCGATCCGCACCGGCAGCAATCGATGATCCTGGTCCCCATGGATACGGCGGGCATCACCGTCAAGCGCCATTTGCCGGTCTTCGGATACGACGATGCGCCGCATGGGCATGGTGAGATGCTGTTTGATCAGGTGCGCGTGCCCGCGGAGAACCTGTTGCTCGGCGAAGGGCGCGGATTCGAGATCGCACAGGGACGACTCGGTCCCGGCCGGATTCATCACTGCATGCGACTCATCGGGATGGCGGAGCGAGCGCTCGAGCTCATGTGCCGGCGAACCGCGAGCCGGGTGACGTTCGGGCGTCCGATCTCGGAGCAGAGCGTCACGCAGGAGCGCATCGCGCAGTCGCGCATTCTCATAGAGCAGGCGAGACTGCTGACGCTCAAAACGGCGTGGATGATGGACACCGTGGGCAACAAGGCGGCAAGGGCCGCGATCGCCATGATCAAGGTTGCGGCCCCGCAGATGGCCTGCCAGGTGATCGATTGGGCGATCCAGGCCCACGGGGGCGCCGGCGTGTGCGACGATTTCCCCCTGGCCTATGCGTATGCGCATGCCCGCACCTTGCGCATTGCGGACGGTCCGGACGAGGTGCATCGAAATCAGATCGCGCGACTCGAGATCAAGGCGCAAAGCTGAGGTCTTTTGGATGCGATACACCCTGTAATTGGCTAAGCCGTCGGACATCGGCGCATCATCGTGTAGGCCGAGTGCTCTGCGTGCCGGGCGCTCATATGATGGACAATGGCGTCCTCGGTGAGCGAATCAATGCACAAAGACCCAGAGCGCGCGAGCGTCGGCATCGCAGGGCTGGACGAAGTCCTGCACGGCGGCCTCATTCCCGGCCGGCTTTATCTGGTGGATGGCAATCCCGGCGCGGGCAAGACGACCCTGGCGCTGCAGTTCCTTCTGGAAGGCGCGCGCGTCGGCGAGAAGTGCCTGTACGTCACGCTGTCGGAGACCCAGCAGGAACTGGAGACGGGCGCACTGTCGCACGGCTGGTCGCTCGAGGGCGTCGAGATCATGGAGATCATCGCCGATGAGCAGCAGCTCGAGGGCGAGGAGGAGCTCACGATGCTGCCTCCCTCGGAGATCGAGCTCAGCGAGACCACCCGCAAGGTCATCGCGGCCGTCGAGCGCAATACGCCCACGCGTCTTGTCCTGGATTCTCTGTCGGAACTGCGACTGCTCGCGCAGAGCTCGCTGCGCTATCGTCGCCAGGTTCTCGCCCTGAAGCAGTTCTTCATCGGACGTCGGTGCACGGTGATGATGCTCGACGATCGCACCTCCGAGGGGCCCGATCTGCAGCTTCACAGCATCGCGCACGGCGTCATCGCGCTCGACTCGCATGCGCCGCCCTACGGGCAGATTCGGCGCGAGCTGCAGATTCGAAAATTCAGGGGGAGCGATTTCGTGAGCGGCGTGCATGACTATGCCATCCGCCGCGGCGGGCTCATCGTCTTTCCGAGGCTGATCGCCTCGAAACATGCCATTCCGTTCAAGAGCGAGATGATCCCGAGCGGCGTGGCGTCGCTCGATGCCATTTTCGGCGGCGGGGTCGAGCGCGGAACGAGCACTCTTCTGATCGGGCCGCCGGGGTCCGGCAAGTCGACGCTCGCCGTCCAGTATGCGATCGCGGCAGCCGCGCGCGGCGATCATGCGGTTGCGTTCCTGTTCGATGAGAGTCGCGCGGCGATGCTGACCCGCTCGGCGGGCCTCGGTATGCGCCTCAAGGAGGGTACCGGCCCCGGTGAGGTGGAGGTGCGGCAGATGGACCCGGCCGCAGTCTCCCCGGGCGAGTTCGCCCATCTGGTGCGGCAGAGCGTCGAGCGCGATCGCACCCGCGTGGTCGTCATCGACAGCCTGAACGGCTATTTGAACGCCATGCCGCTCAACAATTTTCTGATTTCCCAGCTTCATGAGCTGCTGGCCTACCTGAACGGCCGGGGGGTCATCACGCTCATGATCGTGGCCCAGAGCGGCCTCTTCGGGCACATGAGCTCGCCCATCGATGCGAGCTATCTTGCGGATTCGGTGGTGCTCTTGCGTTTCTTCGAGCACGGCGGTGCCGTCAAGAAAGCCATATCCGTGCTGAAGAGGCGCACCGGCGGCCATGAGGACACCATCCGGGAGCTGACGTTCGACGGGAAGGGCGTGCATCTCGGCGAGCCGCTGCTGAACCTGCGTCGCGTGCTCACGGGCGTGCCGGTGGAGGTCCGTTCCCCGAGGCGGCGCGCGCAACCACAACCCGCGGCGCGCTCATGAGCATCGAGGCCGCCGCGCCCGACGACTATCGGATCCTCTTGCTCGCTCCCACGCGGCGCGACGCCGACGTGACCTGCGCGCTGCTCGAGAGGACCGAGATCGATTGCGTGGTGTGCGAGGGGTGCCGCGCGCTCGCGGCGGGCATCGAGCGCGGAGTCGGTGCCATCCTCCTGACCGATGCGGCTTTTCATGATCCGCATATCGAGGAGGTCGTCGCGGTCCTCGAGCGCCAGGCGCCATGGTCGGATGTTCCGGCTATCCTGCTGTGCCGGACGGGCGCGCAGTCGCGCATCGCCGCGCGCATCCTTCAGTCGCTGCACAACGTCACCGTGCTGGAGCGACCGACCTCTTCGCGCACGCTGGTGAGCTCGCTCAAGGCGGCGTTGCGCGCGCGCGAGCGTCAATACCAGATGCGCGAGCAGTTCAAGAGTCTGCTGGAGTCGGAGACCGCGCTGCGCCTGCGTGAGCGGGAGCTGCACAGCGTGGCCGAGAACACGCCGGACCTGCTCGTGCGGTTCGATCGGAACCTGCGACACGTGTTCGTGAACCAGTCGGCGACGCGTGCCCTCGGACTCAAGGAAGAGGACTTTCTGGGGCGCACGGCGCGCGAGCTCGGTCTGACGGCGGATTTCTGCGACATGACGGAGGCCGCGTTGCGCGAGGTCTTCGCCACGGGCCGCCAGCGGACGATGGATCTGGAATTCCAGGGTCCCGAAGGCTTGCGCTACTACTGGAGCCTGCTCGTGCCGGAGAGGGACGAGGCGGGAACCGTCGAGACCGTGCTGGCCGTGTCACATGACGTGACTGCCAGCAAACAAGCGGAGCAAGCGCTGCAAACCGCCAATCGACGCAAAGACGAGTTCCTGGCGATGCTGGCCCACGAGCTGCGCAATCCGCTCGCACCGATTCGCAATGCCAGCGAGATTCTCGCGCGCAAGCTCCCCGCGGATCCACAGATCCAGACGACGGTCGGCATCGTCAAGCGCCAGACGCTGCAGCTCACCCGGCTGGTGGACGATCTGCTCGACGTATCGCGCATCACCGAGGGACGCATCGAGCTGCGGCGCGAGCCGCTCGACGTGTCGGCGATCGTCGCGCAGGCGATCGAGACGGTCGAGCCGTTGATCCGGGAGCGGGCCCACAGGATGCTCCTGGGCTCGATCCATGAAAAGGTGTACGTGGAGGGGGACCACGTCCGCCTCGTGCAATGCATCGCCAACATCCTGACGAATGCCGCCAAGTACACCGATCCCGGTGGCGAGATCCGCCTGGAAGTGCGCAAGCAGGATGCGACCGCGGTGATCGCAGTATCGGACAGCGGTATCGGCATCCCCGCCGAGCTGCTGCCGCAGATCTTCGAGCTGTTCGTGCAGGGAGACCGGGCGCTCGACCGTTCTCAGGGGGGCCTTGGGATCGGACTGTCGGTGGTGCGGCGGCTCATCGAGATGCACGGTGGTCGGGTCTTTGCCAGCAGCGCCGGTGCGGGACGCGGCTCCACGTTCGAGATTCATCTCCCGCTCACACCCGCGCCGCGTGAGGAACACGAAGAGATGGAGCAAGCCACGATGCAGCCGCGGCGCATCTTGATCGTCGACGACAATGCCGATGCCGCCGATTCGCTCGCGCTCCTGCTCAAGCTCGAGGGACACGAGACCGAGGCGGTCTATAGTGCGCGCGATGCGCTCGACCGGGCCGCCAGCTTGCGCCCCGATGTCATGCTGCTCGACATTGGCTTGCCGGAGATGAGCGGTTATGAGCTCGCCGCGCTGATCCGATCGATGCTCGGCTCGGTGCGGCTCATCGCGGTCACCGGCTATGGACAGCGCGAGGACATCGAGCGCGCCCGCTCCTCGGGATTCGACGGCCACGTGATCAAGCCGGTGGACTGCGAGAGGCTGGGTCAGATGATCGGCGGGATGCCGCTCGAGGAGCGGCGCTTGCAACCCGCGGGCCATTGAGCGCGGCTTTCAGTACATCACTTGGCCCTGGATCACCCGCGGGGCGCTGCTTACCGTGGGCTCCACGCCGTTGTAGACGGCGGAGGAGGGATCACTCGGGTCCGCAAGGCCGCTCGCGGAGGGCAGCGCGGCGCTCGAGGTCGAGAGGCCCGCGTTCGTGCAGGTGCTCACGGGCTTTTGCGCGAGCAAGATCTGGCGGTTCAGCCATTTCACGAGATAGGTCGTGGTGGAGCCGCCCGAGCTCATCGTCACTACGCCCCGCTGGGGCGTGGCGCTCGGGTCATAAGGAACCTCGAAGGCTGCCACGTACAGGGCAGTGCCGCTCGGATCATTGCAGGCGATGGGCTGGTTGGTGAGTGAGGAAACGCAGGAGCCGGGGATGCCCCACAAGTTACCGAAGCCTCCGTACTGCAGGATCATCGTGGTCCCGGCGTAATTACCGTAGGGGAAGTTCCCGGAGGTATTGGCCGGCACGTTGAAGGTCACATTGAACGGGGCATCGAAGTGCGCGAATGCACCGCTGCTGTCCTTGATGGCGGTGAATTGATTCCAATTGTTGGGACCCGTCTGCCACTGGTAGTACACGGCTGCGGCGGCCATGGTCCAGTCGCAGTACTGCGGCATGGCCGTGTTCGGATCGGTCCCGCACGCAGCGTCCGCCAGGCTCGCGACGAGATGACCGCTCGACACGCCGTTCTGATATTGCGGGTACTGCTGATACGCCGCGGAGCTCGTATAGAGGGCGGGCGTGCTCGAGCCATCGCCCCCCGTGAGCACGTTGCCGCTCAATGCATAGGCGATCGGGCTCGTGGTCGGGAGCCAGGCGTTGAAGGTCGCGCTGAGGAAGGGCGATGCAACGGGACTTCCCGAGCTCTGCGTGAAATAGCTCTGCAGTGTGGCGGCGGTCGGGCAGTTCGCCACGCAATACAGGGCGGCGGGTAGATTCGGATCATCCGGATACACCAGATCCTGGGTGTAGTAGGTCACCGGGGTCGCGTCGAGCGGAGTGGCGGGCGCGTTGAGCGCCACGAACACGCTGCCACCGCCGAGCGATTGCGACCAGCCCTGCAGGCCGCCGCTCGACCAGAAGCTCGGCTCGATCGCCACCGAGGCCGCACCGTTGCTCAGAGGGCCCGTCTGACAACCGTTCGATCCACACTGCATCTCGCCCGTGGCGATGAACTGCTGGCTCGCCTCGCTCCAGCTGATGAGGTAGCTCGTGTTGGCATCCGGCAGCGACGAACCGGTCACGTCGTTGACGAACACCTGCAGCTGGATGCGGTCGATCAGCTTGAGAGTCGTGGTTTGACGGGTGAAGCGCGCGAGTACCCCGCCGTGGGTGACCAGGGTGTAACTCGCCGTGCTGGCGCCGCCGTTCTGGTAGTCGACCTTCTTGACCAGGGTGCCCGATGCCGGGGCAGGGGCGCCCGCCTGAGTCGACAGGCCATAGTATCCGACGTACCCCTGATAGCTCTGATTCGCGACGCTGTATTGGATCGGGAAGCCCGAGTTGAGCGTGACCTCCTCACCGCTGGACGCATCATAGAGGCCGTATTGCCCGACCGAGAACACGGTCGCCGGGTCGCTCGCGTCGCGACTGAAGCATTCGAAGGAGTTGCTCCCGTCCTCGCGATAGTAGTAGCTCGAGTCATAGGCGAAATTGAAGGACTGCGTCTGGCTCTGGCCATTTTGCGATTGCGTCACATCGACGCTTCCGCCGCCGCTCGAGGTGCCGACGCTGCTCAGAGCGAGCGCCGTGATCTGGCTGCCGCCACCGCCACTGCCGCCGCCCTCGTCGGCCTCGTAGTGGCTCAGCGTGCCATTGCCGGCCTGTATGAAGCCGTTGATGACACAGGCGCCCGAGCTCGACTTGCCGCAGTAGTCGAGGCGAAACGCGCCATAGGGATCGCTCTCCGAGGGCGCCTCAGTGGCGCTGATATGGGCGTAGATCGTGACCAGCGTCCCCTGCTGGTTGAGCGACAGCCAGGCGGAGACAATCATGGGATCACTGTTCGAGGCGCGGGTCGAGTTCACGACAGCCGCCATGTAATTCGGCGCTTGCGCAGAGGAGCCGGAGCTGTCCGCGTTCGAGGCACTGCTCTGCTTGGCGGCGTTGCACACGTTCTGATCGATGAGAGCGTTGTAGGGCCCTTTATTCACCAGCGCATCCGGCCGCATCGAGCTCATGATGCAAGTGATCATGTTGACCTGGCCGATGCTTTGCGAGGTGGCGTCCTGCACCTGGCTCTGCTGCGGATCCGTGAAGTACGGCGAGCCGGCGGGCGGCGCGGCCCCGGCGATGGGGCTCGAGAGTACGAGTGCCGCTGCCGCCGCGGTGAGAATTCGATTCGACATGACAGGCTCCCCGGGTTAGTTGGCGTTGGTGGCGGTGACGACCGCGACGTTGCGCGGGACCGCGATGCCCTTGATGGTCTGCGGGGGGCCGCTCGAGGAGCCGGATCCAGCGGTCGAGGGATTGCTGCTGCTCGAGCAGCCGGACACTGTGGCGATGAAGATGATGAGCGTGCCGATGCACGACGATTTCTGGAGTGATGTCACAACGCCTCGCACAGTATGTAAAACCGTTGAATCGAGGCGGCGCGCAGCCGAGTCTTCTGAGCGAAGCGCATCGCCTCAATCAGAAGACGTCATTGCCTTCCTTGGGATCAGTATCGGTTACGCCGGCCCGCGGTAAAGCGACGGTGATCTCAGTTGCCCGTCGACGTGCGTCTCAACTTGGAATGAAATACACCGCGCCCGCCTGCGAGCGGACGCGGGGTTGCGGGAAAAGCCCGATGGGGACTGTAGGGCCGATCGCCGGTCGAGCGGCGGCTCCTCAGGCAACGGCGGCGACATCACCTCCGAGAACCCCAAGGCCGCCTCTGTGCTCATCGCGCCTACGTGCTCGATCGCACGTCGATGAACGGCTCCTTTTGCGAGGGCGGCACCGGCTTGCGCTGCGACTTGCGCCAGAGGTCATAGAGTGCGAGCGACCCGGCGAGGCTCGCGAGCGTCGAGAAGTAGGCCCTCGGCCCGAAGAGCGCCATCAAACCGCCGACCAGAGCGGGTCCTAAGGCCGCGGCCGAGCCGTTCAGCCGCAACAGCGCGCTGCTCGCGGCAACCATCTGCGCAGGCTCGAGCTTGTCGTTGACGTGGGACACGGACAGCGAGTAGAGCGTCAGTGAGAAGCCGCTGAAGAGCGCCGCGAGCGTCAGGAACAGCGCATGCGGCAAGCCCGGGAACGCGGCGATGCAGCCCGCCGACCCGAGCGCCACGGTGCACGCGCTCGCGATGACCGTGCGTCGATCCATGCGATCGGACAGGCGGCCGACGGGATACTGCGTCAACACCGAGGCGAGGATGCTCACCGCCATGAAGGTGGCGACGGTCGGGGTGTCGAGACCGCTGAGGCGTGCGTACACGGGGCCCATCGAGAAGAGGATCGATGACATCAAGCCCGAAGCGACCACCCCGACCACGCCGAGCGGGGCGTCGTGATAGAGCTGCTTGAGGTGCACCTTGCGCGGCGCGGTGCGTTCCGGGAGCTGCTGTCCCGAGAGCACGATCGGCACCATGGCGAGCGAGATCAGGAGCGAGACGACCATGAACGGGGTGGAGGTGCGTGGATCCGACACGATGAGCAGGAATTGCGCTGCTCCGAGGCCGACGTAGACGACGACCATGTACACGGCGAGCAAGCGCCCCCGGTTTGCGCGGCTCGCCCGGTCGTTGAGCCAGCTCTCGGCCACCACGTACAGGCCGGCGAAGCTGACCCCGGAGGTGAGCCGCACTGCACCCCACACGATGGGCTCGACGAGAAGCCCGTGCACCAGCGCGGCGATCGAGGCGATCGCCGCGCATGCAGCGAACACCCGGATGTGACCCACCTGGCGCACCAGCGGCGGGGCAATCATGGTGCCGAGAACGTAACCCACGTAGTAGCAGGACATGATGATGCCCGTGACCGGTGCGGGATACCCCTCGAGCGTGGCGCGCAGGCTGAGAAGCGTGCTTTGCAAGCCCGCGCCGAGCATGAGCACGCACATGCCGAGGAGCAGCGGCCAGCTCTGCGTGATGACCGTCAGGGGCATCGGGCCTTCGTGACCAAGGAGAGGGGGCCGCGATTCTTGCGCAGGCGTGCGTGCGGCGCAAATCGTATATCATGCGCGACCCCCCGGCCCCGACTCCTCAGGTGAATGATCTCGATGTTGAGCACGTCCAATGTCGCCATCCAGTTCGGCGCGAAGCCGCTTTTCGAGGCGGTGACGGTCAAGTTCTGCGACGGCAACCGTTACGGGCTTATCGGCGCCAACGGCTGCGGCAAGTCGACGCTCATGAAGGTGCTCGGCGGCGACCTCGAGCCGAGTGCGGGGGAGGTCATGCTGCAAGCCGGCATGCGGCTCGGCAAGCTCAATCAGAACCAGTTCGGCTACGAGGATCAACGCGTGCTCGATGTGGTGATGCAGGGCCACGTCGAGCTGTGGAAGGCCATGACCGAGCGCGACCGCATCTACGCGGATCCCGAAGCCTCCGATGCCGATTACATGCGGGCGGCGGAGCTCGAGGCGGTGTTCGCCGAATATGGAGGCTATGAGGCCGAGGCGCGCGCCGGCGCCATCCTGACCGATGCCGGAATCGCGGAATCACGGCACAACGGGCCGATGCGTGAGATCCCGCCCGGCCTGAAACTGCGGGTGCTGCTGGCGCAGGCGCTGTTCTCCCGCCCCGACGTGCTGCTGCTCGATGAGCCCACGAACAACCTCGACATTCATTCGATCGGTTGGTTGGAGCGCACGCTCAACAACTACGATGCCACGATGGTGATCATCAGCCACGATCGGCATTTCTTGAATCGGGTCTGCACTCACATGGCCGACCTCGATTACCAGCAATTGAAGATCTACCCCGGCAACTATGATGACTTCATGCTCGCCTCCGTCCAGGCGCGTGCGCGCGTCGAGGCCGCCAATGCGAAGGCCGCCGACAAGATCTCGGACCTGCAGGAGTTCGTGCGCCGGTTTTCGGCCAATGCCTCCAAGGCCCGGCAGGCAACCTCGCGCAAGCGTCAGCTCGAGAAGATCAAAATCGAGGAGATCCGGCCCTCCTCGCGGCAGAATCCCTACATTCGCTTCGAGCAGTCGAAAAAGCTCTATCGCTCGGCCGTCTCGGTCGAGAAGCTGAGCTTCGCCTATCCGGGCTCACCCGACCCGGTGCTCAAGGAAGTGACCCTGCACGTCGAGGCCGAGGAGCGCATCGCCATCATCGGCCCGAATGGCGCCGGCAAGACGACGTTGATGCGCTGCCTTGCGGGAGAGCTGCATCCGACCCGCGGCAAGATCGTCTGGGTGGAGAATGCGCAGCCCGGCTACATGCCCCAGGACCCGCAGGCCGAGTTCGAGGACAAGCTCGACCTGTTCTCGTGGATGTCGCAGTACACGGGCAAGGCCGACGACGATCAGATCGTGCGCGCGACGCTCGGCCGGCTGCTCTTCTCGGGCGATGAGACCAAGAAATCCGTCAAGGTTCTCTCGGGCGGAGAGAAGGGCCGCATGATCTACGGCAAGCTCATGCTCACCCGGCCCAACGTCCTGTTGCTCGATGAGCCGACCAACCACATGGACATGGAAACCATCGAGTCGCTGCAGATCGGTCTCGAGCACTATCCCGGCACGCTCATCTTCGTGTCGCACGATCGCGAGTTCGTGAGCGCGCTGGCGACCCGTGTGATCGAGCTCAGGCCCGGCGGTACGATCAGTGACTTTCGCGGCACGTACGATGAGTATCTCAGAGCACAGGGTATCGACAGTTGATCACGATGAGCCGCCTCGCAAGTCCCTCGATCGGCGCCGTCCTTTGCTTGATGGCGGGGGGCGTCCATGCGCTGGATGATTGGACGAATTCGCGTGAGAGCTACCTCTGCAAATCGAGCACCGAGGTGCGCGAGGTCCGCACCTATGTCCGCGACGTGCCGCGCGGCGGGACGGGCGATGAGCGTACCTGCCGCGTCGACTACCTCAAGGGCGGCGTGACCCAGACCCTCTGGTCGGCTCACGACGGGCGCGCCTATTGTTACGCCCGGGCCGCGGATCTCGTGGCGAGGCTCACGGCCAGTGGCTTCCACTGCGAGCGCTTGCGTCTCGGAGCGGGCGCCCAGTAGCAGAGGCACCCGATGCGAGCCTCGAGACGCAATCTGCA
This sequence comes from Steroidobacteraceae bacterium, assembly GCA_035307465.1. Lineage (GTDB taxonomy): Bacteria > Pseudomonadota > Gammaproteobacteria > Steroidobacterales > Steroidobacteraceae > Bog-1198. The sequence goes on from DATGIA010000076.1 coordinate 38,343, forward strand.
TGCGCTGTTGAGTCCTCTGGCGAAGCAGCGCGCGCGCCGGCCGACTCGCACGGCGCCGGATGAAAATCCCGACCTGCAGGCGCTCTGGCATGCAGTCGCGATGATTCCCGCGGGCCAGGTCTCGACCTACGGCGAGGTCGCGCGTGCGGCGGGCCTGCCCGGCCGTGCGCGGCAGGCCGGTTATGCGCTGCGCATCTCGCCGGCGCACCTCAAGCTGCCCTGGCATCGCGTGGTCGGGGCCGGCGGCAAGATTGTCTTTCCGCAGAGCTCGCGGCACTTTCGTGAGCAGGTCCGGCTGCTGCGAGCCGAAGGCGTCGCGGTCAAGCAGGGTCGCGTCTCGCCCGCGGCGCTCGCGCATCTCTGAAGCAATCCGCGACTGCGCATGGAGCGCGCGGGCGCCGCCTTGCGCTCGAGTGCGGCGTCGCGCCCCGGGGCCTTGACAATCATTCAACAGTTGATGAGCATCGGTCTGCGGCCGAGGGTGTGGGGTGCCAAACGGAAATCTCGGCGGCGGCCATCGGGGAGCGACCCATCGACGATCATCAGCCGGGCGAGGTGCGCGGGGCGAGCGGGAGTGTGCCCAGGCTCCCCGCCGGGCGCAGCCGCCACTATCCCATCTACGTGCTCATCGTGTTGACGCTCGTCTACACGCTGAACTTCATCGACCGGATCGTGCTCGGCATTCTCGTCGGCCCGATCAAGCTCGAGTTCCACCTCTCCGATACGCAGCTCGGTCTGCTCGGCGGCACCGCGTTCGCGTTGTTCTACACGGGTCTCGGAATCCCGATCGGCTGGCTCGCGGACCGCGCGAATCGCGTGTGGATCATGACCGCGGCGCTCGCCTGCTGGAGCGCCTTCACCGCGGCGAGCGGCTGCGCACAGGGATTTGCATCGCTGTTCGGCGCGCGTCTCGGCGTGGGGGTGGGCGAGGCGGGTGGCGTCGCGCCCGCCTACGCGCTGATCGCCGATTATTTCCCCCGCAAGAGCCGTGCGCGTGCGCTCGGCTTTTACTCCGTGGGCATCCCCATCGGCAGCGCCCTCGGTTATCTCTTCGGCGGCTACATCGCCACGACCTTCAACTGGCGCACCGCGTTTCTCGCCCTCGGCGCGGCCGGACTCGTGCTCGCGCCGCTGTTTCGCCTGACGGTCGCCGAGCCACGGCGCGGCGCGACCGATGGACCGAGCGCACCCGCACCGGCCCTTGCGCTGCGCAAGGTGTGGGTTCATCTCGCCGCAAAACCGAGCTTCTGGCTGCTGTCGCTCGGTGCATCGTGCGGCTCGATCATGGGCTACGGGCTGCTCTTCTGGCTGCCCGCGTTCTTCACTCGCAGTTACGGCTTGACGATGCTGCAGGTGTCGCATCTCTTGGGCGCGCTCCTGTTGATCGGCGGCGTCGCCGGCATCGGCCTCGGCGGGTATCTGGCCGACCGACTGGGGACGCACCATCCGCGCGCCTATGCCTTGATTCCCGCGCTCGCCTTCCTCTGCATCCTGCCCTGCTATCTGGTGGCGACCACGCTGCCGATGGGCACCGCCGCCTTCTTTGTATACCTGATACCGGCTGCGCTGCAGCTCGTTTGGCTCGGTCCCGTCATCACGGCCATCCAGCATCTGGTGCCGGTGACCCTGCGCGCGCTGGCCTCGGCCATCTTCCTGTTCATCAACAATCTCATCGGCATCGGCCTCGGGACGTACCTGATCGGATTTGCCTCCGATCAAATGCGGGCGCGCTTCGGCGCCGATTCGCTGCGCTACGCCATCGTCGGCGGGACCGGCTTCTATCTCCTCGCGGCCATTCTCTTCATCGCGGCGAGCGTGCGCCTGCCGCGCGATTCGGAAGGCGACTGAAGTGCGAATCGCGCCCGCGGGAAATCGCGCGGTCAGTGCAGCAAGCCCGCCAGCCGCTCGATGGCCCGGTCCATCGTGCCCGTCCACGGATGGCCGCAGTTGATGCGCAGAAAGCTGCGGTACTGCTGGCGCGCCGAGAAAATCGGCCCCGGAGCGAGCGTGATGCCGAGCTCGAGCGCACTGCGGTGGACCTCGAGCGCATCGACGTCGGCGGGACACTCGATCCAGAGAAAATAACCGCCGCTCGGTGTCGCGACCCGGTACCCGGCTGGAAAATGCTGCCGGATCGAGGCGAGGGCCGCGCTTTGCTGGCGCGCGAGCGCACGCCGCAGCCGCATGAGATGCGCATCGTAGCCCCCGCCGGCGAGCATCTCGGCGATGCCGAGCTGCACCGGTAGACTGGTCGCGATCGAGGCCTCGAGCTTGCGCCGCACGAGCTCGCTGCGAAAGCGCCCCGCCGCGACCCAGCCCACGCGATAACCCGGCGCGAGGCATTTGCTGAAGGAGCCACAGTGCAGCACGCCACCGGCGCGATCGAAGGACTTCGCCGGCGGCGAGGGCTTGGAGTCGAACTGCAGCTCGGCGTACGCGTCATCCTCGATCAACGGGATCTCGAACCGCGACAGCAGTCGCACCAGCGCGCCCTTGCGCTCGAGGGGCATGGTCGCGCCGGTCGGATGTTGCAGCGTCGTCATGCACCAGCAGGCGTGCACCGGCCCGCGTCGGATCGCCGCCTCGAGCGCCTCCAGGTCCATGCCGCGCGTCGGATGCGTCGGAATCTCGACGACGCTCAGGCGCGAGCGCTCGGCCGCCTGCAGGCAGCCGTAGAAGGTCGGCGACTCGACGGCGAGCGTGTCGCCGGGCTTGGTGACCACCTGCAGAGCGAGATTGAGCGCCTCGAGTGCACCGGCCGTGACGATGATCTCGTCGAGCTCGATGCTGATGCCGAGCTTGAGGTAGCGCCGCGCAATCTGCTGGCGCAGCTCGACACTGCCGGGCGGCAGGCTCTCGACCGTGATCCACGGATCCATCTGTCGCGCGCTGCGGCCGAGAAATCGAGCGAGCTTTGCCCAGGGAAACAGCTCCGGGCTTGGGAAGGCGGAGCCCAGGGGAATCGTGTCTCGGTGGCGCGATGCGGCCAGCGTTTCGAACACGAGATCGCTGACGTTGAGGCGCGTGGAGCGTGAGGGCGGAGTATAGGGCCGAGGCTGCTGCGGATGCTGGGCGCGGGCGGCGACGTAGTAGCCTGCGCGCGGCCGCGATTCGATGAGCCCGGCGTCGGTCAGCAGCTCATACGCGTGCCGCACCGTGGCGGGGCTCACGTGCCGCGTGCGGCATAGCGTGCGCACCGACGGCAACGCATCGCCCGGCGCGAGAGCGCCGGTCCGAATCATCTGGCTCAAGTCCTGAGCGAGCGCCCGGTACAGCTTCATCCGCCCCAGGATACCGCGGCCTCATCGGGGTGTGATCCAGCCGTAGTGATTTCCCGCGATCAACAGGATGAACAGCGCGACGGAGAGGGAGATGCGCACCGTGAGCGCTCGAGCCACGGCCCGTGAGCGCTCGATGCCCCCGCCGGCGCTCAGCGATGCCAGGGCCTTTGCGAGACTGCCGACGATGAGTGCGAGCAAGATCAGTACGAGTCCCTTCATCGTGCTGTCCTCCCGCTTGCGCCGACATCCGCCTCCGCGGCGGTGAGCGCGGCAGCGCGCGACTCGCGCCGGATGGTGGCAATGACGGTGCCGAACCCTACCGCGACGACGCCCACCATGGCGGCCATCAAGAAGAGCAGCCCGGGCGCCAGGCGGTAACACTCGACGAAGCCGTCGAGCAATCCCAAGGGCGTGGTGATGAGCAGCAGTGGCTTCGCGATTTTCACGGCTCACATTTTGAGCGTACCGTGGCCGGCGGGTAAGACACAGCCGGCTGCAAAAATCAGCGATACAGAGCCACCCCCGAAGAGTACCTTCAGCGCCATAAGCTCATGCACATTGCGAATAAGGGGGCGGCGCAGCAGCGAGCTACCATAGAGCCACGATGAATTTGCGTGCCCAAGTATCGCGCTGGCTCACGCCCGCCGAGCCGAGCGATCCGCCGACCCTCGAGCGGGTGAATCGGGCGTTCGCCTCCTTGAGCGCCCAGCAACGCGTTGAGCAGGCGGCCGAGCTCCTGCCCGGCGCGCATGTGCTGACCTCGAGCTTCGGCGCGCAGGCCGCGGTGATGCTGCATCTGGTGAACACGGTTCTCCCCGGCATTCCCGTGATCGTGCTCGATACGGGCTATTTGTTTCCCGAGACCTATCGCTTCATCGACGAGCTCACCGAGAGGCTCGATTTGCGGCTGCATGTCTTTCGAGCAGATTCCTCGCCGGCCTGGCAGGAGTCGCGATTCGGCAAGCTGTGGAACCAGGGGCTGCCGGGGATCGAGCGATACAACCGCATCAACAAGCAGGAGCCCCTCGAGCGCGCCCTGGAGGCGCTGCATGCCGGCACCTGGTTCGCGGGACTGCGACGCGTGCAGGCCGCAAGCCGTGCGCACATCGCCCCCATCGAATACAAGCGGGAGCGCTACAAGGTGCACCCGCTCTATGACTGGAGCGACCGCGAGGTCGGGCGTTATCTGCGCGAGCACCAGCTGCCGTACCACCCGCTGTGGGAGCGCGGCTACGTCTCGATCGGCGACTGGCATACCACCCGCTCGCTGGCTGAGGTCAAGAACCCGGAGGAGCTGCGCTTTTTTGGACTGAAGCGCGAGTGCGGGCTACATGAGTAGGCGCACCACGCGGATCAGCCGAACAGCATGCGCCCGCTGAGCGCGCCGAGCATCACCGCGATGCACGTGCGGGTGAGACGCTGAGGTAGCCGGATCGCGAGGCGCGAGGCGATCAGCACCCCGGGGATCGATCCGAGGAGAAGCGATCCGAGCACGCTGAGATCGACGTGCCCGAGGTACACGTGGCCCGCGCCCGCGATGAGCGTGATGGGAAGCGCATGTGCGATGTCGGTGGCCACCAGCCGATCGGCGCTCAAGCGCAAAGGATAGAGCGCCAGGAGCATCACCACCCCGAGGGCGCCTGCACCGACCGAGGTGAGTGTCACGGATACGCCGAGGATCAGGCCCGCCAGCACGGTGAGCACGAGCGTGTGACGCTCGGCGCGCGCGATCCAGCGCGCCGTGAAGTCAAGACCCAGCCGCCGCAGCGGCGTCTGCACCAGCATCGCCGCCGCGGTAAGCGCGAGGATCACGGCGAGGCTGCGCTCGATGATGAGGTCGGCGGCACCCGGCACGCGTTGCGCGTGCCACAACCAGAGCACGACCAGCGCCGCGCCCGGCGCGCTGCCGAGCAACAGCCGGCCGACGATCGCCCAGTCGACCCGCCGGCTCACGCCGAATGAGGCCGTCGCGACCAGCTTGGTCGTCGCCGCAAACATGAGGTCGGTGCCGACCGCAACGCTCGGCGACTGGCCGAAGAGCAGCATCAGGATCGGCGTCATCAACGATCCGCCGCCCACCCCGGTGAGTCCCACGAGAGTCCCGACGATCAAGCCTGCGAGCATGTACAGGGGGGCCTCAGTCATGGCCGCATGATGCAGGCGGTTGCTGATCGTCACAAAGACCGGAGCGTCATAAGACCATGCCTGCGGCGTCAGCCGGGACCGACCCGCCGTCGCGCCGAACACCCGGTTGTCGGCCTGGCCCGCGGGCCAGACACTGCCTCCTTGAGAGAGCTCGGAGTGTTTCGATGTCCGACCCGTACCCCCTGTCGCGGCGCGACCTCATCGGCGCCCTGGGATTGATCATGACCACCGCACCTGCTTCCGCAGCATTCGCCGAAGGGACCGCCGGCGCGCCAGCCGCCGCACCGCTCGCCGCTGCACCGCTCGAGGATCCGCGCGCCAAATATCCGAAGCCGCCCTTTCCCGAGCAGCACCAGCCCTGGCCGGGACTCGCCTCCAAGATGCAGCCGCGCCCCGATCACGGTGAGAAGAGTTACCGCGGCTCGGGCCGGCTCGCGGGCCGCAAGGCGCTCATCACGGGCGGCGATTCGGGGATGGGTCGTGCGGCGGCGATTGCTTTCGCGCGCGAGGGCGCCGACGTGGTCATCAACTATCTGCCGGTGGAGCAGCCCGATGCCGACGAGGTGCTCGCTCTCATCAAGGAGGCGGGCCGCAAGGGGGTGGGCGTGGCCGGCGACCTGCGCAGTGAGGCGTTCTGCCAGAAGCTCGTCGCCGATGCGGTCCATGCACTCGGCGGGCTCGACATTCTGGTGAGCAATGCCGGCCGGCAGCAGGCCCGTGAGTCGATCCTCGATGTGTCGAGCGAGGATTTCGATGCGACGATGAAGACCAACATCTACGCGCCTTTCTGGTTGATCAAGGCGGCGGTGCCGCATATGCCTCCGGGCGCCTGCATCATCGCCACGACCTCCGAGCAGGCCTACGATCCGACACCCGAGCTCTATGACTACGCGCAGACCAAGGCCGCAACGATGAATTTCGTGAAGAGCCTGGCCAAGCAGCTCGTGAAGAAGGGTATTCGCGTCAACGGGGTGGCGCCCGGCCCGATCTGGACGCCGCTGCAGGTGAGCGGCGGCGCCTTCCCCGAGAAGCAGCAGAAGTTCGGCAGCCAGACACCGATGGGGCGCGCGGGGCAGCCGGCGGAGCTCGGCGGGCTCTACGTGCAGCTCGCCGACAATCAATCGAGCTTCGCCACCGGTCAGGTCTACGGATCCTCGGGCGGCGCGGGCCAACCGTAGATCGAGCGCGCGCGTGCCGAGCCCGATGGCCTGGTCTCGAGGGCCTCGCCCGCGCGCCTCAGTCTGCGGTCCGCGCCTCAGCATGACCGCGCCTAGCTCCCGGGCCTCGCACCGCGCTTGAGTCCGAGGCTGCCGAGCGAGGCCACGCCGCAGGCGATCGCCCCGAGGAGCATCGCGGTGTGGAAGCTCGTGAACAGTGCCGCGCCGCTGCTCGCGAGCACGCTCGTCAACAACGCCGTCGCCACCAGGCCGCCGAGCTCCGCGACT
>DATGIA010000077.1:0-15258 GCA_035307465.1 Steroidobacteraceae bacterium
CGCTCCACCTCCTCGCGCTTCGTGCCCCGCAGCAGCACCCCCACGTTGTCCCCCGCCTGCCCCTCATCGAGGAGCTTGCGAAACATCTCAACCCCCGTGCAGGTGGTCTTCTGCGTGGGCCGAATCCCCACAATCTCCACCTCATCGTTCACCTTCACCACCCCGCGCTCAATGCGTCCCGTCACCACCGTGCCGCGCCCCGCAATCGAGAACACATCCTCCACCGGCATCAAAAAGGCCCCATCAATCGCCCTCTTCGGCACCGGGATGTACTCATCGAGCGCCGCCACCAGCTTCAGCACCGAGGGGACCCCGATCTCGCTCCCATCCCCCTCCAACGCCTTCAGCGCAGAGCCCGTCACAATCGGCGTCTTGTCCCCGGGAAACTTGTACGAGGTGAGCAAATCCCTCACCTCCAGCTCCACCAGCTCCAAAAGCTCCGCATCATCGACCATGTCCGCCTTGTTCAAATACACCACGATGTAGGGCACCCCCACCTGCCGCGCCAGCAAAATGTGCTCGCGCGTCTGCGGCATCGGACCATCGGCCGCACTCACCACCAAAATCGCCCCATCCATCTGCGCAGCTCCCGTGATCATGTTCTTCACGTAGTCCGCATGCCCGGGACAGTCCACGTGCGCGTAGTGGCGCTTCTCGCTCTGATACTCAACGTGCGCCGTCGCAATCGTGATCCCACGCGCCCTCTCCTCGGGCGCCTTGTCAATCTGGTCGTACGCCTTGAACTCCCCCCCAAACTTCTCCGCCATCACCTTCGTCAAGGCCGCCGTCAAGGTCGTCTTGCCATGATCCACGTGCCCAATCGTCCCAACGTTCACGTGCGGCTTCGTTCGCTCAAACTTCCCCTTCGACACGGCAAGTACCTCGCATGAATGACTGAACGTGAATGACTCGTGAGACCGAATCCGGCTAGGAGGCCTTCTTCATGACGGCGTCGGCGACGTTGCGCGGCACCTCGGAGTACTTCTCGAACTCCATGGTGTAGTTTGCGCGGCCCTGGCTCATCGAGCGCATGGCGGTCGAGTACTGGAACATCTCGGCGAGCGGGACCTCGGCGGTCACCACCTTGCCGGAGGGCGATTCCTCGTTGCCGATGATCTGCCCACGACGCCGGTTCAGGTCGCCGACGATGTCGCCGTAGTAGTCCTCGGGCGTCACGACCTCGACCTTCATGATGGGCTCGAGGAGCACCGGTTTCGCCTTGCGAAAGCCCTCCTTGAAGCCGATCGAGGCGGCGATCTTGAAGGCCATCTCGTTCGAGTCGACGTCGTGATAGGAGCCGTCGAACAGCGTCACCTTCACATCGACGACGGGGTAACCCGCGATCACGCCGGTCTGCACCGCCTCCTGGATGCCCTTGTCCACCGCCGGAATGAACTCGCGCGGAATCGAGCCGCCGACGATGCCGTTGACGAATTCGTACCCCTTGCCCTGCGCCAGAGGCTCGATCTTGAGCCACACGTGCCCGTACTGCCCGCGCCCGCCCGATTGACGCACGAACTTGCCTTCCTGCTCGACGCTCGCGCGAATGGTCTCGCGGTAGGCGACCTGCGGCTTGCCGACGTTCGCCTCGACCTTGAATTCGCGCTTCATGCGATCGACGATGATCTCGAGGTGCAGCTCGCCCATTCCCGAGATGATGGTCTGCCCCGACTCGCTGTCGGTGTGCACGCGAAACGAGGGGTCCTCCTTCGCGAGCCTTTGCAGCGCGATGCCCATCTTCTCCTGATCGACCTTGGTCTTCGGCTCGACCGCCACCGAGATCACGGGCTCGGGGAACTCCATCTTCTCGAGGATGATCGGCTTGCCCGGATCGCACAGCGTGTCACCGGTGATCACGTCCTTCAGGCCCACGGCGGCCGCGATGTCGCCGGCGCGCACTTCCTTGATCTCCGAGCGGTCGCTCGCGTGCATCTGCAGCAGGCGCCCGATGCGCTCGGTCTTGCTCTTGTTCGGCACGTACACCTGGTCGCCGGAGTTGAGGGTGCCCGAGTAGACGCGGAAGAAGGTGAGGTTGCCGACGAAGGGATCGTTCAGGATCTTGAAGGCGAGCGCTGCGAACGGCTCGGCATCGTCCGCCTTGCGGGTCAGGGGCTCGCCGCGCTCGCTCATGCCCTTGACGGGAGGCACGTCGAGGGGCGAGGGCATGTACTCGATGACCGCATCGAGCACCGCCTGCACGCCTTTGTTCTTGAACGCCGAGCCGCAGGTGACGAGGCACACCTCGTTCTTGAGCGCGCGGGCGCGCAAGCCCCGCTTGATCTCCTCGACGTCGAGCTCGCCCGACTCGAGGTACTTGTTGGTGAGCTCGTCCGAGCCTTCCGCCGCCGCCTCGATCATCCGGGCGCGCCACGCCTTGCACTCCTCGAGCATGTCCGCGGGGATGTCGCGATACTCGAACTTCATGCCCTGCGTCTCGTCGTCCCACCAGATCGCCTTCATCTTCACGAGATCGACGACGCCCGTGAAGCGCTCCTCGGCGCCGATCGGCAGCTGGATGGGCACGGGATTGCCGCGCAGGCGCGTGCGGATCTGCTCGACGCAGCGCAGGAAGTCCGCCCCCGCACGGTCCATCTTGTTGACGAAGGCGACGCGCGGCACGTGGTACTTGTTCATCTGCCGCCATACGGTCTCGGATTGCGGCTGCACGCCGGAGACCGCGCAGTACACCGCGATCGCCGAGTCGAGCACGCGCAAGGAGCGCTCCACCTCGATGGTGAAATCGACGTGGCCCGGAGTATCGATGATGTTGATTCGATGCTCCGGAAAGCTCTTGTCCATTCCCTTCCAGAAGCACGTCGTCGCAGCAGCAGTAATGGTGATGCCGCGCTCCTGCTCCTGCTCCATGTAGTCCATGACGGCCGCGCCGTCATGCACCTCGCCGATCTTGTGCGAGACGCCGGTGTAGAACAGGATGCGCTCGGTGGCGGTGGTCTTGCCCGCATCGATGTGGGCCGAGATCCCGATGTTGCGATAACGCTCGATGGGCGTCGTACGTGCCACGGTCAATTCCTCGTTAATCGAGCGGCGGCCCGACGCCGCCCCCCTCGATCACTACATGGGGGCGCACCTGCGCAAAACCAGCGCGGGCGCAGGTCCGACCGCGCGAGACTACCAGCGGTAGTGCGCGAACGCCTTGTTGGCCTCGGCCATGCGGTGGGTGTCCTCGCGCTTGCGGACCGCGGCTCCGCGGTTCTCGGCCGCGTCCATGAGCTCGGCGGCAAGCCGATGCGACATCGACTTCTCGCTGCGGTCGGTCGCCGCCTCGATCACCCAGCGCATGGCGAGGGTCTGACGACGGTTGGCACGCACCTCGACCGGCACCTGATACGTGGCGCCCCCGACGCGCCGCGACTTCACCTCGACCACGGGCTTCACATTGTCGATGGCCTGCTGCAGCAGACCGATCGCCTCGCCGCCGGCCCGCCCGGTCTTGTCACCGATCCGGTCGATGGCACCGTAGACGATCTGCTCGGCGACCGACTTCTTGCCGCGCTCCATCACCATGTTGATGAATTTCGCGAGCATGTCGTTGCCGAACTTCGGGTCCGGAAGGATGGTGCGATGGGGGGCTGCTGCTCTACGCGACATGGAAAACCTGCTCGCCGGGTCGGCTTATTTCTTGGGGCGCTTCGCGCCGTACTTGGAGCGGCCTTGGCGGCGGTCACCGACGCCTGCGCAATCGAGCGCGCCGCGAATGGTGTGATAGCGCACGCCGGGCAGGTCCTTCACGCGCCCGCCGCGAATCAGCACCACCGAGTGCTCCTGCAGGTTGTGGCCCTCGCCGCCGATGTAGCTCGACACCTCGTAGCCGTTGGTCAGGCGCACGCGGCACACCTTGCGCAGCGCCGAGTTCGGCTTCTTCGGCGTCGTGGTGTACACCCGCGTGCACACACCGCGCTTCTGCGGGGAGGCTGCCAAGGCCGGAACCTTGGACTTCCACGCAGGCTCGTTGCGGCCGGTGCGGATGAGTTGAGTCGTCGTCGCCATAAATACCTTTTAGAGCCTGCTCGATCGGGCGGGCCCATCGGAACACACGTACAGTAAGTCGCGCCCTGAGACGGGGCGACAAAGGTGTGCGATTGTAGGAACCGGCCGGGGGGCTGTCAACGTAAAGGGGACGCACGCCGAGGGGCTCGCGCGCCCTGCGAGCGACCACGATGTTGCGTTGCGTCATCACGCGCCCTCAAATGGTTCGCCGGCGGCCCCCGTAAACGACCCCCGCGCAGGGATTCGCGCCGAGCGCGCAGGCGAGCTCCGCAGGGCGGCCGATGTCCCAGAGAACGAAATCGGCGCGCTTGCCGACCTCGAGCGTGCCGGCCTCATCCGAAAGTCCGAGCGCCCGGGCGGCATTGCGGGTGGCGCCCGCGAGTGACTCTTCCGCGGTGAGGCCGAACAACGTGCAGGCCATGGTGACTGCGAGCAGGAGCGAAGTGCACGGCGAGGTGCCGGGATTGCAATCGGTCGCAACCGCCATCGGCACCCCGGCGGCGCGCAGCAAAGCGACCGGCGGCGGCGTCGTTTGACGCAGCAGGAAATAGGCCCCGGGCAGGAGCACCGCGACCGTGCCCGCAGCAGCGAGCGCCGCGACACCCGCCGCGCCCACATATTCCAGATGATCCGCCGAGAGCGCTTTGAATCGGGCGGCGAGCTGGGCGGCGCCGAGATCGCTCAACTGACCCGCGTGCAGGTGCGCCGGCAATCCGAGGCGCTGCGCAGCGCCGAGGAACTGCGCGCTCTCCGCCACCGAGAAAGCAATGTTCTCGCAGAACGCATCCACCGCATCGATGAGTCCCGCGCCCTGCAGACTCTCCAGCCATTCCCCGCTCGCGAGCGCCACATAATCCGCCCGCGCGCGGGCGTACTCGGCGGGCAGCGCATGCAGCCCGAGATAGGTGGTGCGAATCGACACACCCTCCGTCGCGAGGGAGCGGGCCACCTCGAGCATGCGCCGCTCGGTCTGAAGCTCGAGTCCATAACCGGATTTCACCTCGACGGTGGTGACGCCCTCGGCGAGCAGACGGCGCAGACGGCGCAGCGCCTGCGCGCGCAGCGAGTCGGCGCCGGCGGCACGCGTTGCGGCCACGGTCGATTGAATACCACCTCCCGCGCGCGCGATCTCCTCGTAGGAAACCCCGCTGAGACGCTTCTCGTACTCCTCGACCCGGTCGCCGCCGTAAACGAGATGGGTGTGGCAATCGATCAGGCCGGGTGTGATCCAGCGTCCGGCGCATTCCTCGATCGGCGCGCCCTGCGCGCGCGCCTGCCGGCGCGCCTCGCCCGCATCCCCGATCCAGGCAATGCGATCGCCGCGCACCGCGAGGGCGGCGCTCGGGCGCGCACCATAAGGGCCCTCGCCCGCGACCATGGTCGCGAGGTTCGCATCCACCCAGACACGATCCCAGGGTTGTCCCGTCATGAAACGCCGCGCTCGAGCAGACTGTTCACCGGGCACCATGCTAATGCATCATCGCGGCGGATGACGACCGGAGCGCCAGGGGAGATGACGCGACGCTATCAGCTCGAGGCGGTCCTGCTGGCTCAGGGATGGGTGCGCGAAGCCGTCGTGACCGTCGATGCGCAGGGCATGATCAGCGCCATCGACCCGCCCTCAAGCGGGGCGCCCGGCGCCGCGCCGCTCGAGCGGGTGTCCGGCTTCGTCGTGCCCGGCATGGCGAACGCGCACAGCCACGCCTTTCAGCGCGCCCTGGTGGGCAACACCGAGTACCGCCGCTCCGCGCGTGACAGCTTCTGGACCTGGCGCGAGGCGATGTACGCGCTCGCCAATCGCATCGAGCCCGAGGAGCTCGAGTTGCTCGCAACGCAGCTCTTCATCGAGATGCTGAAGGCGGGTTACACCGCGGTCGCGGAGTTCCATTATTTGCATCGGCGGCGCGACGGGACGCTGTACGAGGAGCCGGATGCCCTCTGGCAGGCGGTGGATCGCGCCGCGCAGCGAGCTGGTATCGCGCTCACTTTGCTGCCGACGCTCTATCAGGCCAGCGACTTCGGCGGCCAGCCGCTGCGCGCCGAGCAGTCGCGCTTTCATCTCGACACGGAGCGCTTCGTCCAGGCGATCGGCGCGCGCCTCGACGAAGAAGCCCGGCTCGACGAAGAAGCACGGCTCGAAGGGAAGTCCCCATCGCCCCGCTCTCTGCGGCGCACGGGAGCGGCGTTCCACAGCCTGCGCGCGGTGCCGCTGGAGAGCCTGGAGCGGGCCGCGCGGGCGCTGCGGGCTCGCGATGCGACCCTGCCGCTGCACATTCACGTCGCCGAGCAGCGCAAGGAGGTCGAGGCCTGTCTCGCGAGCACCGGCCGACGTCCCATCGAGCGCCTGCTCGACACCGGTCTCGTGGACCGGCACTGGTGCCTGGTGCACGCGACGCATGCAACGGCCGCGGAGCTCAAGGCCATTGCGGCGAGCGGCGCGGCGGTGTGTCTGTCCATCACGACCGAAGCGAATCTCGGTGACGGCTTCTTCGATGCGGCGCTTTTTCTCTCGGCCGGCGGCCGGCTCTGCGTGGGCTCGGACAGCCAGGCGAGCGTCTCGCCCAGCGAGGAGCTGCGCTGGATGGAGTACCAGGCGCGGTTGCGCAAGCGCCGGCGCAGCGTGCTCGCGGCGCGCACGGAGCCGCATGCGGGCACTCGCTTGTGGCGGGCCGCGGCGCGGGACGGGGCCGCAGCGCTCGGCCAGCCGGCGGGTGAGATCGGCGTGGGACGCCGCGCGGACTGGCTGGTGCTCGATGCGACTCACCCCGCCATGGCGGGTGCGCAGACCGAGACCGCGCTCGACCATCTGCTCTTTGCCGGCGACGGCGCGCACGCGATCCGCGAGGTCATGGTCGGGGGTCGCTGGGTCGTGCGCGCCGGAGGGCACGCCGAGGAAGAGGCTCTGCGACCTGAGTTTCAGGCACTGATGGCGCGCCTTGCGAGGTGACGGCGCACCTTGCGATCGGCCGTCAAGGCTCCGTCGCATGCACGTCCGGGAAGCGCAAACAAAGGAGAAATGAATGCTCGACCGTATCGTATGGCCCGCCGCCCTCCTGGCGCTGGGCGGTCTTATTGCCCTGGCGACCGGTGCCGAATCACCCGCAGCGCCTGCGAGCGCGGAGCGGCCGCTCGCGGCGCTCCCCTATATCCCGAGTCTCGATGTCGCCTCGATGGACCCCTCGGCCAACGCCTGCGTCGATTTCTACCAATACGCCTGCGGCGGCTGGATGGCGCACAACCCGATTCCCGCCGACCAGGCCAGCTGGAGCGTTTACGGCAAGCTCTATCAGGACAACCAGCAGTTCCTGTGGGGGATTCTCGATGCGCTGAGCAAGGCGGGTGCGGAGCGTTCCCCGAGCCAGCAGAAGATTGGCGACTACTTCGCCGCGTGCATGGATGAGGCGGCGATCGAGCGCGCGCGGGCGCAGCCGCTCGCCGCGACGCTCGGGCGCATCGCGGCGCTGAATCGCAAGCAGGCGTTGCCGGCGCTTCTCGCCACGCTGCACCTGCAAAGCGCCGATGGGGGCGCACTGTTCGAGTTCGGCTCGAACCAGGACTTCGCGGACTCCGAAAACGTGATCGCCTTCGCCAGAGCGGGCGGCCTCGGCATGCCCGACCGGGACTATTACACCGACACCGACGCGCACGCCGCCGCGCTGCGCGCGCAGTACCGCGAGCACCTGACGCGCACCTTCGAGCTGCTCGGCGAATCGCGGGGCACTGCGGCGCGCGACGCGGCGACCGTCATGAGAATCGAGACCGCGCTCGCCCGCGCCTCGCTCAAGCGCGTGGACCTGCGAGACCCCTACAAGCTCTTTCACAAGCTCTCCCGGCGGGCCCTGGAGCAGCTCACTCCGCATTTCGGCTGGACGGACTATCTGCGCCCGCTGGGCCTTCAAGAGATCGAGATCGTGAACGTGACGGAGCCGCGGTTCTATCGGGCGCTCGACCATGTGCTGGCCGGCACCTCGCTGGCCGACTTGAGGACCTATCTGCGCTGGCACGCGGCGCACTCGGCGGCGGCCTATCTGTCGAGCGACTTCGAGGCGGAGCGCTTCCGCTTCTTCGAGCACACGCTGCGCGGCGTGCCCGAGCAAAAGCCGCGCTGGAAGCGCTGCGTGCGTCAGGTGGATGCGTTCATCGGCGAGGCGCTGGGGCAGGAGTTCGTGGCGCGCACCTTCTCACCGGATCTCAAGGCGGCGACGCTCAAGATGACACAGCAGATCGAGGCGGCGATGCGCACCGACATCGAGGGGTTGAGCTGGATGAGCGAGGCCACCCAGCGGCAGGCGCTCGCCAAGCTCGACGCGCTCGCCAACAAGATCGGCTACCCGGACCGCTGGCGCGACTACGGAGCGCTCCTCATCGAGAGCGGCGATTACTTCGGCAATGTGATGCGCGCGATCGAGTTCGAGTCGCGGCGCCAGCTCGCAAAGATCGGCAAGCCGCTCGACCGCTCGGAGTGGCAGATGACGCCGCAGACGGTGAACGCGTACTACGACCCGCAGATGAACGACATCAATTTTCCGGCGGGCGTGCTGCAACCGCCCCTGTACGATGCCAGGCTCGATGATGCGCCGAATTACGGCAACACCGGAGGCACGATCGGTCACGAGCTCACGCACGGCTTCGACGATGAGGGGCGGCAGTTCGACGCCCGGGGAAATTTGAAGGACTGGTGGACGAAGGACGACGCGGCGAAGTTCAAGGAGAAGACCCAGTGCATCATCGATCAGTACGGGCAGTACCTCGTGGTCGATGACATCCACATCAACAGCCGGCTCACCGTGGGCGAGGATGCGGCGGACCTCGGTGGTCTGATCCTTGCGCACATGGCGTGGCGCGCGCAGATTGCCGGCCGGACGCTCGAGCCGCGCGAGGGGCTCACGCCCGAGCAACGCTTCTTCGTCGGCAACGCCCAGTGGGCGTGCGAGAACCAGCGGCCGGAGAACCTGCGCCTGCATGCGAAGACCGACCCGCACTCACCGGGCCGCTATCGCGTCAACGGTCTCGTGTCGAACATGCCGCAGTTCCAGCAGGCGTTTTCCTGCCCGGCGACCGCGCCCATGGTGCGACGGGTGCCGTGCCGGGTGTGGTGAAGCGCGCCGCCCTCATCGCGCCGCCCTCATCGCGCCGCCCTCACCGCGCCGCGCGCTCACCACGCCGCGGCGTCGAACTCGAGCAGGGCGCCCTCGCGCTGCCAGGTGACGGCGCTGCGGCGAACCGTGAGGAACCAGGTTTCCTGGGCGAGCGGCCGCTTCGGCTTGAACGCTTGCGGGCGCAGCACCGCGACGGCGCTGCCGTGCTCGGGATCGCGCACCGACTCATAGCAGAGCGCACCGAGCTCGGCGCTGCGGGCCAGGGCCGCGAGGGCCTGGGTGGCCTGATAGTCGTTGCGATCGCACCAGAGCGTGCGATCCCGGTCGAAGGGCGCGCGCGTGAGATCGACGCCCTTGGTATCGATGCCGGCGCGAAACACGGTTTGCGCGGCCGGGCCGAGGGACTCGAGTCCCTCGCTGTCGGTGAGGAAACGCCAGCGCCAGTAACCGAGCTCCGCGCAGGCGGTGCGCACCTCGAGGGCGCCGTACCAGACTCCCGCATCGAGCGGTGAGCGGAAGCGTGAGCCGACGGGCGCGGGGTAGCGAAACGGGGTGTAGAGCAGATAGTGCAGCGGGCCGGCGTCGGCGGGAATCGCCGGCTTGCTGGCCTCGAGGATGCGCTCGAGCACGAGCTGCTCCTGCGCACCGGCGACCAGCCGCAGCGTCGAGACGATGTGCTGAGCCTCCACCGCGCGCCACAGGCGGCGCCGCAGCCGCACCCCCTCAGAGGCGACCGCGCGCGGCGTCCAGGTAATGGACGGCACGAACCAGGCCCTCGGTGCTGCGGATCAACTCGATGGGGATCCCGCCGAGCGCGTGGTTGTGGCTGCGCAGCCAGGTGCGGGCCGCGGCCTCGTTCGATCCGACCAGGGTATCGAGCGAGCGAAACAGGCGCACGAGCAGCGCGGCAAGCTCCCACTCCTTTCGGCTCTCATCGAGCGCATAAGTGCCATGCGCCATGCGTGAGACCATGGGCGCGCTCATGCCGAGCACCTCGGCGATGCGCGCCTGATTGAGCCCGAGGAGCGCCGCGGCGCGCAGCACCGCCGTCGTCAGGATGCGGCGGCGATCGGCCTCCGGCTTGAGGGCTGCGAGGCTCATCCGGCCTTCCTTTAGAAATAATATCGTGTTGTTCATTCTATAGAACGTCAGGACCCAAATCCACACCTTCCGTGGATCCCGGTTGACTGTACCTGTCTATACAGCCTATCCTGCCGCCCACCATGGCGCTCGACCCCGCAAGCCGCGATCTGCAGCCGCTCTACCTCCGGGTGAAGCGGCATATCCTCGAGAACATCGGCTCGGGGAAGTGGAGCACCGCGCAGCGCGTGCCCTCGGAGAACGAGATCGTGAAGGCTTTCGGCGTGTCGCGCATGACGGCCAACCGCGCCCTCAAGGAGCTGCGCGACGAGGGCGTGCTGGTGCGCATTGCCGGGGTGGGCAGCTTCGTCGCCGAGCGTCCCGCCCGCGCGCATCCCCTCGCCATCCGCAGCATCGCCGATGAGATTCGCGAGCGTGGCCACGAGCACCGCGCACGGGTCCTCGTGCTCGAGCGCATACGCGCCGATGAGCGGCTCGCCGCGGACTTCGGCATCGCGACCGGCGAGACCCTGTTTCACTCCGAGATCGTGCACGCCGAGAACGATCGGCCGGTGCAGCTCGAGCAACGCCACGTCGCGCCGCGCATCGCGCCCGACTACCTGTCGGTGGATTTTACGCGCACGACCCCGTACGACTATCTGGTCAAGGTTGCCCCGATCCAGGAGGTCGAGCACCTCCTGCGCGCGGTGATGCCCGATGAGCATACGAGGCGCGTGCTCGACATGAAACGCAACGAGCCCTGTCTGCTGATGATCCGCCGCACCTGGGCGATGTCGCAGATCGCCTCGATGGCCCATCTGTACTACCCCGGATCCCGCTACGAAATGTCAGGCCGCTTTCGGCCTTGAGTCACGAGAGGACGCCCGCCATGCTCGACACCGTGAAACCCCGTGTAATCCGTGCCCCCCGCGGCACGGCGCGCACCGCCCGCTTCTGGACGACCGAGGCGCCGCTGCGCATGCTGATGAATAACCTCGACCCGGAAGTCGCCGAGAATCCGGCCGAGCTGGTCGTGTATGGCGGCATCGGACGCGCGGCGCGCGACTGGAACTGCTTCGATCGCATCGTCGAGACGTTGCGTCGCCTGGGCGAGGAGGAAACGCTGCTGGTGCAGTCGGGCAAGCCCGTGGGGGTCTTTCCGACGCACGCGGATGCGCCGCGTGTGCTCATCGCGAACTCGAACCTGGTGCCACACTGGGCGACCTGGGAGCACTTCCACGAGCTCGATCGCAAGGGGCTCATGATGTTCGGTCAGATGACCGCGGGATCGTGGATCTACATCGGCAGCCAGGGCATCGTGCAAGGCACCTATGAAACCTTCGCCGAGATGAGCCGCAAGCATTTCCGCGGCCAGGCCTCCGGCCGCTGGGTGCTCACGGCGGGCCTGGGCGGCATGGGCGGGGCTCAGCCGCTCGCCGCAACCATGGCGGGGCTGTCCATGCTGGCGGTCGAGTGCCGGCCCAGCCGCATCGCCAAGCGTCTCGAGACCGGCTACGTCGATGTCGAGGCCCGCTCGCTGGATGAGGCATTGAGGCATCTCGAGGACGCCCAGCGCAGCGGGCGTGCCGTCTCGGTCGCGCTCCTCGGCAACATCGTCGATGTGCTGGAGACGCTCGTCGCGCGCGGCATCCGCCCCGATGCGCTCACCGATCAGACCTCGGCGCACGATCCCGTCAACGGCTATCTGCCGCAGGGCTGGAGCATCGAGCAATGGGATGAGCGGCGCGTGAGCGACCCCGCGGGCACGGCCGCCGCGGCGAAGCGCTCGATGGCGCGCCACGTCGAGCTGTTGCTCGAATTCAAGGACCTGGGGCTGCCGGTGTTCGACTACGGCAACAACCTGCGGCAGATGGCGCGCGATGAGGGCGTCGTGCGCGCGTTCGACATCCCGGGCTTCGTCCCCGAATACATCCGCCCCCTCTTCTGCCGCGGCGTGGGCCCGTTCCGCTGGGCGGCGCTCTCGGGAAATCCGGAGGACATCCGCAAGACCGACGCGAAGGTGAAGGAGCTGATTCCGGACGATGCGCACCTGCATCGCTGGCTCGACATGGCCCAGTCGCGCATTCACTTTCAGGGGCTGCCGGCCCGCATTTGCTGGGTGGGCCTCGGTCAGCGTCACCGGCTGGGATGCGCGTTCAACGAGATGGTGCAGAAGGGCGAGCTCGAGGCGCCGATCGTCATCGGCCGCGACCATCTCGACTCGGGCTCCGTCGCGAGCCCGAATCGCGAGACCGAGGCCATGCAGGACGGCTCGGACGCAGTCTCGGACTGGCCGCTCTTGAACGCACTGCTCAACACGGCCTCGGGCGCCACCTGGGTGTCGATCCATCACGGCGGCGGAGTGGGCATGGGCTACTCGCAGCACGCCGGGGTCGTGATCGTGTGCGACGGCACCGAGGCCGCAGACCGGCGCATCCGTCGCGTGCTGTGGAACGACCCGGGCACCGGCGTCATGCGCCATGCCGATGCCGGCTACGAGATCGCCATCGAGTGCGCCCGCACCCAGGGTCTCGATCTGCCGATGATCGACGCGGCGCGGCGCGGCTGAGTGAGCGCCGTGAGCAGCCGAGTGCGCGCGCGCGCGGGTGAGCTGTCCCTCCCGCTGCTGCGGCGGATCTACGAGCAGCCGACTCCGCTCGAGCTCGGCGCCGAGGACCGCGAGCGGGTGGCCGCGGCGAGCGCCCTCGTCGATCAGATCGTCACGCGCGACGCCGCCGCCTACGGCATCAACACCGGCTTCGGGCTGCTCGCGCAGACGCGCATCGCGGCCGATCAGCTCACGCTGCTGCAGCGGAATCTTCTCATGTCGCACGCCGCGGGCCTCGGCGAGCCGCTGCCCGACGCGGTCGTGCGGCTGATCCTCGCGCTCAAGATCAACGGGCTCGCCCGCGGTCACTCCGGAGTCTCGCAGGGCGTCATCGATGCGCTGCTCGCGCTCCTCGAGCACGAGGTCTATCCGCTGATCCCGGGGCAAGGCTCGGTCGGCGCTTCGGGCGACCTGGCGCCGCTCGCACACCTGGGCGCCGTGCTGCTCGGCCTCGGGCAGGTGCGCGTGGGCGGTGAGGTGATGCCGGCGGCGAGAGGGCTCGAGCGCGCGGGTCTCAAGCCCTTGACCTTGCGGCCGAAGGAAGGGCTCGCCCTCATCAACGGCACCCAGGTGTCCACCGCGCTCGCGCTGCGCGGGCTGTTTGGCGCCGAGGACGTGTTCGGCACCGCGGTCATCGCAGGGGCGCTGTCGGTCGATGCACTGAAGGGGAGCGATGCGCCCTTCGATGCGCGCATCCATGCAGCGCGCGGGCAGCACGGACAGAGCGATGTGGCCCGGATGTACCGACGACTGCTCCAGGGCAGCGCGATCCGCGCCTCGCATCGGGACTGCTCGCGCGTGCAGGATCCTTATTCTTTTCGCTGCCAGCCGCAGGTGATGGGCGCTTGTCTGGACCTCATCCGCAATGCGAGCCTCACGCTCGGCATCGAGGCGAACGCCGTCACCGACAACCCGCTCCTGTTCGTCGCCGAGCGCGAGGTGCTCTCCGGTGGTAACTTTCACGCGGAGCCCGTCGCCTTCGCCGCGGACACGCTGGCGCTCGCGATCGCCGAGATGGGCAGCCTCTCGGAGCGGCGCGTGGCCGTGCTCGTCGATCCGAAGATGAGCGGCCTGCCCCCGTTTCTGGTCGAGAACAGTGGAGTGAACTCGGGTTTCATGATTGCGCAAGTGACCGCCGCCGCGCTGGTGGCCGAGAACAAGGTGCTCGCCGCGCCGGCGAGCGTCGATTCCATTCCGACCTCCGCCAACCAGGAAGACCACGTCAGCATGGCGACGCACGCCGCGCGCCGCCTCGCCGCGATGTGCGACAACGCCGCGGGCATCATCGGCATCGAGCTGTTGATCGGGGCCCAGGGCATCGACTTTCACCGGCCGGCGCGCTCCTCAGCGCTCCTCGAGGAGGTGCACGCCGTCATGCGCGCGCAGGTCGCTCACTACGCGATCGACCGCTACATGGCGCCCGACCTCGAGGCCGCACAGCGCTGGGTGAAGTCGGCCCGCTTCGTTCAACCGGTGGCGGAGATTCTGCCCTCGCGCGCCGGCGGGAGCCCTGCATGAAGCGCAACCGACTCGCTTCTCTCGCCGCGCTCGCGGTCACGGCGGCGCCCTTGAGCGCGCTCACCGTGGCCCACGCACACGCAGCGACGCTCAATCTCGCGACGCTGAGCTGCAACAAGTACGAGAACGAGATATTGCCGGGCGCCGGCAGCGAATCCTCCGGCGCGGCCGCGAGCGCGGACGGCATCAACACCGTGATGTGGCTGTTCGGCTATTCGGTGGCGAAGTCCGGCGAGCACGTGATGTACAGTGACGCCCTCCCCTCCTTCGGCTTCGCGCTCGATGCGCAATGCAAGAGCCAGCCGAGCATGAGCCTCCTCGAGGCCATCACGCAGGTGGCGCCGAAGCGCACCAAGCCCATGGATCTCAGCAACCTCGCGTGCGGGACTTTCGAGTCCCGGCATGCCGATTCGCAGAAGAACGACCCCGACAGCGCCACCACCATCATGATGTGGCTCTACGGATTCTCCATGGGTCTTTCGGGGGGCCACCTGTTCGACGCGAGCGCGCTCGAGCGCTTCGAGAACTCGCTCAGGGCGGAGTGCGCGCAGCACCCCGATGAGAGCCTCTTCGATGCACTCGGGGTCACGAGCAAGGGGCTCGGGCGCCATTAGCGGCGCGGAGGTGTCCTCTGATTCACCGCCACTGCGCATCTTCGACGATATAGTCTTAGACGGGAGGCGCGATCGGCCATTGCAAGAGGCTGATCACTGCAGCCAGCGAATTCCCGCTGTCGCCCGCGAGCTCGCGGTGGGCGAACTCATTGAGTGCCGCCTCATGAACGACCATGGAATGAGCCATGTCGCGTTCTCCTTCCGGAGCGGCGTTCTCGAGCTCGCGGAACTTGGTGAGGTAGACGTCGGTGACTTCGCTCATGAGACGCATGAGCTCCGTCCACGACTTGTCCGTGTATCCCCGGGAGTATTCTTCGACCTGCGCGCTCAC
>DATGIA010000078.1:0-19172 GCA_035307465.1 Steroidobacteraceae bacterium
CTCGAGCTGGCTCGCCGAGTACCCGCGACATGCCGAACGCCTGGTGCCTGGAGGATTTGGCGAGAATCTGACCCTTGAAGGATTGAAGGAGAGCGATCTTTGCGCGGGCGATGTTCACGCGATCGGCTCGGCCCGGCTGCAGGTCTGCCAGCCGCGCCAGCCCTGCTTCAAGTTCGCGCTGCGCTTCGAGGATCTTGAGATGCCGCGCGCCATGATTCGCTCCGGACGCGCAGGCTGGTACTACCGGGTGCTCGAGGAAGGCGTGCTGCAGGCGGGCGATGAAGTGCGTCTCGTCGAACGTCCCCATCCGCGGCTGCCCTTTACGCGTCTCATCGACTTCGTCCATCGCGTGCCCTTGCGGCCCGAGGAGCTCGAGGAGCTTGCGCAATCCGCCGGCCTCGCGGCCTGGATCCGCGAAAGCGCCCGCCGGCGCCGGGCGCGCCCTCCCGGCCGTTGAAAAAAAGCCGTCGCCCCTCATCGGGGGATCGGCGCGAGCGCCGCCGCCGCACCGGCCGGCAAGCCCACGTGATCGGGCGTGCGATGACAGGTCGCGCACCCGGACACCGGACCGTGGCCCTCGAGGGTGCGGGGCGGGTGACGATGACATTGCAGGCAAAAGCCGTGAAAGCGCGCCTCCACCCCCTGCTTGAGATCCGCGCGCCCACTTCGATGGCAATGAATGCACCAGTCAAGACCCGTGCCGTCGGCATAGTTGTGGTGACATTGCAGACAGTTGACCCGGCCATGCTTCTCGTGAGGAAACGCCAGCGGCAGGGTGGTTGTCCGCGCGACGAGCGGCTCGCGCAACCCGGCGCGCGCGCGATCACCGGACATGCCGATGAGCGAGAGCACGACGAGTGCCATCGTCGCGACGATCGCGGCCGCAGATCGGCCGAAGACCAGCCCGCGGCCGGGTGCTGCGCTCGCGGCCCCGCGGCGCGCCCGCAGCAGCATGAGCATCGCCGCCGCGCTGGCCGCAATCGCGCAGACCGTGCGCGCGGGGCCGCCCAGGTAGCGATGGGTCGTGATGACGTGTGCGCCGATCAGGGCGAGCAGCGCGCAGCTTGCCATGACGTGCAGCACCTGGAAGCTCGCGTTGTTGCGAAACAGACGCCGCCGAGCGCCGCTCAGCGCACTTAGCACGAGCAGCAGGAGCAGCACCGTCGCGAGCAGGCCGGCCCACGCGTAGAGCGGCATGCTGGGTTTCAAATACTCGATCACGATGTGATCGGCAAGCACGAGCCCCGCAATGTGCACGAGGGCCGCGAGGAGCGCCGCCCAGCCGAGCCACGCGTGGGCCCTGAGCGAGAGCAGCGTTGGGGGCTCCGCTGCACGCGGTCGCACCGGGGCGCCGCATAGCAGGATGCACCCGATGAAGCTCAGCAGCCCCGCCCCTTGCGCGAGCTCCCAGGCGAGACCTGCAAATTGGGCGAACAGCGGCAGCGTCGCGAGCGCCAGCATCGCCGCCAGCCACAACCGGAATCGAGCATCGAGACCGCGCCCCATGTCAGGCTATTCGCACGGGCGTCGGTCGGCGCAAGGGCACGCGCTCAGTGCCCGGACGTGCTTGCCGCGCCCTTCGGTGCAGTCTTCTCGTGAACCTTGGCCTTGACCTTGGCGTAGCCCGTTTTTGCCTCGCTCGAGACGGCATGTGCACCCTTGACGGTGGCCTGCGACACTGCGTGCGCCGCCCGCTGGGTCGCGGCGCCGACCTTGTGCGCGGCCCCTTTCACCGCCGCGCCCCACTGATGCGTCTTTTCCTTGAGCGAGACACCGGCGCTCGACGAGGAGGCGGCATCGGAGTCGGACGCGGCAGGCGTCGGGGCCGAGGCCAGCACCGCTGCCCACAAGGCGAGCGCAACGACCCAGGGTCCGTGTCTCCGCATCCCGATCCGCTCCGCGCGGGTTCGCTCGACCCCGGAATGGGGAGAGTCGCCCGTCGCCATTGTAGCTGTGCCCGGGCGCTGCGGCTGGCAAACGGGTTCGCGTTTTAGGATTATGGGAGACATCGAGAGAGGCCGGCTTTCATCCGGTCACGACGCAAAGGGGGATGGCGTGTACGACCTCGAGCCGCGCATCGGGCGCATGTATCGCCGTGATCGTCTGATCGCGATTCTTCTCATCCTGGTGCTGATCGCGACGCTCGGCAGCGTATACACCGAGACCAGCCGCTGGGCGGCCGACGGCGTGCGCATCACCCTCGCCCTCTCGGGCGCGGTGCTCGTGCTGTTCAATGCGGCCGCGATCGGCGCGATGCTCAAGCACAATCGCGAGGACCGCACCTTCATCTACTCGCTCGACATCAAGCACCTCGATGAGCATCGTGCGCAGCGCGCGAAGGCGCGATCGTGACCCCGTATGAGCCGCCCCGGCAAAGCCGGCTCGGTCAATGGATCGATGCGGGCGTTCTGCTGTTGCTGGTGCTCGGCGCCTTGTACGCACCCGTGCTGCTCGGTTGGACGAGCCCCGCCGCGACCACCGTGCCGGTGGCGCATCCCACCTGGGAAAGCTTGCATCAGAACCCGAGCATGGCGGCGCAGTGGCAGAAGCTCGGCTACGATCCCGCAAAGGCTGCACCGCTCATCACCAGTCGCTTCGATTACCGCATCGACCCCTGGGGTTTGGCGGCCACGGCCCTGGTGCTGATCGGCTATTTCGCCTTTCTGATCGTAGTGTCCGAGCGCGAGTATCGCGAGGTGATCAAGGAGCACTTCGGCCAGCGCGAGGACGAGGCGGCATGAGCGGCCTGCGTTTGCTCGAGGCCCTCGCCTGGGCCGCGGGCATCGTGCTCTTCGCGTGGCTCGGATTCGATGCGTGGCGCACCAGCCGCAGCTTCGATGAGCGGCTGCTGCTGTCCTCGCGCGAAGGAGAGATTGAGAAGGACCTGCGCGAGGTGGCCGCAGATCTCGAGGACATCGAGCGGCGCGCCGGTCGCTCCCAGTGACCGTGAGCACCGCCTCCCCCACCGGCACGGACTCCAACCGCGGCTCCGCCGCCGCCGGCCCCTCTTCCGGCTCGCATCTGAGTCTGCTGCGCGTGCTCGGTCCCGGCCACGTCTGGGCGCTCGGCGTCGGAATCGTGCTGGTCGGCGAGTTCATGGGCTGGAACTTCTCGGTCGCCAAGGGGGGAGCGCTGGGATCATTGATCGCCTGCTGGGTCGTCGGCTTGCTCTACACCTGCGTCGCGATGATCGATTCCGAAGTGACCTCGACCGTCGCCGCGGCGGGCGGGCAGTACGCGCAGGCAAAGCACATCGTCGGGCCGCTGATGGCGTTCAACGTCGGCCTCTATCTCGTGATGGCCTATACGATGCTCGAGGCGAGCGATGCGCTGGTCGTGGGTGATCTGCTGAAGACGGTGGCGCAGCAGGCCGGGGCGCCGGGCCTGGATCCCCGGCCCTTCGTGTTCTTGACCATTGCGCTGCTCGCCTACCTCAATTACCGCGGCGTGCTAATCACGCTGCGCGTCAATCTCGTCATAACCGCCGTCGCCTGCGGCACCATCGTCGCGATGTTCCTGGCGAGCCGCCCCTGGTCGACTTCGAGCACGCTGCTGCATCGGGACCTGTTGACTCCGCTTCCCTACGGGTGGATGGGCGTCATCGGTGCGTTTCACTTCGGCATCTGGTACTTCCTCGGTATCGAGGGCACCTGCCAGGCGGCCGAGGAGGTGCGCTCGCCGCCCCGCTCCCTGCCCTTTGGAACCATGGCCGGCATGATCACGCTGCTTATCGCGGCGACCATGACCTGGTACGTGTGCGCGGGATTGCTGCCCTGGGAATATCTCGGCACGGCCGTGGTGCCGCTGTTCGATGCGGCGTCCGTGAGCTCGAGCCGCCTGCTGCAGGCCGCGCTCTTCATCGGCACGCTGTGCGCCGCCGTCGCCTCGGCCAACGGGTGCATCAACGACGCCTCGCGCGCCTGGTTCTCGATGGGACGCGATCGCTATCTGCCCGAGTGGTTTGCCGCCGTCCATCCCCGCTACCGCACTCCGTATCGCGCGATTCTGTTTCTGGTGCCGATCGCCATCGCGTTCGGGTTCACGGGACTGCTCGATCAGGTGGTCACCTTCTCGATCCTCTCCGGACTCCTCGGCTACACCGTCATGCCCCTCAACATGGTTCTGTTCCGCCGCAAGTGGCCCCTGGGGAGCATCAAGCGCGGCTACGTCCACCCCGGACATCCGGTGCCGGCCCTGGTGCTGCTGCTCCTGTGCGCGCTCACCTATTTCTCGGTGTACCTGGGCTATGGCAGGCAGCTTCTGGCCATGCTCGGCTTCTATGTTCTCGCCTCGGTGTGGTTCAGCGTGCACCGCTATCGCTACGTGCGCCGCGGCGCTCAGTTCACCATGCCCTGGCCGCGGCCGCGGGGGTACTGAAGCTTGCATCCCAGGCTCATCCTGCTGCTCGCCCTCGTGCTGCCCGGCGCTGGACACCTCGTGCTCGGAGAGGTCCGTCGCGCCTTCGGCTTCGTCGTGTTCATGCTGCTGCTCGGCTGGCTCACCAGCCATCTCGCGCCCCCCGGCGCCTCATTCGTGGGGCGGCACGCCGGCGGCTTCTTCGTATACGCGCTTTCCCTCACCGACGCGTATCGCCGGGCGCTCTGGACGGCGCTCGCCCGCTCGCGCCTGGCGCGCGCGCCTTCCGCGCCGGCCGTCACGCCCGGACCCGATCCGCGATGACGCGCCTCGCCCGTACCGCGGCCACGGCGCTGCTGCTCGTGCTCGCCGCCTGCACACGCCACGGCGCTCCGCCCCCCGCGCCTGCGCCGGGCGCGCGAGCGACCGATCATGCCGCCGATGTCGAGAAGGTGCTGAACGTTTACACGTGGAGCGATTACGTCGCGCCCGACACGGTTGCAAACTTCGAGCGCGAGACCGGCATCAAGGTGCGCCTCGATACGTACGACAACAACGAAGTGCTCGAGACGAAGCTTCTGACCGGGCATTCGGGCTACGACGTCGTCACGCCTTCGGAGAACTATTTTGACCACCAGCTCAAGGCGCATGTCTATCGCAAGCTCGACAAGTCCGTGCTGACCAATCTGGTGCATGCCGACCCGGACATCATGCGGCGTATGGCCGTACACGATCCTGGCAATCAGTACGCCGTTCCTTACATGTGGGCGACGACCGGAATCGGCTACAACCTCGAGCAGGTGCGTGCGCGCCTCGGTGCGCAGATTCCGAAAAGCTGGTCGCTGCTGTTCGATCCCGCCCAGGCCGCCCGCCTCAAGGACTGCGGTATCACCATCACCGATTCGGCGATCGATGTGTTCACCTCGGCCATCATCGCGTTGGGCCGCGACCCGAATCGCCACTCGCCCGAGGATCTGCTGGACGCCTCGGCGCGGCTGCGCGCCATCCGCCCCTTCGTTCGATCCTTTCAGGCAAATCCGATCGCCGATCTCGCAAACGGCGACACCTGCCTCGCCCTGGCGTGGTCGGGAGATGCCGAAATGGCCCGTCAGCGCGCACGGCAGGCCGGACGCGGCGTGTCGATCGTCTATTTCGTGCCCGAGGAGGGCGCGCTGCTGCTCATCGACATGATGGCGATTCCAGCCGATGCGCCCCATCCCGGCAACGCGGCGCTGTGGATGAATTACCTGATGCGGCCCGAGGTCGCGGCGAGCATCACGAATTACATTCGCTACCCCAACGGGATCCAGGATTCGATCCCGCTGCTCGATGCCGACATCGCTCACGACCCCGGCATCTATCCAGATCCCGAGACCCGAGGTCGCCTGGTGACTGCCGCCGCCATCGACGCCGATTACACGCGCCTCATGACGCGCGAGTGGACGCGATTTCGCACGGGGCAGTGAAATCGCCGCCGCGCGGCGCGCAAGCGCTCTCGCCGCATCGCACTGCCTCTACTCCCACGCCATTTTGCGGCGCGCTCGGACGGCGCTCCCTGCCCGCCCTCGCCTATTCTCTCCTCATCGAACCAGGGGCACTTATGAAGAAAATACAATCGATTGCGAAGACGAGCTTCCTATTCGGACTTGTTCTGATGGCTACCGCCTGCGTCATCGAGCCTCGCGAAGGCTACTATGATCGCGATCACGCACGCTGGTATCACGAGCACCATTGGCACGATTGCGGCGACCGCGACGATCACTGCCGCTGATTGAATCGCACTGAACCGCTGGAGCGCTCGAGCTGTGCGTGAGCGGGCATTCCTCCCGCAACCCGCGCCCGCCGGATCGAGCGCCCCAGGGGACCGCGAGCGCCTGTAGGAGCGGATTCAGCCGAGCGGCTGAAACTTCGCGGTGAAGTGGCGCATGGCGCTCGGCTGCCAGGAAATGGCCAAACCGCGGAGCGCGCCTTTCCTCGCCACGACCTCGGCAAATACCTCGATCAGATAATCCGCATGGCTCTGCGTGTAGACCCGGCGCGGTATGGCGAGCCGTACCAGATCCATGGGCGCCGGACATTCAGTGCCGTCCGGCCGCATGCCGAACATCACCGTGCCGATCTCGCACGATCTGACGCCCCCCTCGACGTAGAGCGCGACCGCCAGCGCTTGGCCGGGATATTGAAGCGGCGGGATGTGCGGCAGAAGTCCGCGCGCATCGACGAACACCGCATGACCGCCGGTGGGCCGCACGATCGGCACGCCCAGCGCCAGAAGACCCTCGCCGATGTACTCGCAGGTCCGCAACCGGTAGCGCAGATAATCCTCGTCAACGATCTCCTTCAATCCTTGCGCAATGGCTTCGAGATCCCGCCCGGCGAGGCCTCCATAGGTCGGGAACCCCTCCGTGAGGATGAGGCGGCTTCGCGCCGCCTGCGCAAGCGCATCGTCGTTGAGCGCGAGCCATCCGCCGATGTTCGCGAAGGCGTCCTTTTTTGCCGACATCGTCATCCCATCGGCGCAGGAGAACATGTCGCGCACGATATCGCTCACCGCCCGGCTACCCTGACCCGCCTCGCGCTGCTTGATGAAGAAGGCATTCTCGGCAAACCGGCACCCGTCGATGATGAACGGACGGCCGAAGCGGCGGGCAAGATCGCCGACCGCTCGAATATTGGCGA
This sequence comes from Steroidobacteraceae bacterium, assembly GCA_035307465.1. Lineage (GTDB taxonomy): Bacteria > Pseudomonadota > Gammaproteobacteria > Steroidobacterales > Steroidobacteraceae > Bog-1198. The sequence continues at coordinate 7,036 of DATGIA010000078.1, forward strand.
GACTGACCGGCTGTCCACCGCCTGCATTGTTCGTGATCGTCAGCATCACGCACGGCACGCGCGCGCCATGCGTCTGCAAGAAGCGCTCGAGCCGCTCGAGATCCATGTTGCCTTTGAACGGGTGCAGACTCGTGGGATCGGTGCCCTCTGCGATCACCAGATCGTGCGCCTCGGCTCCCGTCGCCTCGATATTGCCTCGAGTCGTGTCGAAATGCGTGTTGGACGGCACCCTCCGGCCGGCACCGCCCAGGAGCGAGAACAGGATGGCTTCCGCCGCGCGGCCCTGATGCGTGGGGAGCACGTGCTTGAACGGCATCAGATTCTTGACCGCCGCCTCGAAGCGAAAGAACGAGGGGCTGCCCGCGTAACTCTCATCGCCCGAGAGCAGTGCGGCTTGCTGGGCGGCACTCATCGCGCTCGTGCCACTGTCGGTGAGCAGATCGATGAGCACATCGTCCGACTTGAGAGCGAACAGATTGTAGTCCGCTGCCCGGATGAGCCCGACGCGCTCCTCGCGCGTCGTCATGCGAATCGGCTCGACCGCCTTGATTCGAAATGGCTCGATGATGACGCGGCGTTTCATGGCGAACCTGGACGCGTCCGCTAAAGGGCCGCGCCGCACCGTCTCCTCGAAATCACTGCGGTGGTGGCTCTTTCTTGGGCGGCTCGGTTTTCTTCTGCGTTCGCTGCTGCTCGGCCTGTTTCGCACGCTCGGCCGCCTGCTGCTGCTCAGCCTGTTTCGCCCGCTCCGCGGCCTGTTGCTGTTGAGCGCGTTGTTGCTCGGCCTGCTTCGCCCGCTCCGCCGCCTGTTGCTGCTGAATGCGTTGCTGTTCGGCCTGCTTCGCCCTCTCGGCGGCCTGCTGTTGCTCGGCCTGTTTCGCGCGCTCGGCGGCCTGCTGTTGTTCCGCCTGTTTCGCGCGCTCGGCGGCTTGCTGTTGTTCCGCCTGTTTCGCGCGGTCGGCGGCCTGTTGCTGTTGGGCGCGTTGTTGCTCGGCCTGTTTCGCGCGCTCGGCGGCCTGCTGCTGCTCAGCCTGCTTCGCGCGCTCGGCGGCCTGCTGCTGCTGAGCGCGTTGCTGCTCGGCGGCTTGTGGGGCGGCGCGCTGTGGCTCTGCCTTCGGCGGCGGCGCCGCCGGTGGGTGGGCGACCCCCGGCGCGGCGGGGTTGGCGGCGGGCGCTCCCGGGCGCGCAACGACGGTGGCCGCTTTCGGCGGCGCCACTCTTTGCGGCTTGGGCATCACTTTGACCGCGACCGGGCGCGCGCTGGCCGGAGGTTGGATCTTGCGAGCCTGCGCTATCGAAATGGGTCGGCCTCCGTTGCTTTCGATCGCCTGGCGGCGCTGCTCAAACGTCGGCTGCGGGGCCGGCGGGGGCGTGCGCGCCACGACCGGGCGCGCCACAACGCTCGCGGGTGGCTTGACGCTGGCTGGCCGCCCGGCACCCAGCGCGGCTTGGCGAGTCGGCACGACCGGGGGGGCGAGCGCCCGCACGGGTGCCGCTGCGAGCTGCTGCGGGCTCAGGGCGAGACGATTGCGCGCCACGGGTGCGGCTGAGCTGAACGCTTCCCTGCTCGTGGCGACCACGGCCCCCGGCGCACCCCGGTTGACGTAGTTGATCGTCGTATTGTTCACCGTCTTGTTGATGATCGTCGTGTTGTACACATTGGTGATCGTGGTGGTGTTCACCGTGGTGTTCGAGACGTTGATATTGTTCATGTACGCGCGACTGACCGGATAGGACGGCACATAGACCTCGCGCGGCCCGAGCGCGAACCAGGCGACTCCCGCCGCGGCACCCACCCAAGCGACCAGTGCCGGCGCATAGACCGGACGCACGTACACGACGCCCTGGACGGGCGGTGGCGCCGGGATCCAGCCCCAGGCGCGGCCGGTGTAGATCCAGCGGCCATAGTGAAAAGGCGCGAATCCCCAGGGCTGATCATCCACCCAGGTGTAGCCCCACGGCGGCACATAGGCCCAGTGGCCACGGGTGTAGGGCGCCCACCCTGGATCGACGCCGCGTGGAATCCACACGTTGCCGTACTGGGGAGTCGGGGTCCATGAGCCCTGATCGTCGAGATCCTCGTATCCGACGACGTCGGGCGCGACATAGCGCGCCGATGCCGAGCGCTCCCAGCGCGCTTCGCGGGCATCGCTCCACGCATCGAGGGAATCAGGCTCATAGCCGTACGCGGGAGCGGTCTCCTGGAGATCGCTTCCCGCAAAGGTGTCCGCATTTCCCTCGTCAAGCGAGTAGGCCACTTCGCCGCCGGTAACCTGCGCCTGGCCGCGCCGTACGAGGACCGACGTGGTGCCGCCCTGTGCATCGACCGAGACTCGATAGGTCCCCGGCGATTGCGCGGTGAAGGCGAGATTGGGGGTGTCGATCTCGTAGGTCTCTCCATTGTCCAGCCTGCGAATGTGCACGACGAGCGTCCCGCTCGAGAGCTGGATCTGCGTGACGGCGTCCGCCAGGTTGAGAAAAGACAGGGCGGTGCCGGCACCGAGCCGCAGCGCAGAGCCGTCGAGCTGCAGCTCCGCCCGTCCATCTTGGTCCGCCCAGAGCTGATCCCCGGTCGTCATGGGTCGATTCACGGGGGGGACGACCCAATCGGCGGTGCCGGCAGGCTCGAAGGACACGGTTCCCTCGATATAGGCGATGCGGGCCGCCCGGGTCGGTGGATCGTCATCCTGGGCGCGAACACCGGCGGCGACGAGGAGCGCACATCCGAGGGCGGCGAGTGCCGAAAGGTGCGCGGCGGCGCGTGCAGGACGGGTGGTGCGAATCATAAAAACCCCTGGTAACGGCAGGTCTCGAAGGCCTGTCTAGCTTGAGCACGCCATGCTGCCATAAGGCGCCCGGCTTGGGGAGCGCGACCGGCGCATCGTAGGGCGCCGCGCCAATGTGCGGTCTCCCGATGCTCTGCGCAGCGCCCGCTTCGACCACACGCCGGCCAAAAAGTGAGCGGGCCTCTCGGCCGCAGGCTCGCTCTGATCAGGGCGTCGAGCCGCGGGTGCGTGAATGCGCGAACGAGGGCGCCCCTTCGCCGGCCGTGCGATCGAGACGGCGCTTGAGGAGCGTGAGCGCTTCGGACGGCGCATCGGCGAAATCGAAGAGAGCAAGATCCTTGCGATCGATCATGCCATGACGGACGAGCGCCTCGAAGTTGACGATCTCGCGCCAGTAGCTCGAGCCATAAAGCACCACGGGGATCGGCTGCTCGATCTTGCCTGTTTGCACGAGGGTGAGGATTTCCATGAGCTCATCGAGCGTGCCGAAGCCGCCCGGGAACACGACGAGCGCTCGCGCGAGATGCGCGAACCAGAGCTTGCGCATGAAAAAGTAATGGAACTCGAACAGCAGCGAGTGCGTGATATAGGGATTCGGACGCTGCTCGTGCGGCAGGCTGATGTTGAGCCCAATCGACTCACCCGCGGCATCCGAGGCGCCTCGATTCGCGGCCTCCATGATGCCCCCGCCCCCGCCCGAGCAAATCACGTAGCGGCGCTCGTGCGACGGCAGCGATTTCGACCACAGGGTCAGCAGGCGCGCAAGCTCGCGTGCATCACGGTAGTACGCCCCCAACGGCCCGGTTTCGCTGAGCCGTGCAGAGCCGAAGAACACGATGGTGTCGCGAATACGCGCACGAGCGAGCCGCTCGAGCGGCTGCAGGTACTCGGCGAGGATGCGCAGCGGGCGTCCGCCGTCGCTCGTGAGGAAGCTTTCGTCCTCATAGGCGAGCGGCGCCGCGTCCCGGTCGCGCTTCATGCCCGCAATCTCGCAAAATCGATGAAGCCGCGCTCGACATCGAGACCGGTGAGCTCGACCCTCACCCGATCGCCCACCCGCACCCCCTCAAAGCCGCGGATGAGCCGCCCCTCGGTGGTCGGATTGGCGATGCGCACCCAGGTGCCCTTCGCCGCAGCCCCCGTCACGATCGCATCGAATGGCTCGCCGATGCGTCCCGTCAGCAGAAGCGCCGCGGCCGACTTCGCCACGCTGCGCTCGACCTTGGCGGCACCGTCCTCCTGCGCCGTGCAATGCGCCGCGAGCCGACCGAGCTGCGCCTCGCCGTAGGGCGCAGGCACGCCGCGCAGCGCCGCCTTGACGAGCCGCTGGGTGATGAGATCGGGAAAACGTCGATTGGGCGCCGTCGAATGCGCGTAGTCGCTCACCGCGAGACCAAAATGACCCTCGACGGCCTCGCCCGGTTGCTGCAGCACGTACTCACCGCGTCCGAGCAGCTTAACGACCGAGAGCGACAGGTCGGCGAAATGCTCCGGGTCGGCCGCGCGCCGCCGCATCAGGAACTCATTGAGGGCGCGGGCATCGGGTTGCGCGGGCAGGCTCGCTCCGGCCACGCGCGCGAGCTCCACGATGCGCGCCCAGCGCTCGGGACTTCTGAGCACGCGTCGCAAGACCGGAAAGCCGCGCTCCGCGAGGAAGCGCGCAACCGCGCCATTGCCCGCGATCATCAGATCCTCGATGAGCTCCTTGGCTGCATTCGGCGCATCCGGCTCAAGATCGGCCAGTCTTTGTCCCTCGAACACCGCGCGCGCCTCGGGAGTTGCGAGCGTGAGCGCGCCCTGTGCGTGGCGACGCGCACGCAGCTGCTCGGCGAGATGTGCCTGAAGACGCAGGTTGGCATCGAGTCCAGGCACTGCCGCGAGTGCCGCCGGCGGCGCCTGACCCGCGAGCCATGCCGCAACGGAGCCGTAGGCGAGCTGAGCGTGATTACGCACCAGCGCCCTACTGATCGTTGAGCTCATGACCGTGCCGTCATCGCCGAGTGTCAGGTCGATGATGAGCGCGACGCGGTCGACCCGGGGATTGAGCGAGGTGATACCGGTCGACAACTCCACCGGCAGCATCGGGAAAATTTGCGCCACGGTGTAAACCGAGGTCGTGTTGTACTCGGCGTGCGCGTCGATCGGCGTGCCGCGCCCGACGGTCGCATCGACATCGGCGATGGCGAGCAATGCTCGAGGATGCTCGCCCGGCACCACCACCGAGAGCTGATCGAGATCCTTCGAATCGTCATTGTCGATCGAGCACCAAAGAAGCTCCCGCAGGTCGGTGAGCTGCTCGGTGCGTGCACCTTCGCGGATTGTCCGCAATTGTTCGAGCGCCGCACTCGGAAAATCGGTCTCGAAGCCGCGCTCGCGCATGACCCGGCGGGCGATGGCACGCAGCCGCTCCATCGATCCAATCTGCACGCCGTGCGAACGCTCTTGAGTGCTCGGCATGGCCGCATCATACTGCGCCGGTGAGCGAAACCCGCAAATACCACATGAGCGCGGATGACTTTCGCCGCCACGGCCGAGCCGTCATCGATTACATCGCCGACTATCTCGAGCGCGTCGAATCGCTTCCGGTGCTCTCGCGTGCAGCACCTGGCGAAGTGCGCGCGGCGCTGCCCGCCGCCCCACCGCTCGAGGGCGAGCCCTTCGAGGCGATACTCGCCGATGTCGAGCGGATCATCCTGCCCGGCCTCACCCATTGGCAATCGCCGAATTTCTTCGCCTACTTCCCCGCCAACTCCTCGGGCCCCTCGATCCTCGGTGAGCTGCTCTCCGCCGGCTTTGGGGTGCAAGGCATGCTCTGGGCCACGAGTCCTGCCTGCACGGAGCTCGAGACGCACGTTCTCGACTGGCTGATCGAGATGCTGGGGCTGCCGGCGGCATTCTCCTCGCGGGGCGCGGGGGGTGGTGTGCTACAGGACACGGCCTCGAGCGCCGCGCTCTGTGCGCTCATCGCCGCCCGCGAGCGCGCGAGCGCTGGTCACACCAACGATGCGGGCTGCGACGGGCGGCTCATCGCTTACGCATCGACGCAGACCCACTCCTCCATCGAGAAGGGTGTGAAGATCGCCGGGCTGGGGCGGCGGCAGTTGCGTGCGATCGCGGTCGACGATCGCTTTGCACTCGACCCCGCGGCGCTCGCCCGTCAGATCGAGGCGGATCGTCGTGCGGGACTCATCCCGTTCTTCGTCTGCGCGACCCTCGGCACCACCTCCTCGCATGCGATGGATCCCCTCGGGCCGATCGGCGAGCTATGCCAGGCGCAGGGCCTGTGGCTGCACGTCGATGCCGCCATGGCGGGCTCGGCCGCCATCAGCCCGCGCTTTCGGCCCCTGCAGGCCGGGCTCGAGAGGGCCGACAGCTACAGCTTCAATCCTCATAAGTGGATGTTCACCAATTTCGACTGCAGCGTGCTTTACGTGCGCGAGCGCTCGAGCCTCATCCAGGCGCTCGGCATCCTTCCCGAATATCTCAAGAACGTGGCGAGCGACTCCGGCGCGGTGTTCGACTATCGGGACTGGCAGATTCCGCTTGGACGGCGATTCCGGGCGCTCAAGCTCTGGTTCGTGATCCGCCACTACGGCGTGAACGGCCTGCGATATCACATCGAGCGGCACGTCGAGCTCGCGCAAGCTTTCGCCCGCTGGGTGCAGGCTTCGTCCGACTTCGAGCTCGTCCTGCCCCCACCCCTCAATCTGGTGTGCTTTCGCCATCGCGGCGGGGATGCGGTGAATCGCGCGCTCCTCGCTCGCCTGAACTCATCCGGCGAGATCTACCTCACGCACACGGTGCTCGCCGGCCGGCACACGCTGCGCCTCAGCATCGGTCAGACGATGACCGAGGAGCGGCACGTGCGCCGCGCTTGGGAGCTCATCGGCGCTGCAGCATCGGAGCCGGGCGTTCTTGCCGCCCGCTAGCCCGGCGCCTACTCCTCCTCGATCGCGTCGGTGAGCACCGCCTTGCGCTCGGCGATGAAGGCGCGCATCGCCTCATCCGCCGCCGGATCGATCCCGGGGTCCTGATAGCTCGCGAGCATCTTCTTCCAGACGGTGTGCGCGCGCTGCTCCGCGGTCAGCCTGCCCTCGAGCGACCATTGCTCGAAAGAGGAGTAGTCCGCGATGCTCGACTGGTAGAAGGCGGTCTCGAAGTTCGCCTGCGTATGCGCGCAGCCGAGGAAATGATTGCCCGGACCGACCTCGCGCAGCGCATCGAGCGCCTGGCCGCGATCCGACAGATCCATGCCCTGCGCGAGCACCTGCATCATCGCAAGCTGATCGGCGTCCATCACGAACTTCTCGTACCCCGCGACCAGGCCGCCCTCCAGCCAGCCCGCCGCATGGGTCACGAGGTTCACGCCCGCAAGCAGCGTCGGCAAAAGGGTGTGGGCGCTTTCGTAGGCGGCCTGTGCATCGGCAATTTTTGCCGAGCACAGCGAGCCGCCGCTGCGACAGGGGACGCCGAGCCGGCGGGCCAGCTGCGCGGTCGCAAAGATCATCTGCGTCGCCTCGGGAGTACCGAAGGTCGGGGCCCCCGTGCGCATCGAGATCGCCCCCACGAAGGAGCCGAGAATCACAGGCGCACCGGGACGCACGATCTGCGTGAGCGCCATCCCGGCCAGGGTCTCCGCCAGTATCTCGGACAGACAGCCCGCGGCGGTCACCGGCCCCATGGCCCCCGCGAGCACCGCCGGAACGATGATCGTGCCCTGGTTGGCCCCTGCAAATTCGCGCAGCGCGCCGAGCATGCGTCCGTCGAAGGTGAGAGGTGAGTTCGAGTTGATGTTGCCGAGAACGACCGCATGGGTCTCGAGGTACTCGGAGCCAAACAGCACTCGGGCGAGCGCCACGGCGTCGCGCGCATGCCCCGGTGTCTCCGGGGTCGCCTCGCAGCCCTGATCGCTGTAGCGAAAGAAGGAGTACTGGACGTCCAGATGCCGCTTGTTCGGCGCAATCTCCATGGGCTCGCACATGCAACCGCCCGAGAAATGGATGGCGGGAGCCATGTGCGCGAGCTTGATGAAATTCTGAAGATCCTCGAGCGTGCCATAACGTCGCCCGTGCTCGAGGTCGTAGACGAACGGTGGCCCGCCCACGGGCGAGAACACCGTGGCATCCCCGCCGAAGCGCACGTTGCGTTCGGGATTGCGCGCATGAAGCGTGAACTCGCGCGGCGCCGAGCGCAGCAGTTGTCGCGCAAGTCCCCGCGGAATGTGCACCCGCTCGTTCTGCACGTCTGCACCGGCGCTGCGCCACAGGCGCAGCGACTCCGGATCGCGGCGAAACTCGATGCCGATCTCCTCGAGAATCGTCTCGGCATTATCCTCGATGATCTCGCACGCCTCGCTGCTGAGCAGCTCCACGACGGGAAGCTTCCTGCGGATGTAGGGATACTTGGCCGCCTGGGTGCGCGCCCGGGCGAGCCGGATATCGCGGCCACGACGTGGCGCCGTTGGATTGGTGCTCATGTGGGTCCCTCCTCCGCTAGCTTCGGCACCCCCGATGCGAATCGACCGCATCACCCTCACTATGCCTCGATGGAGTCCGCCGCACAACTCTTATTGAACGATCGAACGACAGTGAGATGACGAGGCGCGCCGCTGCTCAGCGACGCATGAGCCAGGCGATCAGCGATAGCACGAGACTCAGGAGCAGCATGCTCGTGATGGGAAAGAACAGCTTGAATCCGGGCCGATCGATGACGATGTCGCCCGGCAGGTGCAACGGGGGCCAGCGGCCGAGCCAGCGCCACAGCACGCCGATGAGAATGAGCACTGCGCCGGCCGCAATCAGCCCGCGGTTCACGCGCGGAGTGCTCGCCGCCGGGAAGCTGGCCCGCGGCGCAACGGGGGGTCGAAAGCGCTACTTCGGAGTCGGCGCCGAGCCGGGGCGCGAGTCGATGAGCGAGGAGCTGATCTCCGGCACGGGCGCGCTCGCGTCGCGTCGCTCGCGCACCACCCGCTCATTGGTGATCTCGATGACCGCATGTTTGCCGGTCGCTCCGATGTCCTTGCGCGCTTCCACTCGATGGTGGGCGAAGCGCTCGCGCTCTGCCGCGCTCACCCGCTTGACGGTCGGCTTCTCGTAGTATGCCGCAAGGTAGCTTGCCACTGCGGCGGCCGCCACTTCCTCACCAAAGAAGCCGAGCCGCAACGCATGGATCAGACGCCCCTGATCGAAGCCGGTCACCGAATACAGCCGATACTCGTTGATGATGTCGCAGTTCGGCAAGCTCTCCGGATCGAATGCCGTATCGGAGAGGCCGAGCTGGATCACGTACCAGCGCGGAGAATCGGTGCTCTCGATCTCGATCGGCGTGAGGGCGCGCACCGTCTGCGTGCTCTCGAGATTCGGGACGGAGAGCTCCGAGCTGCCTGGATGCGCCGAGGAGGCCTTCGGGGTCGCCGCGGGAGGCTTGGGCGCGGGCGGCCTTGCAAAGCTCGACAGTGCCCCGGGCGAGGTGAGCGGTGGCACGGCTCCGATGGAGCGGGCGCGCAACCACGCACCGGCCGGCAGTGCCCGTCTCGAGCCCATCGCGGACGGGTGAGTGAGCGGAGGCGCAGCGCTCACGCTCGCAGCCGCGGGAGGCCCCTGAAGCGTGCCGGCGGGCGGATCGATGCTCAGCTCGAAAGGCATGGGCGCCGGGATGCTCGATTTCGTGACGCTCGCGCTTGCCGGCGGCGGCGGAGACAGGCCGGCGCTCCCCGGGGGCGGCGCGGAGATGTTCGCGACGGCGGAGCTCGCGGGCGGGATGCGCGCTGCGAGCGCGTTGACCGCCGGCGCGTCCGCGGCTGCCGCGGCCGACGACACCGCACCGGCCGCCGGCGCACCCGAGGCGACGGGCGTACCGGCAGCTGCGCTCGGCGCGACCGCAGCGCGGCTCGCCCGAGGGGCGGGTTTGGATGAGGTCGCGGCCTTGGATCTCGCCGCAAAAGGCGAGGAGATCGGACTCATGTTGAGCGCGGCGAGCGCCTGCAAGCGCGCACTCGCATCGCTTGCGATCGGCGCAAAGCCAACCGGCGGGCGAGCGCCGGGTGGTTTGGCGGCCGGAGCCCGGGCGGACGTCGCCGCAGTCTTTGCCATCACCGCGGTCGCTGCCGTCACCGGGGTCGCCGCAGGCGACGGGGGACTCGATGCCGGCGGCTGCGGGGCCGGCGATGCGCTCAGGCCCCGCGCAGGAGCGGCGTCCTGAGGCGCACTCGTGACCTCGGGGATCCCTGACGCCTGGGCAGGTTGCTTGGCAGTGGCGGCGGGTGGCGCCTTGCGCGTCGCGACCGCCGTCGTCAGCACCGGAATGGCAGCGATCTCGAAAGGCACTGTCTCGGATCGCATCGCACTTTGAGCCCGCTCGGCCGCGAGCCGCAAGGCGTCACGCTTCGCCTGCCAGGCCAGAATGGCGCGCAGGTCCTCCGTCTCGGCGGTCGCCGTCAGCGCGCCGGGATAGACGTCGCGCACCTTGGCGAGCGCCGCATCCGCCTCGTCCTCGGTGACGAAGGGGCCGATCCGCAGTCGATAGCGCATGCGATGATCTTCCATGCGCTGAACCTGGTAAACGTGGGTGGTTTCATCGACCGAGAAATCCTTCGGCGGCGTGATCGGCGCGGTCGATGAGGTGAGACTGATGACGAAGGGCCCTGCGCCCCCCAGGCGTGGAGTTTGCGGCACGGGTGCTGCGAGGAGATCCTCGATGCTCAAGTGCCACAAGTCCCCATTGGACGTCGAGTTGATCGGCGTTGCCATGAATCCCTTGATTTCCGTGAGCGTCCCAGCGAGTGGTCAGGATATTGCGTAAGGGTGTGGATTAAAACCGTGATAGGCGTCTCTCGTTGGCGACAAGGCGTGTGATGTATTTGCTTTATGTCAAGGCGCGCCATCTTCTGACCAATCGTCCTGACCAATCGCGCTCGTGAGAATCATCCGACGGTCACAGCGGGTCTGCACGAGTCGCGACGGCATCGCACGTGACGGATGCTCCGGGGGCATCCACGACGGCAACTTATACCGAGGAGCGACCATGGCAAGCGAGACACCCGAGAATCACGGCGAGGGCAATCCCGAGGCCGCCGAACGCTTCAACGATGCCGAGCAGCAGTTTGTGCAGTCCGCGCAAGGCCAGCAGAAGATCAAGGAAGGTCCCAAGGTGCGTCCCGACGAGCAGGCCGAGCTCGAGCGCGCCGAAAGGGTCACGCGTGAGCGTGCCAAGGCGGAGGACCCGCAGGTGCGGCGCAAGGACCGCTGATTATCTCGCGACGGCCGGGCGCCCTCAGTGCCCGGCCGCCCGGCGGCTGGCGAGCCAGGAGCCCCACAGAATCAGCATGAACCCGATGACTCCTCCAAGACCGAGGTGCTCGTGCAGCAGTAACGTGCCGAGCACGGCAGCTACCGCCGGATTGACGTAGGTGATCAGCGAGGCGCGGCCCGCTCCCGCCTTCGCCACCAGGTAGAAAAGCAGCAGCATCGCGACCGCCGTACAGACCAGGCCGAGAAGCAGCACCGAGAGCAGTGCCCCGCTCCCCGGAGCCTGCATCGGACGAGCCCACCAGGCCGGCCCTGCGAGCAGCACGCTCGAGACGCCCAGGCTCACCGCAAGAGGCCCGCTCGCATCGAGGCCTTGCAAGTGACGCTGGATGATGAGCGGTCCCAGCGAATAGCCAAATGCGGACAGCAACATGCATCCCACCCCGAGCCAGCCGTAGAGGCCGGAGACGGTGCCCAGACCGAGCAAACAGGTGACACCCAAGAAGCCGAGGATGAGCCCGGCGATGCGCCGCGGCGTGAGGGGCTCGTGCAGTCCGAAGGCGCGGGCCAGCATGGCCACCGACAAGGGCACCGTCGCAATGAGAATCCCGGTCACGGAGGAACTCACCCAGCGTTCACCGAGCGCAATGGCGGTGAAGGGAACGACAAACTCGACGAGCGAGAAGACCAGCAACGCACCCTGGTGCTCGTTGAGCGAGCGCAGCGCACCGCGCCGCCACGCGATGGGCAACAGCACGCAGGTGCCGAGCGTGACCCGAGCCCAGGCGATGACCGGCGGCGATAGATCGACGATGGCCAGCTTGATGAGCAGATAGGGTATGCCCCAGATCACGCTCAGCGCCGCAAAAGCTGCCCAGACTCGCCCGCTCAGTTCTCGCGCCTCGCTCGACCTCGGGAGGCAGAACTATAAATGATGCCCGAAGCGTCGATGAGTTTTCTGTGCCCGGGGCAGCGCGCCGCGGGTAGAATCGCAAGATCGAGGAGGATGCTCATGAGCAAGATCACCTATCGGATCGTCCCGCACGATGGGGGCTGGGCCTATCTCGCCGGGGAGACGTACTCGGAGACTTTCCCAACGCACGCT
>DATGIA010000079.1:0-13432 GCA_035307465.1 Steroidobacteraceae bacterium
GCTTAGGGCTTCGCCGGCGCCAAAGCGAGCCGCGGGTGCCGCGCGCGCCAGCTAGTCCTCGGCGGATGCGCTCAGCTTTCCCCAGCGATACGAGAAACGCAACCCGAAGACGCGGGGTTCGTTGGTCGTCAGGCGCAGGTCGAAGTTGCCGGTGTTACTGTAGATGATCGCGTTCTTGTCCGTGAGATTGGTGATGTAGAACTCCGCCAGCCAGCGCTCCCCTTCGGAATTCACCCCCATGCGTAGATTGGTGAGTGTGTAGTCCGGCTGCAGAAAGCGCGGCAGCCCGGTGTTCCTGTCGTTGGGATTGATGTTGTTCCACATGTCGCCCTTGTGAGCCATGTCCAATTGTGCGTAACCGTGCAGGTTTGCCCGAAGGGGATGCTCATAACGCGCGTTCCAGCTCCAGCTGAAGTAGGGCGCGAACGGCAGGCGCTCGTTCACATAGACGTCGTATGCGGGGTCCGGGGTCGAAATGATGCGCGAGTCGGTATAGCTCGCTGCGCCCTGCAGCGATATGTACTCATTGACCTTGTAGTTGACGTTCGATTCCATGCCGTAGATGCGCGCCTGGCCGATGTTGACGTTGTAACTGGCCGAGGGACAGACCTCGGCGTTGTAGAGAAAGCTCTGCAGCTTGCTCCAGTTCATCAGGTAGGCCGCGCCGTTCCATAGCAGGCTGTTGTGCAACCACGTCGTCTTCCAGCCGAGCTCGTAGTTGGTGAGAGTGTCGGGCGTGTAGGTTGCGGGAACACCGTTCTTGTAGCAGCTCGGAGGATCTCCGGCGTTTGATCCGCCGTCGCGAAATCCCTGACCGGCGTCCGCGTATACCAACGCCTTGTCCGTCAGCTTGTAGTTGACGCCGAGTTTGCTGTTCCACTTCTCCGAGCCACCCGTGTAGTAGCTCGGTAATGACGGCGCATAAGCGAACGAAAAGGACGTGGTGTTGTATACGAAGTGCGACTGGAAATGCACCGTACCCGCTTCGACGTTCAGCCGGTCCGTGATATCGAAGCTGATGTTCGCAAACTCGGTGCTCTGCAGGTAATAGAAGTCCTCATTGTATGCATACCACTGGCCGGGCGGCAGGCTCGGCTGGGTGATGCCGTAGTAGCTCAAATAGGATTGAAATGCGGCGCCGGAGTACTGAAGTCCCGGCATGTAGTAAATGTCGCCGTAGTTATTGTCCTCGGTCCGTTCCCAGTAGGAGCCGAGGAGCCAGTGAAAGCGGCCGCCAGGCTTCGAAAGCAACCGGATCTCTTCGGACCAGCGCTCCACGTTGTCCCTCAGCGAGTAAAACTGTACCGGGGGTTTGCAGCCGCTGTAGGGGCCGGTACCGAAATACGGATCGTTCAGGCAGGTGAAGCCTTCCTGTGTGCCCGGGAACCCCGTGGGCGGGTAATTTCGCGCGCCGGCGTTGAAGTTCTGCTCATATTGCGAGTACTCGTTCCACTGCCGCCTCGGCAGTGCCCAGTAGGTGCTCGCAAACACGAGATCGCCGATTCCCACATCACCGTCGATGTGGAGGTCAAACATCTTCGCCTGAAAGTTATTCGACTCCGGCCCGAATCGCTCCACGGTGCGGGGCCCCAAGGCGGGATCCTCGTCCCACGCCCCATGGGTGTACTGGCGCTGATAGCCATAGGTGAATGAGGCGCTCCAACCCTCATTCAGCACGAGTCTCAACGCAACTCGTCCGCCTTCGACGTGCTCACGATTGTAGTCATTGTCCGCCCAGGGGGCATTGTTCGAGACGGCGCCGTTGACCCAGGTGCGGGTCGTGAAGCGGTTTTCGATGAATCCGCCGTGGGAGTCGCTGAACGCCGAGATGCGCAGACCGAGGTGCCCGTCGATGAGCGGCAGGTTGAGGAATCCCTCATAGGTCCAGTCGTTCTGTCCTCCCTGAATCTTGCCGCCATCCAGGTCGAGGCCCGCGCTGAAGGCATGCACGTCCGGCTTGTTGGTGATGTAACGAATCGCTCCCGACATCGATCCCGCGCCGAAAGTGGTGCCTTGAGGCCCATTCAATATCTCGATGCGCTCGACGTCGTAGAGATGCAGGTCCGGCTGTGCACTGTCGCTGCTCATCGACATGTCATCGACGAAGAACCCGGTCGCGGACGTGTTGCCGTAGTTGGGATTGCTGCCATCGGAGACGCCGCGCATGACGAACACCTGCGTGCCGGGTCCGGTGCTGATGAAGGAGATGGTGGGCACCTTCTCCAGGTAGTCATCCATATTGGCAATCGCGAGGTTCTGCAGGTCCTTCGTCGTGAACACGTCGATGCTGATCGGCACCTCCTGCAAATTCTCCGTCCGCTTGCGCGCGGTCACGGTGATCTCCTCGAGAGTATCGGACGTGCCGCTGGCCGCGAGCGCCGGAGCCCCATGTACGGCCCCGGCACCGTAAAGCGCCGCTGCGATGGCAAGACTCAGCTTGGAACGGGCGTCGAGCGAGGGAGTCACCGGGCGCAGGCCCACGGGTGCCCGCGCACGATGTTTCAAGGTGGTGCTCATCGGAATCCCCATGTCTTTGTTGGTTGCCCGCCCTCTTCGACGGTTGCCGGTGGGATCATCCCTTGAGTGCGCGTCTCCCGTCAATGGAAGGGCAGAGCGCACTGAGCGAGTGTTTAATTGGGCGTGGCGGGCGAGCCACAATCCGCGAAGCGCGCCAGGCAATCGCCCAAGCCCACGCGCAGCGGCTCGAGCTCCGCGGCGAAATGCTTCCAGTAGCCAATTCCCGAGGTATATAGGGGTTGGCGCACCTGCTCCGAGCTCGCGGTACGGACCGCGCGTTGCGTGGCATGGAAATTGAGGCAGGCAGGCTCAAAGTCGAGTCCGCAGTGCTCGAGCAGGCGGCGAATATTCGCTTCCGGGTCAAGCACGAGTCCCTCGTACTGGAGGTGCAGCACCCTGCCCGGCAGAACCGAGTCCCAATGATCCATCAAAGAGAGGTAGCAACGGTAATAGCGGGCGAGGTCCTGCAGATGGTAGCTGAAGGTTTGGCCCTCGGCGAAATACTGCTTGAAGGTGCTGAAGCATGCATCCATCGGATGGCGACGCGCATCGATCACGGTCGCGTGGGGAAGGATCGCGTGAATGAGTCCGACGTGACTGAAGTTGTTGGGTAACTTGTCGGTGAATCGGTCACGCCCGCGGCGCAGCGGCGCAGTCTCTGCCAGGTAGTGCCCGCCGAGCACCGCGAATTCGCCCGCGGGCAGCTTCTCCACGCTCTCAGGATAGCCGTTGCGCGCCCGACCCATATCATCAAGCCAGCCCACCAGGTTAAGGATATTGGGCAGCTCCATGGTGCCGTCGACGCGGGAGTGACTGGCGAGAATCTGCTCGATCAGCGTCGACCCGGAGCGCGGCAGCCCCACGATGAAGATCGGCTCCCGGCTCGGATCTCCGCAACCCTTGCGCCGCGCAAAAAAATCCGCATGGAAGAACTCGCGGATTCTTGCGCTCCGCTGTTCGAACGCCTCGATATCGAAGGGCGCCTCGACGCGCCGTAGCTCATTGCCCCGGGCATAGTGCATGAAGGCCGCAGGATACTGGCGCCGTTGCTCGTAGGCCCTCCCCAGGGCGAAATTGAGCTGGGCCTCATTGGACGGGTCGCGCTTATCCCGCGTGAGGAGTTGGTGCATCGCTCCCACCTCCGCATCGCTGAACTCGTAGTTTTTGAGGTCGGCGAGACTCCAGTACGCCTCGCCGCGTCCGGGATCCAGCTGCAGGGCCCGTTTGTAGGAAGCCTCGCTCTCGAGGCGTCGGCCCAGAGTCTTTTGGACATGGCCTACCGACAACCGCAGCCCCACCTCGGTTGGCTTGAGATGGGCGGCCCGTTCATAAGCCTCGAGCGCCTCGTCCTGGCGCATTAACCGAGTAGCGACGCTGGCGGCCATCACCCAGGTCTGGGGACTCCGTGGCTCTATCTTGATGAGGTGGCGCGCGGCGAGCTGTGCTTCCTCGAGACGGCCCAAAGCGACCAGCGCCGGGCCGAGGCCGCGATGCGCCAGGGGAACGTGCGGGCTTTGTTTCAGGGCATGGCGCAGCAAGCGCTCCGCGTCACGCGGCATGTCCGCGAGGAGGGACAGCGCGGCCAGGCCGCACAGTGCAGCGACGTGACTCGCGTCGCGCTGCAGGATTTCGCGGAACATGAGCTCGGCTCCTTTCCGGTCGTCGGCGACGAGCGCCGCCGTTGCTCGCTCGACCAGCGACCGCTCGGGGTCCGTGAGCCGCGCGCGCTCGAATGCAATGGCCGCGTCCGCATGCTGTTCCATGTCGACGAGCACATCTCCGTAGGCGAGCCAGGCGAGATGATGGTGCGGGAATTCCTCCAGCACTCGTCGCACCTCCCGGCGCGCCTCGGCGACCCGGCCGGCGTGCCGATAGGCGCGTGCAAGATCCACCCGTGCATTCGCAAAATCAGGCACCTTGACGAGCGCGCGCTCGAGCGCATCGACGCTTGCCGCGACCTTTTCCTGATAGAGGAGTACGGCACCGAGGAGCCACAAGCAATTCGCATCACCGGGCAACTCAGCCTCGAGCGGCCGCAGCCAACGCTCCGCGGTGGCCGCACGTCCCTCACGCAGCGCCGCGAGAGCGGCCCAGTAGGCGCCGGGCAGGCGTCCTTTCGCACTCTCCTCTGCCATGCTGCTACTTTAGGATATTTGGCAGGGCGAATGCCTGCCCCGCGGGCCTGCGCCGGCCCCGAGCCCTACGAGGGTGAGTGGTAGAACTCGAGCGCCATCTCGGCAAGAAGCGCGGTGGCGTAGCTCGCGAAGGAGCGCCAGACCTCCAGATGGAATCGCGACTCGGCGGTCCGCCACAGGACGATGTCCGCCTTCGCAAGCACGGTGCGCGTACACATCCCCACCGGAAAGGCGCAGAGCTCGAGATCGAGCGGACAGGCGCCGCTCAGGATCGTCTCGGCATGGGCTCCGCTCACCTCGAGGGCAATTTGTCGATGACTCAAATCAACGAGCGCGTGACGAGTGCCCTCGAGCGCACGCTCGAGGGCGCCCTCGATACCCTCGATGGGAGCGCCCGGGGGGCTTGTGGAAGCAACCGGCGCCCCTCCCATGTCATACGCGCCCACCTCGAGCAGCAGATACTCATCCGGCCCGAGCCAGAGCGTTGCCCGCGATCCCTGAAGCGTTGCGCGGCAGGCGCTCTCCGAGAAAGGCACCCCCCACACGGAGGCGGCGAGATCGCGAGCGCGGCGCTCGCCGTGCAGAGCCCAGCGCCTGAGCGGGGGCAGCGCGCGCAGCCACGGGGTGGCGGGGACGGAGGGAGGCCGACGGTCCGCACTCTTATCCATGGATACGCTGGCCCTCTGCATCGTAGAAGACCGGTGCGGTGACCTCGACCTCGAGCTCGCGGTCGGGCATCGGCACATAAAGGGTCTGCCCGAAGCGCGAGCGACCGGCGGCGATGAGAGCGAGCGCGATTGGCTCATCGAGTACGCTCGAGAAATACGAGGACGTGACGTGGCCGATGATCTGCATCGGCGGCTTGAGGCCGCGCCGGGCGACGATCTGAGCGCCTTCCTCGAGCACGCTGCGATCGCGCGTGCGCAGCCCCACGAGTTGCTTGCGGTCGGGGCTTTTCATGGCGGCGCGCTCGAGCGAGCGTTTGCCGACGAAATCCGTCTTGTTCTTGCCGATCGCCCAGCTCAAGCCCGCATCATCCGGAGTCACCGTGCCATCGGTGTCCTGTCCGACGATGATGTAGCCCTTCTCGGCGCGCAGCACGTGCATGGTCTCGGTGCCGTATTCGACGATGGCATGACGCTCCCCGCTCGCGTACACGGCCTCCCACACGGCCGCCCCATAATCGCTCGGGACGTTGAGCTCGAAGCCGAGCTCGCCGGTGAAGCTCACGCGGAACAGCAGCAGGGGCACGCCGCAGATGTGACCGCGTGCAATGCCCATGTGGGGCAGCCGCGCGGGCGCGAGGTCGATGCCCTCGATGAGCGGAGCGATCACCTCGCGCGCGCGCGGCCCCTGCACGGCGATGACCGCCCACTGCTCGGTCGTCGAGGTGAGCCATACGTCGAGATCCGACCACTCGGTCTGGCGATAATCCTCCATCATCGCGAGGACGCGCGGCGCACCGCCCGTCGTCGTCGTCACGTGAAAACGATCCGCCGCGAGGCGCGCCACGACACCGTCGTCATAGATGAAGCCGTCCTCGCGGCACAGGATGCCGTAGCGGGCACGACCCACCGCAAGACCCGACCACGCATTCACGTACAGTCGATTCAGAAATTCCGCAGCATCCGCGCCGACGACCTCGATCTTGCCGAGCGTCGAGGCATCGAAGAGGCCGCAGCCACGGCGCACGGCCAGGCATTCGCGTGCGACCGCGGCGTGCATGTCCTCGCCCGCGCGTGGAAAGTAGCGTGCGCGCTTCCACAGGCCAACGTTCTCGAACACCGCTCCGCGCGCAGCCGCCCACCCATGCATCGGCGTGGTGCGCACCGGATCGAAGAGATCCGCGCGCGAGAAGCCCGCGAAGCTGCCGAAGGTCACGGGCGTGAAGGGCATGCGAAAGGTGGTGTGCCCGACCTCGGGGATGCTGCGATCGAGCGTCTGCGCGACGACGGCGAGCGCATTCAAGTTCGAGGTCTTGCCCTGGTCGGTCGCCATGCCCGTCGTCGTGTAGCGCTTGACGTGCTCGATGGAGCGAAAGCCTTCCGCCGTTGCAAGCTTCAGATCCTTCACCGTCACGTCGTGCTGCCAGTCGACGAAGGATTTCTGTGAGCTCGGCCGGGCGCCCGCCGGCAGAGCGCCGAGATGCCCATCCTCGCGGCGTACCGGCGCCTCGACGGCGAATGGCCGCGCCGGGCGCAGAGGGCGCGGGGCGCATGCGGCCCCCTGGCTCGCCCCATCGGCGAGCGCTTCCTTGAGATCATAGAGGCCACGGCAAGCGCCGACCGAGCGCGTGCGCTCGAGCGCAGTCTGCGGCAGGAAGGCCGCGAGTGCCTCGCTCCAGGCAAGCTTGCCGCGCGACTGCGAGAAAAGATGCACGCTCGGGGTGAAGCCCCCCGACATGAGGAGCGTGTCGCAGGACAGCCGCAGTCCATCGCGCACCCCCGAGGAGGTGACCGCGCCGAGCTGCACCGACTCGATGCGCAGCGTCCCTTCGGTGCCAAGAACGGTCGCGTGCGGCAGCACCCGGATGCCGGCCTGGCACGCGGCCGCGACGAGCTCTCCGTCGGGCGAGGCGCGCACATCGGCGATGGCGACAATGCGGGTGCCGGCGGCCTGCAGGTCGAGCGCGCTCTGATAGGCCGCATCGCACGCCGCGACCACCACGCTTTCCTCGCCGACCCGTACCCCGAACCGGTTGAGGTAGGTCTGCGCCGCGCCCGCAAGCAGGATGCCGGGCCGATCGTTGCCGGGGAAGACGAGCGGCCGCTCGAGCGCCCCGGTCGCGAGAACCACCGTGTGTGCGCGGACCTGCCAGAGGCGCTCGCGCGGCAAATGTGCCGGGCACTGCTCGAGGTGATCGGTGACGCGCTCGCACAGACCGATCAGATTGTGGGGAAAGTAGCCGAAGGCCGTAGTGCGGGGGAGAAGGGTCACTCGCTCGTGCGCCTCGAGTTGCTCGAGGGCGCTCGCGAGCCACCCCGCGCTGCTTTCGCCGTCGATGCGCGCGGCCCCGTCGCTGAGCAGACTCCCGCCGAGCTCGGACTGCTCATCGCACACCAGCACGCGCAGTCCCTGATCCGCGGCACCGAGCGCAGCCGCGAGACCCGCCGGACCTGCGCCGACCACGAGCACGTCGCAGTGCGCGAAACGCTGTGCATAGCGGTCGGGATCCGGCTCCCGGGGCGCAACACCCAAGCCGGCCGCCCGGCGTATCACCGGCTCGTACCAATCCTTCCACGCCCGCCGCGGCCACATGAAGGTCTTGTAGTAGAAGCCTGCGGGGAAGAAGGCCGACAGATGATCGTTGATGCGCCCAACGTCGCGCTCGAGGCTGGGCCAGCGATTCTGGCTCTCGGCCTTCAGACCTTCGTAGAGCTCGACCTGCGTCGCTCGCAGATTCGGCGTCGAGCGTGCAGCGTCACGCCGGATGGTCACGAGCGCGCTCGGCTCCTCGGACCCCGCCGCCAGAATGCCCCGCGGCCGGTGATACTTGAAGGAGCGTCCGAGCAGGTGCACGCCGTTCGCGAGCAGCGCCGAGGCGAGGGTGTCTCCTGCGTAGCCCTGATAGGGGCGGCCGTCGAACTCGAAGCGCACGGGTCGCCGACGATCGATGCGACCGCCCGCGGGGGTACGCCCGCTCATGCGCCGCCTCCGGAGGGAGGCGGCTTCGCCGTCCCCGGGGCGACGTCGGGGCGCGGCCGCCCGGTCTCGTAGGTCGCAAGGATGCGATCGCTCGTCGTGTCGCGCAGCGCGTTGAAGAAGCGGCCACAGCCGCGCGCGTGACGCCAGCGCTCGGCGTGCACTCCCTTGACGTTCGCGCGCGTGTAGAGGAAGTCGCTCCACGCCTGATCATCGAGGTCGGACGGCCGCTGCGGTCGTGCCAGGTGGGCCTCACCGCCGTAGCTGAACTCGATCTCCGGCCGCAGGCCGCAATAGGGGCAGTCGATCAGCAGCATCAGTGCGCCACTGCGGCAGCAGCCGCCTCGTCGATCAGATAGCCGTCGCGGAAGCGCTCGAGCGTGAAGGGCGCATTGATCGGGTGGGGCGCATCATGCGCGATCGTCCAGGCAAAGACGTGTGCGGCTCCGGGAGTCGCCTTGAAGCCGCCGGTGCCCCATCCGCAGTTCACGTACAAGCCTTTGACCGGGGTCTTGGCGATGATCGGGGAGCGGTCCGGCGTCACATCGACGATGCCGCCCCAGTTGCGCAGCATCCGCATGCGACGAAATTGCGGGAACAGCTCGCAGATCGCATCGAGTGTGTGGGTGTTGATGTGCAGCGCGCCGCGCTGCGTGTACGAGGTGTAGGCGTCCGTTCCGGCTCCGATGACGAGCTCGCCCTTGTCCGATTGACTGATGTAGGCGTGAATGGTGTTCGACATCACGACGCAGGGAAAGACGGGCTTCACGGGCTCCGAGACGAGCGCTTGCAGCGGATAGCTCTCGAGCGGCACCCGCACGCCGGCAAAGCCGAGCACGACGCTCGTGTGACCCGCAGCGGATACCCCGACCTTGGGTGACTGGATGAGGCCACGCGAGGTCTCCAGCGCCTCGATGGCTCCGTGCGCATCGACCCGCAGCCCCAGGACCTCGCAGTTCTCGATGATGTCGACGCCGAGCGCGTCGGCAGCGCGCGCATAGCCCCAGGCGACGGCATCGTGGCGCGCCGTGCCGCCGCGCCGCTGCAGCGCCGCGCCGAGCACCGGATAGCGGATACCGGGCGAGATGTTGAGCGGCGGGCAGAAGGTTTTGGCCTGCTCGGGCTCGAGCCATTCGTTGTCGACCCCGTTGCAGCGGTTCGCATGCACGTGGCGCTTGAACACCTGGATGTCGTGCACCGTGTGGGCGAGCATCATGACGCCGCGCGGCGAGAACATCACATTGTAGTTGAGCACCTGCGCCAGGCTTTCCCAGAGCTTGAGCGAGTGGTCGTAGAGGGCGGCGCTCTCACTGAAGAGATAGTTCGAGCGGATGATGGTGGTGTTGCGCCCCGTATTGCCGCCCCCAATCCAGCCGCGCTCGAGCACCGCGATGTTGCGCATCCCGTGCTCCTGTGCGAGGTAGTAGGCGGCTCCGAGTCCATGTCCGCCCCCGCCGACGATGACGGCGTCGTAGCTCGCTTTCGGGGCTGCCTGGCGCCACTGCGGCTGCCAGCCGCGCTGGCCCGACAGTCCGCGGCGAATCAGCGCCCACGCTGAGAAAGGCTGCTTGCTCATGAGCCGCCCCGGCGCTTCAGGCACGCAGCTCCTGATTCTCGGGATCGTAGGGTGAATCGACCAGCACGGTCGCCTGCTTGCGCTCGCCCAAAATCTCGATCTGCAGCGAGGTACCCACCCGCGCGTGCTCGGGCTTGACGTAGCCAAGCCCGAGACTCTTGCCGAGCGCATGGCCGTAGTAGCCCGCGGTGGCGCGTCCGATGAGCACCCCGCGCGCATCGAACAAAGGCTCGTTCCCCAAGGGGTCGGCATCGGTCACGCCGTGCACCTCGAACGTGATGAAGCGGTGCGGAACGCCGCGCTTGAGTTGCTCCTCGAGCGCCTCGCGCCCGATGAATTCGCCCTTGCTCATGCGCACGAAGCGGTCGAGCCCCGCCTCGAAGGGGGTGTAATCGCGGGTGAGATCGCTCCCCCACATGCGATAGGACTTCTCGAGACGCAGCGACTCCATGGCGCGCATTCCGGCCATGCCGATGTTGAACTCGGCGCCGGCCTCGAACAATGCATCGAACAGCGAGTGCGCATACTCGATCGGGAAGTGCAGCTCCCAGCCGAGCGCGCCGACGAAATTCACGCGCAGCAGATACACGTCGGTTGCGAGAGCGACCTCGGCGATCTGGCCGGTGAGCCAGGGGAAAGCCGCATTGTCGAGCGGCGTGTCGGTGAGCTTGGCGAGCACCTGCCGCGACTTGGGGCCGGCGAGCACGAAGCAGCCGCGGCTCATGGTGACGTTGCGCAAGTCGACCCGGTTCGAGCCCGAGGGGCTCTCCGCGGGCCGCATGCGCTCGAGGTAGTCACTGTCGTAGCGTTCCGCGGCGCCTGCGCTCACGACGTAGAAGCGCTCCTCGCCGAGCTTGGTGATGGTGAACTCCGAGCGGATTCCGCCGCGACGGGTGAGGGCGTGAGAAAGCGCCATGCGCCCGATCTTGCTCGGCACCTTGTTCGCGACCAGGCTGTCGAGCCAGCGCTCGGCGCCCGGCCCGCTCACCTCGTGCTTGGTGAAGGGCGTGAGGTCGATGAGGCCCACCTCGCGGCGGATCTTGAGTGCCTCGCGGCCCACAGGCTCGAAATAGTTCGAGCGGCGGAAGCTCCAGCGGTCCTTCGGCTCGACCCCGGGCGGCGCAAACCAGTTGGCGCGCTCCCAGCCATAGCGTTGACCGAACACGGCCCCCATGCGCTTGAGTTTGTCGTAGATCGGGCTCGTCTTCGCGGGACGCGCGTCGGGGCGCTCCTCGTCGGGATAGTGAATGACGAAGACGTTGCGATACGCCTCCTCGTTCTTTTTGACGACGTAGCGCTTGCTCGTGTAGGGGCCGAAGCGGCGCGGATCGACCCCCATCATGTCGATACCGGGCTCCCCCTCGGTGATCCACTCGGCGAGCTGCCAGCCCGAGCCGCCGGCCGCCGTGATCCCGAAGCTGTGGCCCTCGTTCAGCCAGACATTGCGCACGCCCCAGGCCGGGCCGATGAGCGGGCTGCCATCGGGCGTATAGGCGATCGGCCCGTTGACGATGTCCTTGATGCCCGCGCCGGCGAGCGCCGGGACACGCCGCTGCGCAGCCTCGACGTGCGGCAGCAGCCGCTCGAGATCGCCCTCGAACAGGCTCTTGCCGAACCAATCCGGGACCCCATCGGCGAAGCGCGCCGGTGCACCGGCCTCATAGGGCCCGAGGATCCAGCCGAGGCGCTCCTCGCGCAGGTAATAGGATTGATCGGGCTCGCGCAGCACGGCGAGCTCGCGCCCGCCGCCTTGGCGGTACGCCTTGAGGGGCGCAGATTCGTCATAGACGATGTATTGATGCTCGACCGGGATCGAGGGGACGTTGAGACCGAACATGCGCCCCGTCTGGCGGGCATAGTTGCCCGTCGCGCACACCACGTGCTCGCATACGATCTCACCCTTCGAGGTCGTGAGGTGCCACTCCCCGCTCGGGCTGCGGCGCGCGGCCGTGACCTCGGTCTGCTCGTAGATCTCCGCGCCGCGTGAGCGCGACCCCTTGCGCAGGGCCATGGTGAGATCGGCGGGTGCAATATGGCCGTCGTCCGGGTGATAGAGCGCACCGATGATGCGGTCGGTGTCGGTGCCGTTCCCGAGCTCGGCGAGCGGCCAGAGCGATTTGACTTCCTGCGGCCCGATGATCTGGAAGGGCACGCCGATGGTGTTGGCCGTACCACAGTACTTGAGGTACTCGTCCATTCGATCGCGGCAGGTGGCCAGACGCAGATTCCCGGTGACGTGGAAGCTCACTTCCTGTCCGGTCTCGGCCGGCAAGCGCTTGTACAGATCGACCGAGTACTTGTGCAGCTGGCCGACCGTATAGCTCATGTTGAACAGGGGCAGCAGTCCTGCTGCATGCCACGTCGAGCCGGCCGTCAGCTCGGCGCGCTCGAGCAGCACCCCATCCGTCCAGCCCTTCAAGGCCAGGTGATACAGTGTGCTCACGCCCACCGCACCGCCCCCGATCACCACGACGCGGGCGTGAGTTTTCATCGAGTTCTCCCGACAGAAGTCGCTCCGCAGTGTATCGAGCGGCCCTGCAAAGTAATCTCCAATTGCGACAATTCCTTGTTAAAATGCGACGGCGCAGCGCCGTTGCCGCAAAGCTGCGTGAGGGACCGTTGGATGCGCGCAGAGCAAGCGCTGAAAGCCTACGTCGATGCCGTGGCGAGCGCGAATGTGGACGCCGCCCGTGCGTTGTTCGCGCCCCGCGCCCGCCTCGAGATGCCGCTGCTCGGTCAGACGTTGTTCGGCCAGGAGGAGATCCGCGCAGGGCTTGAGCGCATTGCCCACGTCACGCTCGAGTGTCGGTACGAGCTCAGGCGGCTGAAGAGCACGGACACGCTCGCACTCGCCGAAGGCCTGTTGGAGGCGCGGCTGCGCAACGGCGGCGAAGTGCGTCGCTCGATGGCGCTGGTCGTCGTGATGGCGGCCGAAGGCATCGAGCGTCTGTCGAGCTATTTAGACACCTTCGATCATCGACTCTGGTCCGACGGCCTCATCACGGCGCGGCCGCTCGCATGAGGAATGCGGCGGGCTCCGAGCCCCGTTCCGCCGAGCGCAGTGCCGGCGCGGTCCTCGAGGCCTATTGCGCAGCGTTTCGCCGTCGCGGGCTCGAGGAGATCCTCGCGCTCTTCACGCTCGATGCCGTTTTCGAAATACCGCTCGAGCCGGCGCCCCTCGTCGGCCGCGAGGCCATTGCGCGCGTACTCAAGGGCGCTTTCCTCGGACTCGATGAGATCGAGGTGTGGCTCGAGCATCTGCTCGATGCGAAGGACACGGCCGTCGCCGAAGGGGTCTTTCGCGCTCGCATGGTGGGCGTACCGCCCCACGTCGATGGCACGCCGGCGCGGCTCGATTTCAAATTCGTCATCGCCTGTGAGATCGAGGAAGGATTGATCCGGCGCTGGAGCGAATATTTCGACACCCGTCCATTGCGACCTCGCGAGCGCGCGCGCCTTTACCCGATCACTCGGCGCTCTCCTTACTGGGACGGCACGGTGCAGGCGGGGGTGCAGGACTTCATGGTGTACAACCACACCTACTTTCCCCTGACGTATCTGC
>DATGIA010000080.1:0-13166 GCA_035307465.1 Steroidobacteraceae bacterium
CGGCCAGCGCCCGGGCAACCGCCGCACCGATGCCGGGACCCGCCCCGACGATGAGAGCACGCTCGCAGGGAGCAGGGCCTTCGTCCGCGGCCACCGAACTCACCTTCATGGGATCGACCGGCCCTAAGCCGGCTCCTTCGCAAATACGAGCAGGCGGTTGTTGGCCGGAAGATCGTGGTCCTCGCGCAGGCTCAGGCCATACTGCCCGGCGAGCTCGACCAGCGCCGCGATATCGCGCAAGCCCGAGGCGGGGTCGCGCTCCTTAAGCGAGCGGTCGAATTCTCGATTGCTCTCCGAGGTATAGCGGCCGCCATAGCGAAACGGGCCATAGACGCTCAGCACGCCGGCGGGCGCAAGCACCTCGCCGACCCCGCGGTAAAAGGCAATCACTTCCGTCCACGACATGATGTGAAGGGTGTTGGCGGTGAACACCGCATCGACGGATTTCAGCGGCCAGATGCTCTGGCGCACATCGAGCACCGTCGGTGCCCGCAGGTTCGCCCCGCCTTCCTGCTGCACCCGCGCGGCCAGGTCGGGCAGGTAGTGCAGCTGCTCGGTGGGGTGCCAGGTGAGGTGCGTCAGATGGCGCGCGAAGTGCACCGCATGCTGTCCGGTGCCGCTGCCGATCTCGAGCACCTGCGTGCGATCGGCAAAGCAGACCCGCAGCACCTCGAGGATCGGCTGCTTGTTGCGCTCGCAGGCATCGGAGCACGGCAACATCGGACATCTCTCCTGGGCACCCATTCAAAGCCAGCGCCGCATAAACTGCAAGGTCACCTGCGCGCACGCAGCCGGCCGAGCCTGCAACAGAGCATGCGGACCCTCGAGCTCGACGTGCTCCCCCTCGAGGAGGCAGGCCGCGAGGCGCCGCGCGGCGCGGCGCGCGAGCAGCAGATCGCCGCGCCCGGCGATGACCTGCGCCGGCAGGCGCAAGGCGTGCACGCGTTCGCGCTCATCGACGCGCAGGAGCTCCGCCATGCGGTGGCGGAGCACCTCGCGACTGACGGTGGCCATCGAGCGATCCGCGGCGCGCGGCGCCCGGGCCGGGTCGAGCGAGCCCCACAGGAGGAGCGAGCGCAGCCAGCGAGGCAAGGACTTGAGGGGAAGGCGCGCGGCGAGCGGCACGGCCCAGCCCGGACAGCGCAGCGGATAGCGCGCGAAGCTGCTGACCAGTATGAGGCCGGCAAGCTCGGGAGGCGGGTTCGCCGCGATGCGAATGCCCAAGGGTCCGGAGAAGGATTCCGCGAGCAGCACGAAGCGGCGCGCCCGCGGTAATGCCGCCCGCACGTGGTGCTCGAGCTCCGCGTACCCGAGCGGCTCGCGCTCGGGATAGCGCACGATCTCGACCGCGACCTCGGCGCCGAGTGCTGCGATGAAGGCGCCGAAACGCTTCCCCATCCCGTCAAGACCGGGCAGCAT
Source organism: Steroidobacteraceae bacterium (assembly GCA_035307465.1). Lineage (GTDB taxonomy): Bacteria > Pseudomonadota > Gammaproteobacteria > Steroidobacterales > Steroidobacteraceae > Bog-1198. The sequence continues at coordinate 1,420 of DATGIA010000080.1, forward strand.
CACGAGCATCGGGATCTGGGCGCGCGCGGCGCCGGATGCGCGCTGCGGCTCGCTCAGCACGGTCTCACTTCGCCGCGCCGGGCGTTTCGGCTACAGTGTCGCGGCCCGATTCCGGTCCTCAGGTCAATTGAAGGAGAAACCATGTCCGTGACCCTCTACGAGGTCGCTCTGCCGCCGATCGAGCGCGGCCTCGACAATCTGTCCGCGCTGCTCGACAAGGCCGCGGCGCATGCGACCGCACGCAAGTTCGACTCGGTCGTGCTCGTGCAGGCGCGATTGTATCCCGACATGTTTCCCCTCTCGCGGCAGGTACAGATCACCTGCGACACCGCGAAAGGCGCGGCCGCGCGGCTCGCCGGCCTGGAGATTCCGAAGCACGAGGACACCGAGGCGACGCTGGCCGAGCTCAAGCAACGCATTGCAAAGACCCTCGACTTCGTGCGCTCGGTGCGACCGGAGCAGGTCGAGAGCGGCGAGGGCCGCAGCATCGAGCTCAAGTTCCCGAACGGCACGTTGACGTTTTCCGCGCGCGCCTATCTCACCGATTTCGTGCTGCCGAATCTGTACTTTCACATCAGCATGGTGTACGCGCTGCTGCGTCACAACGGCGTGGAGATCGGCAAGATGGACTTTCTCGGAAAGATCCAATGAGTGTCGCGGGCTTGCAGGGCGCCTCGGGCGCGCTCAGGCGAGCTGCTCGAGGAGCGTCTCGACGCGGTTGAACAGCGCCTCCTCGGTGCGCGCCTCGTGCGTGAAGCGCATCTTGAGGGGGCCTTCGAGCTTGAACTCGCGCGCGCGGCTCTGGATGAGCTTGAGGACGCGGCGCGGATCGATGCGGTTCTGCTCATCGAACAGCAAGTAGCCGCCGGTCGCGCCGGCGTCGATCTTGCGAATGCCGAGCTGTGCGGCCCGCAGCTTGAGCTGCGTTGCGCGAAACAGGGAATGAGTGGCGGCCGGCAGCGGGCCGAATCGATCGATGAGCTCGCTCTTGAGATCATCGAGTGCCTCGCTCGAGCCTGCGCTCGCGATGCGCTTGTAGAGCACGAGCCGCAGATGCACATCGGACACATAGTCCTCGGGGATGAGCGCCGGCAGATGCAGCTCCACCTCGGGGCCGGCATCGAGCGGGCTCTCCAGGTCGGCTTCCTTGCCGGCCTTGAGGGCGGCGACCGCCCTCTCGAGCAGCTCCATGTAAAGGTTGTAGCCGATCTCCTGGATCTGGCCGCTCTGCTCCTCGCCGAGCAGCTCACCGGCACCGCGAATCTCCAGATCATGCGTGGCGAGCGTGAAACCCGCGCCGAGATCCTCGAGTGACTCGAGCGCCTCGAGCCGCTTGACGGCATCGGCGGTCATCGCCTTGCGCGGCGGGGTGATGAGATAGGCGTAGGCGCGATGGTGCGAACGGCCCACCCGACCGCGCAGCTGGTGGATCTGCGCGAGACCGAAGCGATCGGCCCGATCGATCACGATGGTGTTCGCGGTCGGTACATCGATGCCGCTCTCGATGATCGTGGTGCACACGAGCAGGTTGAAGCGGCGATGGTAGAAATCGAGCATCAGCTGCTCGAGCTCGCGCTCACGCATCTGCCCGTGCCCCACCGCAACGCTCGCCTCGGGGACGAGATCGCGGATCTTCTGCGCCGTCTTCTCGATGGTCTCGATCGTGTTGTGCACGAAGTAGATCTGACCGCCGCGGCGGATCTCGCGCATCGCCGCTTCGCGCACCACGGTGGCGTTCCACTCGAGCACGAAGGTCTTGACGGCGAGCCGCTCGGCGGGCGGGGTGGCGATCAGGGACAGATCCCGCAACCCTCCCATGGCCATGTTGAGCGTACGCGGGATGGGCGTGGCGGTGAGCGTGAGCACGTCCACCTCGGCGCGCAGCGCCTTGAGCTTCTCCTTGTCGCGCACGCCGAAGCGATGCTCCTCGTCGATGACGACCAGGCCGAGATTCTTGAAGTGCACCTTGCCCTGGAGCAGCCGCTGAGTCGCGATGACGATGTCGACCGCGCCCGAGGCGATGCCCGACACCACACCCGCTGCCTCCTTGTTGGTGCGAAAGCGCGACAGGCTCTCGATGCGCACCGGCCAATCGGCGAAGCGATCGCTGAAGGTCGTGTAGTGCTGCTGCGCGAGCAGCGTCGTCGGCACCAGCACCGCGACCTGCCGGCCCGCCTGCACCGCCACGAAAGCGGCGCGCAGAGCGACCTCGGTCTTGCCGAAACCGACGTCGCCGCAGATCACCCGATCCATGGGATTGCCCGACTTCATGTCGCTCAGCACCTGCTCGATCGCCATGGCCTGATCGGCGGTCTCCTCGAAGGGAAAGCCCGCTTCGAATGCCCGGTACTCCGCATCGCCCGCCTGCATCGAGCTGCCGTGGCGCGCGGCGCGCCGCGAGTACAGGTCGAGCAGCTCCGCCGCCACGTCGCGGATGCGCTGAGCGGCTTTGCGGCGCGCCTTCTGCCACTGGTCGCCGCCGAGCTTGTGCAACGGCGCCGTTTCGGCCGGCGCACCGGTGTAGCGCGAGACCAGGTGCAGCGACTGAACCGGAACGTAGAGCTTGTCGCCTTCGGCATACTCGAGCACCAGGAACTCACCCGTGTACCCGGCGACGTCCATCGTCATGAGACCGGCGTAGCGCCCGACCCCGTAGGACTCGTGCACCACCGGCGCGCCGATGCGCAGGTCCGAGAGCTCCTTGAGGATCTTCGCCGGATCGCGCTCGGAACGCCGGCGACGGCGCTCCTGTCGGGCGCGCTCGCCGAAGAGCTGCGCCTCGGTGAGAATCTCGAGCGGCGGTGCGCTGAGGCGCAGCGCCGAGACGGCCGGCGAGACGGTGATGCCGAGCGGCAGATCGCTCGCCACGAACTCCGCGAAGCTCTCGAAAAGCCGGGGCTGGAGGCTGCGGCGGCGGAGCAGGTCGAGCAGCAGCTCGCGCCGGCCCGCTGATTCGGCTGCGAGCAGCACGCGCCCCGGTGTCGCCGCGAGATGTGCCTCGAGCTCGGCCACGGGCGCCTCCGCGCGCGGATCGATTCGCACGAGCGCCGGCGCACTGCTCGGGAAATTCTGCACCGCGCCTTCGGTCTCCGGAGGCCACTCGAAGGACTTGAGCTCGACGCGCGGCAGCGGCCCGTAGTGCGACGCGAGCTCCGCCGGCGAGAGGTAGAGCTCCTCGGGATCGAGAATCGGACGGTGCCGGTCGTGACGCAGCTGCTCATGGCGCTCGCCGATGCCGGCCCAGATCGAATCGACCCGCGAAAGCGCCTCCTGCACGTCGATCAGCAGACTCCCGGGCGGCAGGTACTCGAACAGATGCGAGGTGCGCTCGAAGAACAGCGGCAGGTAGAACTCGATGCCGCCCGGCGCCTGACCCGCGCTCACGTCGCGATAGACCGTATGCTCGGACAGATCCCCGGTGAAGCGCAGCCGATAGCGGCGCCTGAACTCGCGCACGCCGTCCGGACCGAGCGGCGTCTCGCGCGCCGGCAACAGATCGATGCGCTCGAGCTTATCGCCCGAGCGCTGCGAGTCCGGGTCGAAGCTGCGGATCGAGTCGATCTCCCGATCGAGCAGATCGATGCGATAGGGCCGATCCGACCCCATCGGAAAGATATCGAGCAGCGAGCCGCGCACCGCGAACTCGCCGTGGGCCACGACCTGCGTGACCGCCGCGTAGCCCGCCGCCGCAAGCCGTGTGCGCAGCGCCTCGAGGTCGAGCAGATCGCCCACCGCGATCTTGAGCGAGTGCGCCTCGATGTAGCTGCGCGGTGCAAGCCGTTGCAGGAGCGTGTCGACGGCCACGAGCCACAGGCCGCGGCGGGCGTGGGGCAGCTCGGCGAGCGCCGCCAGGCGTGCCGAGGTGATGTCGGGATGGGCCGAGAAGCTGTCGTAGGGCAGCGTCTCGAGATCCGGAAAAGTGCGCACCGGGATCTCGCGATCGACGAAGAAGGCGATCTCCTCGCCGAGGGCCTCGGCCGCGCGCGAGCTCGGTGCGACGACCAGCAGGGGGGCGCTCGCGCGCGCGGCGGCCTCCGCGAGCGCAAGCGCCACGGCGCCCCCGTAGAGCTTTCCCCAGCGCAGGAGCGGGGCGGCGGGAGTCGGCAGAGCAGGGTCGAGGAGCGGTCGCATGAGGATGGGCGCAGCAAAAAAATGCCCGCCCGCGCGCAGCGCGCGCGGGGAGCTCGAGGAGGAGAATGTTACGCGATCTAGGCGGCGGGCGCCGTCGATGCAGGCGTGGGAGCCGCCGCGGGCGTAGGCGCCGGGGCGGTGGCGGCCGGGGTGCTCGCGACCACGGCATGGATGACGTGCTCACCCTCGAAATACACAACGAATCCCGGATACTCCCAGCGCGAGATCGGCGGGGTGCCGACCGCCGGGACCTTGGTCACCGGCGCACCGAATTTGCTCGCCACCTGCTCCATGCTCATGCCGCGCGGCGGGGTGGGGACATCGGAGGACTTGACGGCAATGCCGTCGGGGGTGGGGACCATATCGGCCTGAACCGCCGCGATATGGCCCACCACGGCCAGCATGACCGCCATCCAGAGCGCTTTTCCGTGCATGACACACCTCGCCGCAACGGTCGGAAGGCCCAAACCGCGAAAACTATACTCCCCTGGTCCCGGCCAATAGTTGACGTACTTAACACTCTGATTATGTTAATGATTGGCCGGCTGTGCTTTAATGGGCGGCTCATGTTTCAACCGCTTCCCCTGTTCGTCGGGCTGCGCTACTCGCTCGCCCGGGAGCACAGCTTTTTTGTCTCTTTCATCACCTGGGTTTCCCTGCTCGGCGTCGCGGTCGGTGTGCTCGCCCTGATCACCGTCATCTCCGTGATGAACGGCTTCGAGTCGGAGCTGCGATCGAGGCTCCTCAGCCTCTCGGCGCATGCCACGTTGAGCGAGGGGGGCGCGCCCATCGCCGATTGGCGTACGGTGCTCGAGCGGCTCGCGGGATCACCCGGACTCGTCGGTGCGGCGCCCTTCCTGGATCTGGATGCGATGCTGAGCCGCCCCCCGGCGATGAGCGGTGCGGTCGTTCGCGGCATCGACCCGGCAATCGAGGGTCGAGTCTCGGCCATCGGTGAGGCGATGCGCGAGGGCAAGCTCAGCGACCTCGTGCCCGGCGCCAACCGCATCATCCTCGGCCGCATGCTCGCCTATCAGCTGCAGGTCGACGTCGGCGACACCGTCACGGTCATGATCCCGGGCAAGGGCGGCCCCTACGGGGCGCTCGCGCCGCGGCTGCAACAGTTCCAGGTCGTCGGTATTTTCGAGGTGAATCTGCAGGAGCAGGACAGCGCTCTCGCTCTCGTGCACCTCGAGGACGCCGAGGCGTTCCGCGGTCTCGCGGGACCCACCGGTGTGCGGTTGCGCTTCGCCGACGTGCTGGCAGCGCCGGCGCTTGCCTTGAAGGCCGCGGCGCGTCTCGCGCCCGGGTTCAAGGTGCGCGACTGGACCGAGGAGAACGCCGCGTACTTTCGCGCGATCCGCATCGAGAAGACGATGATGGGTCTGATCCTCATGCTGATCGTGGCGATCGCCGCCTTCAACATCGTGGCGACGCTCGTCATGGTCGTGAACGACAAGCGCACCGACATTGCGATCCTGCGCACCCTCGGCATGAGTCCGCGCGCCGTGCTCGGCGTGTTCATCACGCAGGGGCTTCTGATCGGCTGGCTCGGCACCCTCGTCGGCGTGATCCTCGGCGTGACCCTCGCTCTGCACGTCGATCCGGTCGCGGGCTTCCTCGAGCGCTTCCTCGGCATCCACATCATGGACGATCCGGACGTGTACTACATCGTCGGCTTGCCGAGCGAGATGCACGGGGGCGACGTGGTGCGCATCGCCCTCATGGCGATGCTGCTCTCCCTGATCGCCACGATTTACCCGGCCTGGCGCGCCTCGCGCACGCAGCCCGCGGACGCGTTGCGCTACGAATGATGCGCACCTGGTACGAAGGTTTCATCGGGCTGCGGTACCTGCGCGCCTCGCCGCATCGCGGCTTCGTGTCGTTGATCGCCGCAATTGCCATGTTCGGACTCGCCCTCGGTGTGGCCGTGTTGATCGTCGTGCTGTCCGTCATGAATGGCTTCGAGGGCGAGCTGCGCACCCGCATTCTGAGCATCACCGCGCATGCGACGCTTTCCGGTCTCGAGGGCCGGCTCGATGACTGGCGCCCGCAGCTCGCGGCCGCCGCGCGCTTTGCGGGGGTGGCGGCGGCGGCTCCCTACATCGAGGCGCAGGCCATGATGGCGCACGGCGATCAGTCCGCGGGCATCCTGATGCGCGGCATCCTGCCGGCCGATGAGGCGCGGGTTGCGGATCTGTCGCGGCACCTTCTGAGCGGGCACCTCTCGGAGCTCGAGTCCGGGACCTATCGCGTCATCCTCGGCAAGGCGCTGGCCGAGGAGCTCGGCGCGCGCCTCGGTGATCGGGTCACCGTCATGGTCGCCGAGGGCGACGTCACGCCGGTCGGCGTGCTGCCGCGCATGCGCAGCTTTCGCGTTGCGGGCATCCTCTCGGTCGGCATGTACGAGTATGACCGGCGCATCGCTCTCGTCTCGATGCAGGATGCGGCGCGGTTGCTGCGCATGGGCGATGCCGTCACCGGCATCCGCCTGAGCGTCCGCAATCCGTACGCCGCGCCGCGGATCGCGCACGACCTCGCCGTCGCGCTCGGCGGCAATCTCGGCGTCAATGACTGGACCGAGGAGCACGTCAACTTCTTCAAATCGATCGAGATCACCAAGCACATGCTGTTCTTCATCCTGCTGCTGGTCGTTGCGGTGGCCGCCTTCAACATCGTCTCGACCATGGTCATGGTGGTGAAGGACAAGCGGCGCGACATCGCGATCCTGCGCACCTTCGGCGCCTCACCGCGCAGCATTCTGTCCGTGTTCATCACCCAGGGGAGCCTGATCGGACTGCTCGGCATCGCCGGTGGGCTGTTGCTCGGTGTCCTCGTGGCCGTGAATCTGCAGTCGCTGGTGCACGATCTCGAGCGCGTGGTCGGCTTCAAATTCCTCGACGCCCGGGTGTATTTCATGAGTGATCTGCCTGCCCATGTCGAGGGAGCCGATCTGGTGAAGATCTGCTCGGTCGCCCTCGTGCTTGCCTGTCTGTCGACGCTCTACCCCGCGTGGCGGGCGGCGCGGCTCATGCCCGCGGAGTCGCTGCGCAATGACTGAGGAAGTCGCGCTCATCGAGCCGGCGGGCGAAGTGGTGCTCGTCGGCGAGGACCTCGCCAAGGAATTCGTGCAGGGTGGGGTCAAGCTCGAGGTGCTGTGCGGCGCCTCGATCCGGGTCAAGGCCGGGGAGCGCATCGCCATCGTCGGCGCCTCCGGCTCGGGCAAAACGACGCTGCTGCAGCTCCTCGGCGGACTCGACCTCCCGAGCCGCGGCCGCGTGGAGATCATGGGTCACCCGATGAACGAGCTGAGCGATGCCGACCGGGGCTCGCTGCGCAATCGCGCCGTCGGGTTCGTCTACCAGTTCCATCACCTGTTGCCGGAGTTCACGGCGCTCGAGAACGTGGCGATGCCGCTGCTCGTGCGACGCATGGCGCCGCGCCTCGCCCGCGAGCAGGCCGCAGCGCTCCTCGGGCGCGTCGGCCTCGCCGAGCGCCTGACGCACCGCCCGGCGCAGCTTTCGGGCGGCGAGCGCCAGCGTGCCGCGGTGGCACGGGCACTCGTGACCCGGCCGCGGCTGGTGCTGGCGGACGAGCCCACCGGGAATCTCGACGGGGTGAACGCGCGCCAGGTGTTCGACCTGATGCTCGAGCTCAATCGCGAGCTCGGCACGAGCCTCGTCATCGTCACCCACGATGAGCGGCTCGCCGCCCGACTCGATCGTGTGTTGTTGCTGCTGGAGGGGCGTTTGACGGAGCGCGCTGCAGTGCGCGCCGACGCGGTGCTCCCCTAGGGAGCGCAGCCCATTCGGGCCGGATGGCCGTCGATGCGGGCGGTATCGCGATGAGCGTGTGAAGCAGTGCGCGTTCTCGAGGCCCTGCGAGGCATATCTCGGGGCAGGATGCTCAAGTATCATGCCGGTTGCTTCACGACACGGGAAACGTAGCTCAATGTGGGAAATCATCCGCGCCGGCGGCTGGTTCATGTGGCCGATCATCGTGTGCTCGGTCCTTTCGGTCGCGATCATCCTCGAGCGGCTCTGGACGCTGCAGATGAGCCGCGTGGTGCCGCGCGATCTGACGCAGAAGGTGTTCAACTGGGTCGAGGCCGACCAGCTCACCGACAAGATGCTGGTTGCGCTCGAGCGCAACTCCCCGCTCGGCAAGCTGCTCGCCGTGAGCCTCATGAATCGCAACAAGCCCAGAGCTCTCATGGTCGAGCGGCTCGAGGATACCGGGCGACACATCGTGCACGATCTCGAGCGCTTTCTGAACACGCTCGGCACCATAGCGGCGGTCGCGCCCCTCATGGGGCTTCTCGGCACGGTGGCGGGCATCATCCACGCCTTCAATGCGATCACGGCGAACGGCCTCGGGGATCCACGCACGCTCTCGGGTGGCATCGGTGAGGCCTTGATCACGACCGCCGCGGGTCTCACCGTGGCGATCCCCTCGCTCATTGCCTATCGCTACCTGCGCGGCAAGGTGGAGCGGCTCGTGATCGAGATGGAGAAGGAGGGGATGAAGCTGGTCGAGGCCATCGATGAGCGCAACCTGCTCGTTGCGGAGGCGGCGCGTTGAACCTGCGTCCGCGCCACCGGGACCGGGAGGATCCGGAGATCAATGTCATCAACTTCATCGACATTCTCCTGGTGCTCCTCATCTTTTTCATGGTGTCGACCACCTTCCAGCAGGAAGGGCGCGTCAAGATCCTGCTGCCCCAGGCAAGCGAGATCCCCGTACCGCGCGGCACTCACGAGCCGCTGGTGATCACCGTCACGTCCGGCGGCGGCTACCGTGTGAATGAGCGCACGCTCATCAACACGAGCCCGGATACGCTGCGTGCCGCGCTCCTCAAGGAGGCGGGTGCGGAGCGAGGACCGATCACGATACGCGCCGATGCGCGCGCGACCCACCAGGCAGTCGTGACGGCGATGGACGTCGCGGGGCGCCTGGGTTTTGCCCAGCTCAACATCGCCACCGTGCATCAGGAACCCTCGCCTTGAGCGCGATCGCTGCGACGAGCGCGCGACTCCCCGAGCCCAAAGAGAATTCCTGGTCGATCTACCGGCGCCTGCTCGGCTATGCGCGGCCGTATCTCGGGGTATTTCTCATCGGTGTGCTCGGCATGATGCTGTACGCGGCCACCGAGGCGGCGTTCGCGTACTTCGTCAAGCTGTTTCTGAAAGGCACTTTCATCGAGCACAACCGGCAGTTCCTCTACTACATCCCGATCGGGCTCATCGTGCTGTTTGCGCTGCGGGGTATCGGCGACTATGTGTCGAACTACTTCCCGTTCTGGGTGGGACGGCAGGTCATCAAGGGCCTGCGGCGCGACGTCTTCTCCCATTACCTGCGCTTGCCCGCAGCGTATCTCGATGCGCAGCAGTCGGGACATCTGCTCTCCAGACTCACCTACAACATCGAGCTGGTCGCGGATGCCGCGACCAATGCCTCGGTGTCGATCATCCGCGACAGCCTCACCCTGGTGGCGCTGCTGATCTATCTTTTCTACATGGACTGGTTTCTCGCGGCCTGCAGCCTCGCCGCTGCGCCGTTGATCGCCTTCATGATGCAGAGTGTGAACCGCAGCCTGCGCCGCTACAGCACGCGCATCCAGAGCTCGATGGGCGACATCACGCGCGTCTCGAAGGAGGCGATCGATGCGCAGCGCCTCATCAAGATCTTCAACGCCGAGGACCATCAGACGGGCCGCTTCGAGCAGGTGAACGAGCGCAACCGCGCCTCGAACATGAAGCTTGCCCGCGCACGCTCGGTGAGCAACCCCGTGATCCAGCTCGTGGCCTCCCTCGGTGGAGCGCTCGTGCTGTTCATCGCCATCCGCCAGGTGTTCTCGGCTCACATGCGGATCGATGACTTTCTGTCATTTCTCACCGCGCTCCTGCTGATCCCGCCGCCGCTGCGCCGTCTGGTGAACATGACCGGCCCGCTGCAGCAGGGCATCGCCGCCGGCCAGAGCGTGTTTGCCTTGCTGGATGAGCCGACCGAGGGGAGCGGCGGCCCGCGGCGCATCGTGCGGGCGCGCGGCGAGATCGAGTTTCGCGACGTCTGCTTTCAATATTCGAGCGAGAAGGGTCCGGTGCTCACCGCGGTGAGCTTCACCGCGCAACCGGGAGAGACGGTCGCGATCGTCGGTCGCTCGGGGAGCGGCAAGACTACTCTCGTGGGGCTCCTGCCGCGATTCTACGACGTGCAGCGCGGCGCGGTGCTGCTCGACGGAGTCGACGTGCGCGAGTATCGCCTCACGGACCTGCGCGATCAGCTGAGTTTCGTGAGCCAGGATGTCGTGCTCTTCAACGACACCATCCGCAACAACATCGCCTTCAACGCGACCGCCAAGACCGATCACCAGGTCGAGGAGGCCGCGCGAGCGGCCCACGTCACCGAGTTCGCCGCCCAGCAACCCCGGGGGCTCGACACCCCGCTGCACGATCGGGGGCAGAATCTCTCCGGCGGCCAGCGTCAGCGCATCTCGATCGCGCGCGCCCTGCTGAAGGATGCACCGGTGCTGATACTCGATGAGGCGACCGCCGCACTCGACAACGAATCCGAGCGCCGCGTGCAACAGGAGCTCGCCGTGCTCATGAGGGGTCGCACGACGCTGGTGATCGCGCACCGTCTGTCGACGATCGAGAGCGCCGACCGCATCATCGTGCTCGAGCGCGGATCGATCGCCGAGCAGGGCACCCATGCGGAGCTGATCGCCCGCGGCGGGCTGTACGCCGCGCTGCACGGCATGCAGTTCAACGCCTGAGGCGTGCGAGCACGGCATGTCGGCCGCGCAGTGGCTCAATCGCGTGTGGTACGAGCGGCCGGCGCCGCCCTGGTGGCTGATGCCGCTGTCGCTGCTCTATGGAGCCCTGGCGCGCGCCCGGCGTCTTGCCTATGCGCGCCATCTGCGCCCGGTGCGCCGCCTGCATCGCCCGGTCGTCGTCGTGGGGAATCTGAGCGTCGGCGGCACCGGCAAGACGCCGCTCGTGAGCTGGCTCGCCGGCCGGTTGCGCGAGCTCGGTTACCGTCCCGGGATCGTCACGCGCGGCTATGGCGGCTCGGTGCGCCGGTCGCGTCTCGTCGCCCCCGATGCCGATCCGGCCGAGGTGGGCGATGAGGCGCTGCTGCTGGCGCGCCGCACCGGGATGCCGGTCGCGATCGGGCGGCGTCGCCCGGCGGCGGCCCAACTCCTCATCGACCGCGGCTGCGATCTCATCGTGAGCGACGATGGCCTGCAGCACTACGCGCTCGAGCGGGACTGCGAAATCATCGTCATCGACGGCGATCGGCGCTTCGGCAACGGCTGGCTGCTGCCGGCCGGGCCGCTGCGCGAGGGCCGGGAGAGACTCGCCGCGGCCGATGGCATCGTCGTGAACGGTGGGCGCGCGCTCATCGAGGGTGCGCTCAGCATGCGGCTCGAGGCGTGCGCCGCCGTGGCGCTGCGCGGTGGGCGCGAGCGCCCGCTCGAATCCTTCGCCGGCACATGCGTGCATGCAGTGGCCGGCATCGGACATCCGGAGAGGTTCTTCAACATGCTGCGCTCTTACGGCATCGAGGTCGAGGGCCACGCGCTGCCCGACCATGCGCCGATCCGGCCGGCCGAT